>CANJNJ010000086.1 GCA_947474995.1 Opitutaceae bacterium | reverse complement strand
GCAGCCCGACCAGCACGGCCAGCGGCAAATTAATTCGCGAAAAAGAGCGAAGAACGGAAGTTGGAAATCTCATGGATAAGGATGACCCGGGGGCCCAAGCCGGACTACCGGTGGACCGTACGTGACTCCGACACCGGTAATCGGCAATAGGTCGCGTTGATCGTTCGGCGGTGTTGGACCTCAGTGCGGTACGATTTTCTTGTGCGCGGTCAGGACGCACCGGCGGGTGGTTTTACTACTGAACTCTCTTCTGCCAGCGCGGCCCAAGCGAGATTGTCATCTAATGGATGACAACGGACCGGGGGCCTTGCCGGGCGTCTCCCGCCCCGCAGTCGCACGCGCTGGCCGGCCGTGCCGCGACCTTGACCGGAACGGGTCTGCGGCGTGAGGCTGAACGCCATGCCGGACGATCACGCCCCGGACGAATTTGGCCCGTTTCAGTTCGTCATTCTGGTTCTTTCGCTGCTGCTGCTGGCGACGCTTGCCGCCGAACTGTTGCTGCCAGTTCCGGCCGAGGTGTCCCGGCTGATCGGAATCATCGATGTCGCCGTGTGCGGGGTCTTCCTCGCCTACGTCGTCAGCGCGCGCTCTAACTCTCGGAACTGGATGCAAAAGTGAAGCGGTGGGCAAGGAAGGGGTCATGTCAGGACATAGGACATTGCCCCCTAAATTGAGGTAAATGCAGCGTTTGTTTTGCGGCTGGAATTTTCGGGTGCGTGTTACCACGTCATCAATCGCGGCAATTATCGGCGCGATTCGGGGATGATGGCGCAGCGGCATCGTTCGCAATCTGTCTCGGCGAGGTCTGCACGAGCTATGGTTGGCTCGTTCACGCCTACGCGATCATGCGCAACCATTTTCACCTCGCGGTGGAGACACCGGAACCAAACCTCAGCGAAGGGATGAAGTGGCTGCAAGGCACGTGGGCCAGGCGGTTCAATTGCCACCGGGGCGAAAACGGGCGGCCGTTTCAGGGGCGCTACCAAGCGCAGCACGTCGAACCCGGGCGCGCACTCGCACAGGTGGCGCATTACATTCATCTCAATCCGCTCCGGGCAAAAATCGTGACGCCCGGACGACTGGGCGAATATCGCTGGAGCAGCTTGTTTCGGTTTCCGAGTCCGGGGCGGCCGGAGTGGCTAGTGGCCGAGACCGTTTTGCAGGAAAGCGGAGGCTTGCCCGACTCGCGCACCGGGTGGCAACGCTACGCGGCTTTTTTTGCCGCATGGGCCGAGGAAAATCCGTCGGCGCGGGACGAACGGTTCGCCCGCTTGAGTCGAGGTTGGATCATCGGTTCGACCGCTTTCCGCGCGGAATTGCGCCATGAACTCAGGAACCAGGTGGAACGAGCGGGCCGCTTCGAAATCCTTGATGCGGATCGCGACGCCGTGCAACTGGCCCGGGCGGAGCTTTGGGAGGAGCGACTTCGGGAGCTGGCGCAAGGCCTGGGCATTTCGTTAACGCAGTTGCCCGTGCCGCCCTCGGCACTCGAGAAACTGCGCCTTGCCGTGGCCTTGAAACAGCAGACGTCGGCGTCCAACGGCTGGATCGCGCAGCGGCTGCAGATGGGTGCCGCGAGCGGATTGGCGTCACGCCTCCATCGTTTCCGCCGGGGTCGCTCGGATCAGCCGCAGGTTTGTCCTATGTCCTGACATGACCCCGTTAGCCGAAGCACGAACGGTCTTTTGCCTTCGCGGTTCGACGGCAGGAGTCCCGCTCAGAGTTTCGCCGGATCGAGGATGACGTGTTTGATCTTCTCGCGATTCCAGGTGTAGGTCACGTGCACGCGACCGTCGCGCGTCTGGATGACCGCCGGATAGGCGTACCCGTGCTGGCGCGGCTCGTCCTCGAGCGTGAGCACCATCTCCCATTTCTCGCCGTCGCGCGACACCGCGATGTTCAACGGCCAGCGGACCCCCCAATCCTCGCTCGCCCCCGCGGCGTTGGGCTGCGCGCCCCCTAGCGCGTTGGCCTTCGGATTGCGCGGCGCCCCACCCGCCCGATCGCGCAGGTTGTAAACGAGCAGCTGCCGGCCGTCGGCCAGCGTCACGGCATCGCTGCCGGAATTCGGATTAAACAATCCGGACGACACCATCGGGCTCCACGTCCGGCCATTGTCCCGTGACCACGCGGTCGTCAGCGTCATCTCCTTGCTCCGGCAGAGCAGCTGCAACCGGCCGTCCGCATACGTGAGGATGGAGGGCTGAATCGCGTTGAACTCGGCCGCCGTATTGAGGGGCGCGGTGATCTCCCACGTGCGCCCGAGATCCGCCGAGCGTTCGAGGTGCACCTGCCACGCACCGGTGACCGGGTTCTCCGTGCTCGAACCCGCGAGGATGGAGCCATCCGCCAGCTGCACCGGCTTGTTCTTGATCGGCCCCAGCACGTCCTCGGGCAGACGCCGCGGCTCGCTCCACGTCCGGCCGTCATCGCTCGAAGTCGTCAGCATGCCCCACCATTTTTCCGGCGACGGCCCGACCTTGTAAAAAAGCATCAGCGGACCCGCCCGCGGCTGGAACAACACCGGATTCCAGCACGCGTAACGCTTGCCCGCGTGCTGCACGCCGTCGGCGACAAGACGGCCCGCGCTCCAGCGGTTGTTTTCGAATCGCGCGACATACACGCCCACATCCGGATTCGATTCCGCGGTCCCGCCAAACCACGCCGCCACCAGGCTGCCGCGGGTCGACTCGACAATCGTGGAGGCGTGACATTGGGGATACGGCCCCGGCTCGTAGACAAACTCCGCCGCCACCAGGGCGGGAGAAACGGGCGCCGCGGCCAGCGGCGGCCGCGCGAAAACGACAAGCAGCCCAAGCGGAATCACGAAACGGCCGAGGCGGGAAGCGGAGGAAAAAAAATTCATAGGAGAAGTCACAGCCGGGAGGATTGCGTTCAGGGAGTCGGGCGTGGACCCCGGGCCGGCGCCTGCAGGAAAAAATCCACGCCGGGATTGGCGGGCGCCGGACCCGCCACACTCGTGTCGCCGAAGACCATTTGCTGCCGGCCGGCCGGCGTCCACGCGGGCCACTCCGGCGTGCCGGGGGCATTGGGCGTGCCCGCCTTCGCGAAATTCGTCCAGTAGGTCATCATCCGCTCGGCCAGCGCGAGGTCCACGGGTGTCCATGGCCAGTCACGCGTCTTCAAGGTGCCAAACGTGTAGACCAGCTCGGCGCCGTGATACGCGCCGAGACTGCTCACGGCCTCGGACGTGCCGTTCATCACGCCGGGTTGCGCGGGCACCGGCGGCACCTGCGTGAAATAAAACAAATACACGTCGCGATTACCCGCCGTCACCTCGGCCTGGAACCGGCTGCGATTCGACGCCATGGCGCGATCGCCGGCCGCGGCCAGCTGCGCGGCCTTCGCCTCGGCCTCGGTCGCGGCCGGATAGATTTTCAAAAAATCCCCGGCGCGGTCGCCGTACATCCGTTTGGATTGCTCGAGATACCGCGCGAGATCGCTCTGCGCGCCGGGCATGTCCGCCGCCATGGAACCGGCGATGACCGGGACGCGGTTGTGTTTCCCCTGCGCCACGATTTTTCCGATGGAGTCGGGCAGCACCCAGCCGTCAACCACGGCACCGCCGCCGCCGCCAGCACCGCCACGCCCCCCGAGTCGTTCGTTGCGGAGTTTTTCCGCGGGCAGGGCCCGCAACTCGGCGATCGACGCCGCGCCCAGCCGCTTCGCATAGGCGACCCCGCCCTGTTCCGCGCTCGCCAGATCGTTGTCCGGCCCGCCCCCGAGTCCACCGCCGCTCACGAGAATCGCCCGGGCAAACAGGCCCTTCGCCAGCGGCGACGCGATCAGCGCACTCGCATTGCTCCCGCCGGCCGACTGGCCCCAAATCGTCACCCGCGCCGGATCGCCGCCAAACGCCGCGATGTTTCGCTGCACCCACTGCAGCGCGGCGATCGCGTCGAGAAGCGCGTAATTGCCGGACGCCCGGTGCGGCGACTCCGCCGTCAACTCCGGATGCGCCATCCAGCCGAACACCCCCAGCCGGTAATTAATCGACACCACGACCACGCCCTTGGCCGCGAGGTGTTCGCCGTTGTAGTGCGGCATCGAGGCCGTGCCGGAAACATTGCCTCCGCCATGGATCCAGAAGAGCACCGCGAGCTTCTCCGTCGCCGACTTCGCGGGGGTCCACACGTTCAGGTAGAGCGAGTCTTCGCTCGCGGGCGGGTCGGGCGGCCGCATCAACGGATCGGGCGGCCGGATCGGCTGCATCGAGGCCAGCGCAAATTTATCCGCTCGCCGCACGCCGCTCCACGCCGGCGCCGGCTGCGGGGGTCGCCACCGCAAATCACCCACTGGCGGCGCCGCGTAGGGAATGCCCAGATAGGCCCGCACCGCGCCGGTGGCCGTGGGGAGGCCGGAGAGCAGCCCCGTGTCGGTCTTTACGGGCTCGGTCACCGCGGAAGCCAGCGGAGCCGCAGACAGGAGCGCCGCCGCGACGAGTGCGGCGCGAAGGAAACGGGGGGCCGGGGGAGTGCTCATGGTTGGGAGTAGCCGGGAATTTTGGACGGCGCGACCGACGGAGCGAGGGCAGAGCACAGGAGCACGACCGATGGGCCGGAGCGGAACGGGATCGATCTTGGGCGCCGGCTCCCGGAGTGCCAAACGAAATCCCCGCCACCCAAAACCTGTCCAATGATCGCTGGCCGGGAGCGCATCTCACTTTCTTGCCGACTGCAGTTGTTCGTAGTTCCGCCTTCAGGCGGAAGGGTTGGGCTCCCCGGATTCCGGCTGAAGCCGGGACTACGAACAAGCCACCAGACGGGAGCTGCAAGAAAGTGAGATGCGCCTGCCGGCCGGGCGCCAGGGCCAATGGCGTTGACGACCGTGGGTGTTGCTGGACGATCGCAGTTCTCCGGCTTAGAGACTGTCAGGCACTTTTGCCCCAGGTTTCTCTGGAGGCGCGACGCCCTCGTCGCGGTTTTGCTCATTTCGACGCGGCGAGGGCGCCGCCTCCCCACCAAGACTTTCTTTTTCATGAAACTCCCGCCCCTGTTCCTCGCCGCTCTCGCTAGCTGGGCCGTGTTCGCCGCGCCGGGCCTCGCCCAGCCAACCGGCTCGCAGAAAAAAGACGTCGCCCTCACGCCGCTAAGCAAACTCAAGACCAAGCTCCCGCCGGGCTACACGATTCCGATCGTCGACATCAGCGGCGAGAAGGAGCGGCAGGTCATCGTCGATCGCGAGCCCGGCCAGTATCTCGGCCATCCCACGACCGTCCTGCTCGAGGACGGCAAGACCATGCTCGTCGTTTATCCCAAGGGCCATGGCCGCGGCGCCATCGTCTACAAGCGCAGCACCGACGGCGGCAAAACCTGGAGCGAACGTCTCCCCACGCCGAAATCATGGGAAACCTCGGTCGAAGTCCCCACGCTCCATCGCGTCGTCGATGCCGCCGGGAAAAAGCGCATCATCATGTTCAGCGGGCTGTATCCCATTCGTATGGCGGTGACGGAAGACGACGGTGCGACCTGGAGCGAGCTGAAGCCCATCGGCGACTTCGGCGGGATCGTCGCGATGGGCACCGTCATCGAACTTCACCAACCCGGATACTACCTCGCTTTCTTCCACGAGGACGGCCGCTTCATTCGCGGCGGCGAGGTCGCCGCCAACACGATGAAGAGCCCGCACAGTTCCTTCACGTCGGCCGCCGCGAAGCCGTGGCGCTTCTGGGTTTACACCACGCTCTCCAAGGACGGCGGCCTCACCTGGAGCATACCCGTGCCGATCGCGATGCTGCCCAATGCGGACCTGTGCGAACCTGGCGCGTTGCGCTCGCCCGACGGCAAGCAAATCGCCGTCCTCCTCCGCGAGAATTCCCGCCAGTACAATTCCTACGTCATCTTCTCCGACGACGAGGGCCTCACCTGGACCGAGCCGCGCGAATTGCCTGCGGCCCTCACCGGCGATCGTCACGTCGCCAAATACGCGCCCGACGGCCGGCTCTTCATCAGCTTCCGCGACACGACGCACGTGAGTCCCACGCGCGGCGACTGGGTCGGCTGGGTCGGCACCTACGACGACATCGTGAAAGGCACCGAAGGCCAGTACCGCGTCCGCATCCTGCACAACACGAAAGGCTCCGACACCACCTACCCCGGCGTCGAGCTGCTGCCCGACGGCACCTTCGTCACCACGACCTACGGCCACTGGACCGAGGGCGAACTCGCCTACGTGGTCAGCGCGCGGTTCAAGCTCAGTGAGCTGGATGCGAAAGTGAAGAAGTGAGGGTGATTTCGGTTCAGGGCTGAGCGTTGTGGGACCCAAGCCGAGTTGGCTTTGGCCACAGATTTCACAAATGGGCACAAATGCCGCCTTAAGCCTCGGTTCGATTTGTGCCCATTTGTGCCATTTGTGGCCAACTGGATTGGCGGTTTACCCAGACCCCCATCGAAGAAGATCTTCACCCAACCTTACTCCCGCTCTAACTTCTCAGTCCTTGGGCATTGGACATTAGTTATTGAACATTGGTCACTGCTCCACCTCCGCCCATGCCCACTTACCCCTCCCTTAGAATTCGCGGCTTAAAGGCCCGCGCCGTCAACGTTCCGATGCGGCGTCCGCATCCGACGAGCAGCGGCACGATTGCCACCTACCCCATCGCGTTGCTCGATCTCACGACGGAGGAAGGCATCACCGGCCACAGCTACGTTTTTTCCTACACGCCCCTCGCGCTGGTTCCGCTCACCCAGCTCATCAACAATCTCGAGAGCCTCATCAAGGGCGACGCCGTTGTCCCCGCCGACCTCGATCAAAAACTGCAGCAAAAATTCCGGCTGCTCGGCCCGCAGGGGCTCACGGGCATGGCGATGGCGGGGATCGACATGGCGGCGTGGGACGCCGTCGCGAAGGCGGCCGGATTGCCGCTCGTCACCTTGCTCGGCGGCAAACCCGGTGAGCTCCCCGCCTACAGCAGCGAGGGTCTTAACCAACCCGACGCCACCGCACGCGAAGCCGAGCAATTGTGCGCGATGGGGTTCAAGGCGCTGAAATTCAAAATCGGCCACCCCACCGTCGAGACCGACATTGCCGTCATCCAGGCCGCGCGCCGCGCCGTCGGCGATCACATCGGCATCATCGTCGACTACAACCAGTCGCTGTCCGTCCCGGAGGCACTCCGCCGCTGCGCGCGACTCGACGACCTCGGCCTGACGTGGATCGAGGAACCGACGCTCGCGCATGACTTCGCCGGCCACGCCAAGATCGCCGCGGCCATCCGCACGCCGATCCAAATCGGCGAAAACTGGTGGGGGCCCGCCGATATGATCAAGAGCATCGCCGCCGGCGCCTCGGATTTCGCCATGCCCGACGTGATGAAGATTGGCGGCGTCACGGGTTGGCTCGAAGCGGCCTCCCTCGCGGAGAAACACCAGTTGCCCGTCTCGAGCCACATCTTCTGTGAATTTAGCGCGCACCTGCTCGGCGTTACGCCGACGCGCCAGTTCCTCGAATACAACGACTGGGCCGACCCGATCGTCCGCGAGCCGGTCCAAATCAAGGACGGCCAGGCCCTCATCCCCGACCGCCCCGGCGCCGGCCTCGAATGGAACGAGGACGCCGTGAAGAAATATTTGGTTTAGCTGCTGATTAATTCAGAAGCCAAGAAGCGATGAGCAGCCGTGAGCCACAAATTGCACCGATGGGCACAAAGGCCGGACCCAAGTCTCCCGGTTCTATCTGTGCCATTGGTGAAATCTGTGGCCCAAAGGATCGAAGGATTGGCCAACCCGCCCAATCCGGTTGCCACAAAAAGGTCTGAAAGTTGCGGCGGAGATCGTCCGAGCGCTTTACGGCGCTGCGCCCGGCGGCGTCGGCGCCTTTGAGTCTTTGCACTGCGTTCTTGGTGAATCACCCCTTTGCGCGAGCATTTTATGGAGGGCCGAGCTCCGTCGAGGCCGGACTAACGACTACACTAAGAGGCCGGTCTCGGCGGAGCTCGGCCCTCCGCTTTGATGGCGGCTCCGCTGTGCCATGCCTTTTGAGGTCATTTCCTCCGTCGTCTTTGGTTGCGGCCCCAGGCTACGGCAGGAAAAGCTCGGACTTAACGATGGCGGGAGGTGACGGACATTAACCGACGCGTGCCCACCCATCGAATTTCGCTGCCCGCCACCCCATGCCCTTCGTCCTTCCAAATCGTCGAGCCCCGCGAGGGCTGGGCCGGGCAGTGGGAGTGCTGCTCCTCTTCGTCAGCGCCTTCGGGGCCGACGACCCCAAGGCGCGCGACGCCCGCGGTAACACGCCGTTGCACACGGCGGCGTTCCGCAACGACGCCGAGGCCGTCGAGGACCTTCTGGCTCGCGGCGCCGACGCGAACGCCACCAACCACGCCCGGGCGACACCGCTTCATTACGGCACCGGCAGCGAGCGAATCGTCCGCGCCCTGCTGCAGGCGGGAGCCGGCGTTGACGCCGTTTCCGCGGCCGGGCTGACGCCGCTTCTCACCGCCGTCGCCCGCGATCGCTCCGTCGAGGTGGCCCGCCAGCTGCTCGAGTCTGGCGCGAACGCCAATGCCAGCGTTCCGCGTTCCGATGGACCTTACAGCGCCCTCACGCTGGCGATTCTCGGTGGCGATTCGCGCACCGCCGAGCTCCTGCTGCAGTATGGCGCGAGCGTGAACGTCCCAGCGGGCCGTTCCCCGCTCGCCGCCGCGGCCTACGTGGGCGACGCCGCCCTCACGCAGCTGCTCCTCGATCAAATTGCCCACATCAACTACGATTCGGGTTTCGCCGGGTCCGCGTTGAACTTCGCCTTCTACAGCGGTCACCCGCAGGTCGCGTCGCTCCTGATCGATTTCGGGGCTGATCTCACTTTCCCCTCGGCGGTGGGCTACGCGACGCCGCCCCTGCTCTGGGCCGCTTACAACGAAACGGGCGAAGCCGGCTTCGCGCGGCTCCTGCTCCGACGCCGGATCGATCTCAACACCATCAACGAGGCCGGCGAGACCGCGCTGAGCTACGCCTTGAAGCGCGGCCCGGACACGCCCCTCGTCCGCTTTCTCCGCGAAGCCGGGGCGAAACCGCCGGCGCGGCCCGCCGGCTCCAAGACGCCGCCGAACCGGATCGTCCCAGCCGCCGGTCCGGCCCGCGCGGCCCTCGCCCGCGAAAGCGCGCAGAAGGCCGTCACCCTGCTGCAGCGCAGCTCCCAGGCCTTTCTCGAAAACGGTTTCGTCCGCGACCAGGCGAAGTGCATTTCCTGCCACCAGCAAACGCTCCCCGCCGTGGCCTTCGGCCTCGCCCACGAACGCGGTCTCGCCGTCGACGAGCTGGCGCTCGCCCGCCAGCTCGTAGCGCAGGTCGGCATGCTGGCGCCGCGCGTCGAACCGGCCCGCCAAATGGATGAGCCCTTCCGGGGCCCGTTCGTCAGCCTCGGCTACATGGCCGACGGCCTCGCCGCCCTCGGTTACCGGGCGGACGAAATGACGACCGCGATGAGTGACTACCTCATCGGGGTGCAGCGCGCCGCCGGCTACTGGGGCGCGTTCGATCGCCGCCCGCCGCTGGAGGATGGCCCCATCGTCGGCACCGCCTGGGCTGTCCGGGCGCTCCAGCTTTATCCGCCCAAAGGCCGGGAGCGCGCCGGCCGGGAAGCGCTGGATCGCGCCCGCGCGTGGCTCGAGCAGCAAAAACCGCAGACCCACAACGAACAGGTCTTTCAACTGCTCGGTCTCGTCTGGTCCGGGGAGCCGCGGCCGGCGCTGCGCCCGTTCAGGGACGCACTGCTGGCGACCCAGGGTGCGGACGGCGGTTGGACGCAGCTGCCCGGCCTCGCCGCCGACGCATGGGCGACGGGCTCGGCGCTGGTGGCCCTGCAGAAGGCCAAGCTCGGCGTATGGGAGCCCGCCTATCAGCGCGGTGTGGAATTTCTGCTGCGCACGCAATTCGACGACGGTTCGTGGTGGGTGCGCAGCCGCGCGTGGCCGTTCCAGACCCACTTCGACAGCCAGTTTCCGCACGGCCGCGACCAGTGGATTTCCGCGGCGGGCACGGCCTGGGCGACGACGGCGATCTTGCTGACCCTACCGATCCAGCGCCGCGTGGCGTCCCTGCCGGACGCGCAGGAGTTGGTCGCGCGGTTTGTGCCGCCGCCGGCCGCCCGGCCGCGCGCGGAAATTCCCGCGCCGGGAAACGCGGCCACCGCCGGCGTCAGTTTCGCGCGCGACATCCAGCCGCTGTTGGAACGTTCCTGCCTGCCGTGCCACGACGAAAAAAAACCGCGGGGAGACTTCAGCCTGGCTTCCCGTGAACGGCTGCTCCAGGGCGGCAGCAGCGGCGACCCCGCGGTGGTCCCCGGCCGGAGCGCGGCCAGTCATCTGCTGCGCTACGTCTCCGATCAGATCGAGGATTTGGAAATGCCGCCGCTCCGCCGCCGCGACGAATATCCCCCGCTCTCCCCCGCGGAAATCGCCCGCCTCCGCACCTGGATCGAGGCCGGTGCCACCTGGAATTAGCCGACCGGACGCCGGTTAATTCCGGAGCGAGGAAGTGACGGGCGGGTCTGGCGCCAAAATTTCCCGGCTGGGTCAGGCACGCGGCCACCCGTCGCCGGCTCGACATTTCGCTTCCAGGCTGTGTCGTGGCCCCATGCCCCGAGGATTCTGGACCAGCTGCCTCCTCAGTCTTGGCCTAGCCGCCACTGCGCTGGCCGCGGCCGCGCCAATCCGCTTCGCGCTGGTTTCCGACCCGCACGTCAACCGCGGCACGGCCGAAGATCAACCGCTCTACCGCGGTCGCTTCGAGCGCGTCATCGCCGCCGTCAACGCGGAGAAAGTCAGCTTCGTCCTGATCACCGGCGATCTCACGCAAGGCGGCAAGCCGGTGGAGAGCGACGACTTCAAGCAACTGGTCACGGGCTTCACCGCGCCGGTGCATTACGTGCCGGGCAATCACGACGTCGGCGGCAAGCGGATCGCGGGCAAGGACGCGGGCCCGACCGAGGCCAGAGTGCAGGCGTTCGAGGACAAGCTTGGCCCCTCGTTCTACGTGCACCCCGAGGCGGGGCTCCGGCTCATCGGGATCAACTCGGCGATTCTCGGCAGCGGTCTACCGGTCGAGGAGAAGATGTGGGCGCTGCTGGACCACGAACTCGCCCAGCCCGGCGCCACGCCGACGATCGTGTTCAGCCACTACCCGCTTTTTCTAAAAACGCCGGACGAACCCGGCGGGGAATATTGGAACATCGAACCCGCGCCCCGCGCGCGATTGCTGGCGCTCCTGAAACGCGGCGGCGTGCAGCTCATGCTCTCCGGCCATCTGCATTATTCCCTCACCAACCACGTCGACGGGATCTGGTTTCTGTCGACCCTGCCCGTCTCCTTCGGCCTTCCCCGCGCCAAGAATCTGCAGGGCTGGACCCTGGTAACCCTGCCCACCGACGGCACCGACCCCCAGTTCGAAACCCGCCTCGTGAAAGATTGATGGCTTGAGTCGCTAATCAATTCAGAAGCCAGGAAGCCACGAGCCACCTCTGGCCACAAATTACACCGAGGGGAACAGATGGGGGCCCCAAGCCTCCCGGTTTCGATTTGTGCCCATCCGTGTGATTTGTGGCCAAAAAAAATTGGGGCCTTGCCCACTCATCGCCGGCCCATTGGCCTGCGACCATCGGCGTGCATCCGTGGTTAAACCGCCCTGGCCCATCTCATCCTTTGGCGACTGAAAAAGGGGTTCTAGCGAGAATCGAAAATAAATCTGCCCCATCGAATTGGCGTCCGACCGAGGTTCGAGCGGCATGAGCGGATGCGATCGCGCCGACGTGCATTTCGCCGCTGAAAATCTGGCATTTTCTCGATTCTTGCCAGGACCCCATTTGGGGCTCCCCGTCCGAACTCTGCCGCGAAGAACCCAAGGCGTCGTGTCCCCTATTGGGTGACACTACGCCTTTGGTCGGACGAAGCCCGTCGGGAGCATTCGGTAAAAAGCGATCGCCCCTGCTCTGACCACGGGCGCTCCGGCGAGGGTCGAGCTGGACGGAAATCCGACTGCGTAAGAAAGGGCCCGCCCTATCCGCCACAACCCCCTACATACGAACGTTCGTGCCGAAGATGAGCGAGGGCGACAACCAGTAGATGCGCTCTGGCCGGCCACCGCCGAACTCGGACTGCCGGTCGTAGGTGTTGAAAAGGTTGTTCACGTCGAGGTAGAGGTCGAAACGCTTCGAAACCGTGTACATCATCTTCAGGTCAACCTGAGTGCGGGCGACACGGAAGATCTGCCGCGAGACGATCGGATTGTACGTGGCGAGAAAGCGCGAGCGGTAGTTGGCACTGAGCCGCAGCGTGACTTTGTTGCGGATATACGAAACGCCGCCGTTGAGGGTCTCGGGATTGAACCCGGCAATTTCGCCCACGGGATTGGGCGTGAGGGAGATGGTGTTGCCAGCCCCGTAATTCCCTTCCGCGCGCATGCGGGTGTAATTGGCGAAGCCGCCAAAACCAGCCCAGAATCCCGGCAGGAAAGTGTACTGCTGGGCATAGTTCAGCTCGAAGCCCTCGACCTTCGCCGAGCCTCCGTTATGCTGCGTGACATAAGCATAGCCGGCGTACTGTCCGCCGAAACCGTTGTCGTTTCCGGTCGCGATCGTCTCGCCGCCCTGGGTGTAAATGAACTGCTTCAGGTCCTTGCGGAAAACTCCGACCGAAAGCAGGCCGGCCGGCTCAAAATAGTACTCCGCGGCCAAATCGTAGTTGTTGGCGAGCTGGGGCAGCAGGCTGGGATTGCTGGTGGAAACGATCAGGTTGTCGTAGTCGACATTCGTCCGCGGAATCAGCTGACCGATGTTGGGCCGGCCGATGTTCTGGGAGTAGCTCAGACGGGCGACAAATTTCGGGCTCGGCGAGTATTTGAGATGCACCCCGGGCAGCACGTCGGTGTAGGCGCCGGAGCTCGTCCGCCGGCCGGAAAACTCCGCCGTGGCTCGGCGGGTCCGCTCCGCGTCTGTCAGCGTTCCGACAAAGGCGGTGCGCCGGGCTTTCTCGGCGGGCGTCACTTCCTGCAGCGCGCCTTCCCCGCTGACTTTCGTGCGCTCAACCCGCACGCCGGCCAAGACCGTGAATTTGCCCACCTCGAGATTGCCCATCAGATACGCGGCGCTGATGTCCTCCTGAAATTTCTGGTTGCCGGTCAATCGAGTCTGCAGGTCAGCCTCGATGTTCTGGCGAAAAAGCTGGGGCGATCGCGTCAGGGTGTCATCGAGGAGCGTGTTCGTATTCCCCGGAAAGGCGGGATGGGGCAGATTGGGATACTTGGTGGCCTTGCTGGTGAATTCGCCGGGACCCACCAAGCCAAACTGGGCGAAATCGTCGTCATTCCGGCCGGTGGCGGGATTCACGCCCTGGACGCCGTCGGGGCCCACGTACACGCCGGTCCACGAGGTGTCCTGATTCTGGCGTTTCTGCTGCCGGGCCCGCAGGCCCGTCTTGACGAAAAACGGATAAGCCGTCTCGAACGTTTTCTTCGCATTGAAAGTCGCGCCGAGGAACTTGTCCCAGCTGGCGCGCTGCCCGATGCTGTAACGATTGGCGGTGTAGCTCGCGAGGTTCGTGATGTCCGGCCCGCCGATCTGCGTCACCAGCGGGAAATAGGCGTCGACGCTCTTGTCGACGGTGAAGCCGACACTGGGCGCCGTGAGAATGAGATCGCGCTGACCTGGGAAATCGCTCTTCGAGATCGAGTTGTAGGCGTCGTAATCGAGATCGAGCCGCGGAAACTTATGCACGCCCCCGATCTGAAAGTGGGTCATCTTTCCCAGCTTGTAAGCGGTGTAGGAGCGCATCGCCATCGTGCTCGCCGCCACCGCGCGCGCCGTGGTTAAGTTCTCGGTATAGCCCGGCACGATTCCACCCGTACCGGTGAGGTTGCCCTGGGCGTCCCGCGTCGCCACCGCCTGATTGGTGGAGAAGGTGGCATAACGGTCGCCCTGTTTCTCGATATTCTTGGTCAGGTTCGCATTGAAAAAGAATCGGGTCGTTTCGCTCAGCTTGTAGTCCAGCCGCACGCCGCCGCCTTGCCGTGACTGGTCTTCGCGCGAGTCGTTGAAAATGACGGAGTAGGTGTACGCCGGCGCGGTGGAACCATTGGGCACGGCCTCGTGCGCCTGCTGGACGGCATCCTGCGGATTGTAGATCGTGCGATGGCCCACGTTGAACGCGACCGCCAGCTTGCCCCCAAACACTTCTGAGTAGGACAGCATGTAGTTGCGGGGTGCCTTCTTGGGCCGCCCATCGAAGGGGCGCCAGGTGGCGCCGAAGGAACCGCGAATGCGCCGCTCCGGCGAGCTGTCGAAACCGCTCTTCGTGATCATGTTGACCGCGCCGCCGATGGAGTCGCCGTCCATGTCCGGCGTCGGCGATTTGACGACCTCCATCCGCTCAATGACCTCCGAGCTGATGGTTTGAAAAGTGAATTCGCGGTTTCCGCCCACGTTCGACGCGTCCGGGAGCCGGTTGCCATCCATCGTGACGGTGGTGAGATTTTGATTCACGCCGCGAATCCGGACAAAGCGGACGTCACCGTCCTGCGTTTCTCCCTCCACCCCGGGCAGGCGTACCAGCAACTCGGCGGGGTTGCCCGCGAGGTTGCCGAACAAATCGGTGGAAACGACGCTCTTGAGGCCCGAAGAGACGCGCTGCAGCGTGACCGCCTGGGCGTTGCCCTCGCGCTCGCTGGCCACGAAGAAGGCCCCCAGCTTGTAGACATCCGCGGTCAGCCCGACATTCAGGCGATTCGCTTCTCCGGCCTTGATTTCAGTCGAGGTAGAACTCGCCTCCAGGCCGGTGTAGGAAACCGAGACCGAGACGCGACCAGCGGGAAGATTGCTGAAGCTGTAGACGCCCTGCCCATCCGTGACGGTCTTGTGACTGGTCCCTTCAATGGTGACCTGGACCCCCTCCAGGGTTCGTCCCGTGGCGGCGTTCGTCACGATGCCGGTGAGGTGCTCCTGGGCGTGGGCGACTTGCGCATCGAGCGCCCCCACGAGCAGAACCGTGAGCGCGAGTTTCCAAAGGCGAGTGAGGCAGTGGCGGGCGTGTCCGAATCGTGGGAGAAGGTACATAAACAATGGTTTGGGCGTTAAACGGATAGTCAGGGCCTGACGGGGGTTTTTCCACACGAAGGCCTTTCTTCACAGGCGAACGGACTGATACTCAGGGTTCGTCTCCCTTAATCCAGCGTATGCAGGAGAGGGTAAGTGTTAATAAAGGCAAGGGATACGTTGTAAACTGAACCTCCCTTCATCGAGTCCTGTAAAAGAAAATGATCTGCTTCGGCGAATTCAAACGTTTGACCAACGACGGAACTTCCCCGATGACGGCAACGGCTTCGCTCTCCGCCGGCCCCAAGGAACACCCCTCGAGTCCTCCGCCAGAGCTTCTCCGCTTCAGCCCGCCAAAACCCACCAGTTCAGCTTATCGCCACGCTTATGAATACCAACCGTCGTAAATTTCTCGCCAGCGCGCTCGTCGGCGGCGCCGCGGCCGTCCTGCCCCGTTCCGCCCAGGCCGCTGCCCCGGCTCTGTCCTTGCAGGCGAAATACGCCAAGCTGGACGAGATCCTGAAGCAGCCGGTCCTCAAGCGGCAGCTCTTCTCGACGCCGGTGATCATTGAGAGCCTCGAACTGCTCCGCCTGGACAACAATTTCCTGTGTCGCGTTCGCTCGAAGGACGGCGCGGAGGGCATCTCCGTCGCCAACAATTCCCAACAGCGTTCGGTTTACCCCATCCAGGTCGATCGCCTCCAGCCCTTCTTCATCGGCAAGGACGCGCGCGATTTGGAAATGTTGATTGAGGAGGTGTATGTCTACCAAGCCAATTACAAGCTGCAGAGCCTGGCGCTGTGGGTGCCAATCGCGACGATTGAATTCGCGATCCTCGACATGCTCGGCCGCATCGCGAAGAAACCGATGGGGCAATTGGTGGGCGAGATCCACAACAAGACGGTGGCGGTGTACCGGGCCAACGGAGAGCGCGACGTCAGCGCCGAGGCGGTCATGGAAAATCTCAAGAAGCAGGTGGAGGAATCCCAAGCCAAGGCGCTCAAGATCAAGATCGGCGGCCGGATGAGCCACGTCGAATACCCCGCCGGCCGCTCCGAGAAGCTCATCCCGATGGTGCGAAAGGAATTTGGCGACAAAATGGTCTGCTACGCCGACTCCAACGGTTCGTACGATGTCGCGGAGGGAATCAAATTCGGCAAGCTGCTAGAGGAATACAAATACGCGTTTTACGAGGAACCAGTGCCGTTCGATTGGTACGAGGAAACCAAGGCAGTCGCCGATGGAGTCAATATCCCGCTCGCCGGCGGCGAGCAGGAGTCGAGCCTGCACGCCTTCCGCTGGCTGATTGCCCATGACGCCCTGGATATCGTCCAGGCCGACATGTACTATTTCGGCGGAATGATCCGCTGCATGAAGGTGGCCCGCATGGCCGCCGCGATGGGTAAAGTCCACACGCCGCACATTTCCGGGGGGCTCGGATACCTGTATATGATTCATTTCATCTCGGCGATTCCCAACGCCGGGCCGTACCATGAATTCAAGGGCCTGAGCCAATCGGTGCCGTTCGAATGCAAGACCTCCACGCTCCGCACCGACGGCGGGTTCGTCACGGTTCCCACCGGCCCGGGCTCCGGCATCGAAATCGATCCCGGCTTCATCAAGAAGCATACGGTGCTCAAACGCACGGCCGGCCGGGTCGAGGACTGAGCCGGAGCCTTCGTCCGGAATTGCGGGGCGCCGGGCCCACCTTCACCAATCTTCGTACCAGGTGGGCCGGGCACTCCGTGCGCGGCCTTTCTTTACGATCGACCTCACGGTCCCTTGGCCGCGCGGCGGAGCGCACGGCCCACCTTTCCCGATCTTCGCACCGGGTGGGCCGGGCACTCCGTGCGCGGCCTTTTCTTACGATCAACCTCACGGTCCGTTGGCCGCGCAGCGAATCCCGGATGACATTTCGCTCGGGCAAATTGCCCGCGAAGTAAAATTTGTTGCCGGCGTCCGGTCGGGATTGTAGGCGTGACGCGTTATTGGCACGGGCAACAATACGAGCTCGATTTCAAAGACGTCAGACCGTGAGACCCTGCCACGAACACCCATTCGCATGAACCACTACCTCAACACTCCGTTCAACCTCACGCACCGCAGCGCCCTCGTCACCGGCGGGAGCCGCGGCCTGGGCCTTGAGATGGCCCGCATTCTCGCGCAGGCCGGCGCCGAGGTCGCGATCTGCAGCCGAAATCGCTCCGAAATCGAAGCCGCCGCCGCCAAGCTTTCCGCGGAAACCGGGGCGCGGGTCGAGCCGTTCGTGGCCGATGTGGGCCAACGTCCCGAAGCCGAGCGCCTAGCCACGGAGGCGATCGCCCGCCTGGGCAAAGTGGACATCCTCATCAGCAACGCCGGGTGGAATATTCCGCAGCCCATCGAAAAGATCCGCGACGAGGACTGGGACTCCCTGGTGGAGCTGAACGTCACCAGCTCGATGGTGTTGAGCCGGGCGCTGGCCCCGGGGATGGTGCAACGGCGCTGGGGACGGATGATCTACATCTCCTCGATCATGGCGCTCGCGAGTACCGCCGAGCGCGTGGCTTATAGCACGACCAAGGCGGCCCTGCATGGCATGATGATGGCCAACGCTCTCCACCTCAGCCCGCACGGCATCACGGTCAACTGCATCGCCCCGGGGCCCTTCGCCACCGACATGCCGATGTCGATTCTCAGCAAGGAACAGCAGGCCAAGCTCGCCGGGCGCACCGCGGTGGGCCGCTGGGGACAGCCCGTTGAGCTGGCGCCCGCGGCACTCCTGTTGTCCAGCGACGCCGGCGCGTACATCAGCGGCAGCGTGCTGCTGGTGGACGGCGGGGCCATGGCGCGGATGTGGTGACGCAGCGAACGTCGGAACCCGAGAGGCCAGACTCCCAGCTGGAGCCGCGACGCCCTCGTCGCGGTTCTGGCGCATTTTGACGCGGCGAGGGCGCCGCGTCCCCAGTCAGACGACCGTTGCGCGAGTGGTTAAAGTTCATGACAGCCTCCGGAAGAAGCCGGCCCCGTCGCCGGGCGGAGACCGGCCCGACTCCAATCGGAGCTCACGCGGAGACGCGGAGATCGCGGAGGGCAGCAAATCATTCCCTTGTTTGGTTTTTCTCCGCGGCTCCGCGCCTCCGCGTGAGTCCATACCACGCCTCAAAAAACGCACCTCCGGCGCTGCGCCTACCGCTTCTTTTGCAGCGCCGCGCTGAACCAATCGTTGTTGACCGGCTGGGGCGCGCGGGGGGCGGCCGGAGCCGCACTCGGCCGCGGCCCGCCGGGGCTCGTGCGCGGACCCGCGCCACCGGGCGCCGCCTTCGGACCGATCGACGGATTGCTCTTCATCGAAAGCGCGATGCGTTGGCGCGGCAGATCGATCTCGGTGACGGTGACCTGAACTTTCTGGCCGGGCTTCACCACCGCGTTGGGCTCCTTCACGAACGAGTCGGCAAGCTGCGAGACGTGCACGAGGCCGTCCTGGTGGACGCCGATGTCGACGAAGGCGCCGAAGGCCGTGACGTTCGTCACGAGGCCGGGCAGTTTCATTCCAGGTTTGAGATCTTCGGGCCGGTTGACGCCCTCGGTGAAGCTGAACGCTTCAAATTTCTCGCGTGGATCGCGGCCGGGCTTCGCGAGCTCGGCCATGATGTCGGTGAGCGTGGGCAATCCGACGTCGGTCGTGACGTAATTCTCGAGTTTGATTTTCGCCCGGAGTTTTCCGTCGCGCATCAGCTCGGCGACCGTCGTGCCGAGATCCGCGGCCATCTTTTCGACCAGACCGTAGCGCTCCGGGTGGACGGCGCTCGAATCGAGCGGGTGCGCCCCATCGCGCACGCGGAGAAAGCCCGCGGCCTGTTCGAACGCCTTCGGGCCGAGCCGCGGGACTTCCTTCAGCTCGGCCCGCGACTTGAACGCGCCCTTTTCGTTGCGGCGCGCGACAATCGCGGCGGCCGTCGTCGCGTTGAGGCCGGAGACGTAGCTGAGGAGTTGTTTCGAAGCGGTGTTGAGTTCGACGCCGACGCGGTTCACGGAGAGGATGACCGTGTCGTCGAGCGAGCGTTTGAGCGCGTATTGGTCGACGTCGTGCTGGTATTGGCCGACGCCAATCGACTTCGGATCGAGCTTCACGAGCTCGGCGAGCGGATCCATGAGCCGGCGGCCAATGGAGACGGCGCCGCGGACCGTGATATCCTGGTCGGGAAACTCTTCGCGGGCGACGTCGCTCGCCGAGTAGATGGAGGCGCCGGATTCGTTGACCATCACGACCGAAATCGTCGCGGGCAGGCCGAGCGCGCGCACAAACGCCTCGGTCTCGCGGCCGCCGGTGCCGTTGCCGATGGCGATGGCCTCGACCTGGAAGAACTTCACGAAGCCGAGGATCTTTTCCTTCGCCTCCTCGGCGTGCCGGTCGGGGAACACGACGTCGTTGTGCAGCAGCTTGCCCTGGCGATCGAGCAGCACGCATTTGCAGCCGGTGCGAAAGCCCGGGTCGATCGCGAGCACGGCCCGCTGGCCGAGCGGCGCGGCGAGGAGCAGTTCGCGGAGATTGTCGGCGAAGATCTTGATCGCGGCCTCGTCGGCGCGCTTCTTCGAATCGAGGCGCATCTCGGTTTCCATCGCGGGCGAGAGCAGCCGCTTGGCGGCGTCCTGGACCGCGAGGGAAACCTGCGTGGCGGCGGCGCCCTTGTTTTTCACGAAGAGCGACTGCACCTCGGCGGCCGCGGCCGCTTCGTCGGCGAGTTGCACGCGCATCATCAGGAAGGATTCTTTTTCGCCGCGGCGCATCGCGAGGATGCGGTGCGACGGCGCCTTCGCGAGCGGCTCGCTCCACTCGAAGTAATCCTTAAACTTGGCGGCCTCGGCGTCGGCGTCCTTGCCGTACATGACCTTTGAGGAAAGCACGGCGTCCTTTTGGAAGATCGCGCGCAGTCGGGCGCGGGCGTCCTTGTCGTCGCTGATGCGCTCGGCGAGGATGTCGCGGGCACCGGCGAGCGCTTCTTCGACGGTCGCGATCTTGGTCGGGATATTTTTTCCGTCGTCGGCGGTGTAGTCGCGGCCAACGTAAGCCTGCGCGGCCGTGGCCGGATCGGCGGCGGCGTCCTGGGCCCAGATCCATTCGGCCAGCGGCTCGAGGCCCTTTTCCTTCGCGATGGTGGCGCGGGTGCGCTTCTTGGGCCGGAAGGGAAGATAAATATCCTCGAGTTCGGCGAGCGTTGCGGCGGCCCGGACCGCTTTTTCGAGCGCGGGCGTGAGGAGGTTGCGCTCCTTGAGTGAGGCGAGGATGGCATCGCGGCGCTCGTCGATGGCGCGCATCTGTTCGAGCCGGTCGCGGATGGCGGTGATTTGCACCTCATCGAGTTCGCCGGTGACCTCCTTGCGGTAGCGGGCGATGAACGGGACCGTACCGCCCTCGGCGAAGAGCTGGGCGGTGGCGGCAACTTGGGCGACCTTGATATTCAGCTCCGCGGCGACGCGGAGGACATGGTCGGGATTGAGTAACGAGGTGGCCGGAGTGGCGACAGCGGACATGCAGGAAAAGGCGCGAGCAGAGAGCGTGGGGCGGAACGCGCAAGGTGAATCGCGAAAAATTCCGCGGCCAGAATTTTCCCGCACCCCGGGGCGGCGCACGCGAGAAGAGGGTGAAAATCCGGGCCAGGCGAGGAGGGGCCGTGGCGGATGGGTTTTGTCGGATGAGCTTCAGAAAAAATTCTGCCTTAAGCAGGAACCTGAGACACGAATCCCTTGCTCACGCGGAGTCGCGGAGCACGCGGAGAAGCGAGGATTCCTCCGCGACTCCGCGTGAGCCAAGAACATTGGAATGGGGTTAGGTTGGGACCCCTTCGAGCCGCCCCGGGCAAATTCCGCGGACCTTTTCCCAAGATATGCCGGGAGGGGAATTGGGTGGGTGCTACAATGAGGCCATGGAAGGTGTTCTCTTCATCGGCTTGATTATGGTGGTCGCCGGCTTGGTCGCGGTGGCGGGCATCCTTCTGCTTCGGGCACTTTTTTGGGGCGAAAAGGACGCGGCGAAGGACGCCAAGACGGAGCAAACGTGGCGGCCTCCCTTCGTGCAGGGCGAGGCGCTGCAAGCGTGGGCGGCCAAAACCGCCCAAGCGGAGGTCCAACATCGCCTGGCGGGCCCGTGGACCGGTCACAGCATGGTCCGACTCGCGAAAGACGTCGCGCGCGAGGCCACTCACGCCATGTTGCCGCTGGCGACGCAGGCGGAACTCGAGCGCATCGTCCCCTGCCCGGCGGAGGGCCAGGGCGTTTTCGGGGTCACTGCGCCCGAGGTGCTGGCGATTGCCGCCAATCTCCGCCAGATTCGTTCGCGCGGCGACCAACACCGGATCGCCGAAATGGCCGCCGCCAATGCGAAGAAGCTCGCTACGCCCGCGCCCGCGGGCGGCAGTCCACCCGTGCTTCCCTGCCCCCTGCAGGGTGAAAATCAAGTTTGCTGCACCTATTCCGCGCGACCGCTGCATTGCCTCCCGCTGCACGCGAAGACGGTCGCCGGCACCGGCGATCCGACGTTCGAGTCCAGCGTGGGCCAGGGCGTCCAAGCCGGTTTGCAAGCGGGCCTGAAATCGGCCGGGCTCGACGCGGAGGTGTACGAATTCAACAGCGCCCTGGCCAGGGCGCTCGATATCCCCGATGCGGCCGAACGCTGGGCCAAGGGAGAAAATATCTTCGCCTCGTGCCACCGGGCGGGGGCCGCGACGGCTTAGAGGCTGTCATGCACTTTGCCAGATCGTTTCCGATTCGACCGAAAGTAGCCCGCTTCGAGAGAAGCGGGACAGATCGGTTCAATCGAACCTTCCATCCCTGCCCTCGCGGGCAGGGCTACAACGAGGAAGTGCCTGACAGCCTCCAGCGACGTTGAACTTTCTCACCACCCAGCCCTTGGCCCCGGCGCTTTCCAAATCCTTCGCCATCGCCTGCTGCGCCAGCCTGGCCGGGCTCGGCCAACTCGCTCGCGCCGCGGGAAGAAGCTCTACGAATTTCGGCATTTTACGCTGCGGATGG
>CANJNJ010000085.1 GCA_947474995.1 Opitutaceae bacterium | reverse complement strand
GCTTCTCGAGCTGGTTTTTCAGACTGTTCAGGTAGCGGGTGTAAGCCGCCTCATCACGCTTGGTCGAGGCGCCAAAGCAAAACGTCGCAATCGCCCGCCGGTGCCGAGGCGTCGTGTTGGTCTCGGTCCAGTGAATCGTGGCACTTGAGTGCGCCACGGCATCGCCGGGCGCCAATTCGATGGGCACCCCGTCGACTTTCTTCGGATCGAAGCCGAGGAGTCCCTGGCTGAATCCGAGCACGCCGCTGGCCCCGTGGGGCTGGATGCCCGCCTTCTGGGAACCGCGCGCATACCACAGGCAGCCGTTGCTGCGATCGACGGGGTCGAGGGCAATCCACAGGCCGCAAGCCACGTTGGGTTGGCGGCACCAATAAAAACCATCCTGATGCGCCGGCGTGGCATTTTTGTCGTAGGGCAGTTTGTCGAACCACTCGAGTCCCTGCGGGCTGATTTGGTCCCGGAGCAAATGCTCCAGCAGCGGGACGTGGCTGCCACGGCGGAGAAAATGGTCGAACCAGGGATCGTGCTTATCCAGCGAGTTCATTTTCCGCAGTGTCTCGGGCTTGCTGTAATCGTCGAAGAATGCGGCGTCCTTTGGGAGCGCCGGCACGATTTCCCGCACGTAGCGGTCGATTTGGGATTTCAGTTCCTTGAATTCCGCGTCGGCAAACAGTCCGCGGACCACGACGAAGCCGTCGGCGTCGTAGCGTTCGCGCAGCGCATCAAAGTTGAGGTTGTCGTTCATAAATATGGGGGGAGTTGGAGAGCGGGCCCGAGAAACCATTCCTTGTTTGTCATTTCGAGCGTAAGCGAAGCCTCCACGCCATCGGAATAACGTTCGGCATGGATGGGAGCCTGTCGCTTCGTTCGGTAACGCTTCGTCCAGAATGACAGACGAAGAAAGCGATGGAAACCGGGCTCATGACGGACGCCGTTTCCGGAGGCCGAGTTCGACGGCGACGACGTTCACTTCCTTCGGCGACTCGTTAGAAAGGGAGATTTCGTTCCAGCCGTCGCGAATCGAGCTGACCGCGAGGACGTAATTGCGCGCCACGTTTTCTTCGACATGCCGGCTGTACGGCCCGGCCGAAAAAAGCAGCGCCTCGGTTTCCTGACTTTGGAAGAGAGGCCAGGAGCCGTTGAAGCTCACGCCACACAAATCATTTGGCCCGGGACGGCTCGAGACCACCTGCACGACCAACTCCAGATTCGCGTCGGCGGGTTCGGCGCACATGGGCAGCCGCAGCTCGCGTCGATGGCCGGGGAGAATTTTGACCGGCAGCTGTTCCGGCACGTCCCAGATTTTGGTGGGTTGGGGCGAAGCCGTGTTCAAGGCGTAGTGCTTTTCCTGTCCCCGGAGCGAGTGGAGGTCACAGAGCTGGCGGAGCGCGGCGTAGGCGCAGCGCTGGCCGGGCACGCGGACCTGATCCGTGACAAAGAAATTAAACTGCGCGAGCCCGTCGGCGCCGAGCACGAGTTTGCCGGCGGCGTTGGCCCGCAGCATTTCCGCGCTCGCGCTCAGGTAACGAGTGCCGCGAATTCGCTTGGCGCCATCCGCGGGGCGCGCGGCTTGGTAGGCGTTATCCCCGGCCAGCTGTAATTCCTGATACTTGGGACGCTCGGTCAGCGACGGCGCGTGGGTTTCGAGCCAATTGGGCGCGTCCTCCATCCCGCCGTAGATTACGACCTCGGGTCCGAGTTCACGTCGTAATTCATCGAGCGGCATCTCCCACGCGGTCTGCCAGAAATTGCTGAAGGTGATGAAGTCGATCAGTCCGCGTCGCACCAATTCCTTCACGTCGATGCCGATGGCGCGAAGGTAGCCCAGGCTCGCCGGTGCACGCAGGCCAACGGGAAAGTCGGGGCGCCGGGCCCGGGCCATGGCGCGCACGGCGGCAAACCACTCGGTCATCTCATCGATCTGTCGCTGGCCGGCGGGCGCTTCGAGGCAGACGGGATGACGCAGCCAGTCCATTTCCAGGCCTTCGTAGTCGTAGGCCTCCACGCCTTCGCGCATCATCCCCAGCATGTAGTCGCGCACGGCCGGCTGACCGTAATTCAACCCCATCCACCCGGCATGGGTTGTGCCGGCTGGGCCCGGAATGCGTCCGGAGAGCCGGTTTCGCGGGTCGCGAAAAAGCCGGCAATTCACCGGACTCTCGGGCGCGCCCGAAAAATGCGTGGCGTTCATCCGGTAGCTCAACCACGGGCTGATGCCGGTGGCGCGGCAAGCGACGGCGCACGCCGCCAGCCAGTCGACTCCGGATTCCGCGACATCGAGGTAAAGGTCGAAGAGCCGGAGCAGGTGGTCGACATATTGCTCGGTTTGGGCCGCGGAAAGCGTCGCGTTCCCAGCGGCGATCGATCGGACATAGGCGCGGTCACCGCGCCGATATCCGGCGAGAACATACTCCAGCTGCTTGCTCGGGTACCAAACCACCTGCGTATTCGGATTAACCAGCAGCGTGTCGACGCCGCTGGCGGCGAGCAAATCCACGTAGCGCTGGATGGCGCGGAGCCCGTAGGCGCCGCCTTCCGGTTGCCACAATTCCGGATTGTAGAACAGGAAGTTGCAGTCGCCGTTGAAGAGATTGCGATGCGAGGTCATGGCGGAGGGCGGACGGGTCGGGGGCGCTCCAGCCCGGGTGAGGGCCGATAATGCCAGCGTGGCGCCGGACGCGAGGCCGGCTTGGAGGAAAGTGCGGCGGGTGGGCGTGGGTTCCGGCATCGGTGGCATTATACGGTCGGCGGCGCCTCGGTGAGGAGCAAATCCTGCCACTCCTGGCGACGGTGGTAAGACAGTTCCCGCAGCGGGGCAGTCGAGGAGAATACGGGTTCCGGCCGGCCATCGCAGTCGTAACGGCAGACCGCCGCGCGCAACGCGGTGCCGGCGGTGAACGCCGCGCAGCCCAGCACTGCCGCCGGAATTAGGACTTCCGTGGACCAATGGCCGGACGCGAGGGCGGTGGCGCTTTCCACCCAGCCGGCGTCCGCGATCAGAAAATCGGCCAGCGGCGCCGCGCCGGCGCGAAATCGTTCCAGTCCGTCGGTCGGCCACCGCAGCTGCAGGCGCTGGTTCTCGGGGGTGATGTGCAGTTCGAGGTAGTCGGTGGTGCCCGGAATCTCGAGGAACACCTCGCAGATGTCGCCGAGCTCCCAGGTCCGCTCGTTGAGGCCGCGGGCCTGGTTGCTTGGAGCCGAGGCCTTGAAGCGTGTTTCGAAACGCAGAAAGGATTCCGCCCACGAGACCCGGGCCCAGCCGGGTTGGAAACCGCGCTCGAGCCCCGCGGGTCGCCACGCCTGGACCAGCGGCTGCCAGTGATCGTCAATCTCGGCCGGCGACGGACGCTCCGGGCTGCGTCCCGCCTGGCCGACGCGCTCCGCATACCAGCTCGGACCACGGCTCCCGGCGTCGTCGGCTGGCATGGCGGCGGATCACCAAGCCGTCCAACCGCCATCGACCACGAGGCTGTGACCGGTGACGTAGGATGCGCTGTCGGTCAGGAGGAAAAGAGTTGGTCCCACGATCTCGGCGTTTTGGCCGACGCGGCCCAGCGCGGTTTTCCGCTCCAGGTCGGCAATAAATCCGGGATGGGTCTTTTGTACGCCAGGGTTCGGAAACGGACCGGGCGTGATGCAATTGAACCGGATGCCCGCGGGTCCGTAATGGACGGCCAGATAGCGCGCGAGCTGCAGGACGGCGGCCTTGCTCGCACCGTAGTCGATCGGGTTGGGTGCCATGGGCGCGTGGTAAATCCGGGGGTCCGGCGAAACCAGACCGTACATGCTGGCGAAGAGCACGACACTGCCCGAACCACGCGCCTTCATGATCTCGCCAACCGCGCGGCTGAGGACGAAGGCGGGAGTGAGGGCGGCGTCGAAAGTATGCTGAAATTCGCCCGGCGTGAGTTCCTCAAGGCGCTTGCCGGCGGAGGAGGCGAACGCGAGATGCACGAAGCCGTCGGGCTCGCCGTGGGTTCGCGCACACTTATCGACAAATCCGGTGAGGCCGGGCACGTCGGTCAGATCGAAGGCGACGGGCGTCGTCTTCTTCAGGCCATGCTGCTGCACGAGCGCCTCCGCTTTGCCCGGCAGGTCAATGCACAGCGTGTGGGCGCCGCAGCGATCGAGCTCGAGCGTTATCGCCGAGCCGAGGTAACCGGCGCCGCCAGTGACCCAAATTCGTTTTCCTTCGAGAGAATGCCAGGGTTTCATAGGCGTTGGGGGCTAGAGCCCGTCATGCACTTCTTAGTCGTAGCCCTGCCCGGGAGGGCAGGGAATGAAGGTTCGATCGATCCGTCTTGTCCCGCTTCTCCCGAAGCGGGCTACCTCCAGTCGATTCGGCCACGAGATGACAAAAATTCATGACCGCCACTAGATACAACGGCCACCGTCGACCTCCAGGCACGTGCCGGTGATAAACGCCGAGGCGGGATCGGCGAAGAAGACAGCGGCGTTGGCGACATCCGCGGGCTCGCACAGTCGGCCGAGCGGGATGGAGGCGATGAAGCGGGCGCGGTTTTCCGGCGTGTCCGCGGCGCCCATGAACGTCGTCAGCAACGGCGTGTCGGCGATGGCGGGATTGATGGCGTTCGCGCGGATCTTGTCCGGCGCGAGTTCCACCGCGAACGACTTCGTGAGCAACACGACCGCGCCCTTGGAACCGTTGTACCAGGAGAGTCCCGGACGGGGGCGGACCGCCGCCGTCGAGGCGATGTTGATAAAACTCCCTCCGCCTTGTCGGCGGAAAACGGGCACGCAATGTTTGGCCGACAGATAGATGCTCTTCACGTTGACCGCATAGAGCCGGTCGAACTCTTCCTCGCTGATGTTGAGCATCGGCTGGTTCGCGTGGCTCACTCCGGCATTGTTCACGACGACATCGATCCGGCCGAAGGCCGCCAGTGTCGCCTTTACCAGGTTGGCCCAGTCGGCGGAGCGGCTGACCTCAATGGGACAGAAGTCGGCGGCGTGGCCTTGTTGCTTGAGCGCCTGGACCACGCGCTCACCGGACGGCCGATTCAGATCCGCGACCATCACGCGAGCCCCTTGGGCCGTGAAGGCTCCCGAAATATTCTCCCCGAAGCCGGAGCCGCCGCCGGTGACAATTGCGACCAAGCCTTGGAGTCGGCCGTTCATGATGAATTTTGCGGCCGGAATTACTTGGCAGTGTAGCCACCGTCGACAGCGAGATTTGCGCCGGTGAAGTACGTGGAGGCGTCGCTCAGCAGGAAGACAACCGCGCCGCCAATTTCGTCCGCGTTGGCCATCCGGCCCAGCATGGTCATCTTGCCGTAGCGTTCGAGGAAAGCCGGCGCCTGCGGCTTCTCCGGGTTAAAGATCCCGCCCGGGGAGACGACGTTCACGCGCACGTTTTGGGGGCCGTAATGTGACGCGAGGTAGCGGGTGAGATTGTTCATCCCGCCTTTGTGGAAAAAATAATCCGGCGCCGCGGTCATGGACGTGCCTTCGTAGAGCCACGGGTTGACGCCAATAGCGCCCATTTGGGAGCTGATGTTGACGATGCTGCCGGATTTTTTTGCGGCCATGGCGTCGCCAAACGCACGCACCGTGGCGAAAAAACCCGTGGCATTCGTTTCCATCGAAGACTTCCAGGCGGCCAGATCGTCGCTGAACGACTTCATCGGCCGGCTGACGGCGTTGAACACGATGCCATCGATGCGGCCGTGCTGCGCCAGCAACTTGTCGCGCAGGGCGTGCAACGAAGCCTCGGAGCCGATGTCCACTTCATCCACTTGCACGCTCCGGCCCGCGGCCCGCTCGTTTTTCGCCAACTCGTCGAGCGAAGCGCGATTGCGGGACGCAACGACCAGCGTCGCTTCCGCGGCGCCGAGCGAGGAAACGAGGGAACGCCCCAGCAGGCCCGTGCCGCCGAACTGGACGACGACTTTGCCCCGAAGGGAAAAAGGAGAGGGCTTAGACATAGGGAGAACGGGGCGCGGGTTTCAGGGGAGTGGGGAGGGCCTGGATGTGACCCTGGACGAGTTCCAGACGCTGTTTGACGTAACCCGTGATGGCGACGACGTCGGCCCCGATGCCGAACAGTTTGTGCCCTTCCGCGACGAGATCGGCGAAGGGCGCAATCAGTCCAGCCGTCATGGCGAACTTGCCGTTGGCCGTGGCCGCCTTCGCCACGCGCTTGCGGGCGGCGACGACTTCGGGTGCGTCGATCTGGCCGGCCTTGCCGACCCGGTGACTGAAATCGCCGGGACCAAAAAGGAAACCGTCGAAGCCGGGGAGGGCGGCCATGGCCTCGACGTGTTCGAGGGCCTCGGGCGATTCGATCTGCAGGATTACGATGCGCTCGGTGTTGGAGTGCGCGATGTACTCGTCGAGCGGCAGCAGGCAGAATTGCCCGTCGATATTGCCGCCGTCGAGCGCGCGCTTGCCGAGCGGATGGAAGCGAACCCATTCGACGATCTGGCGGGCCTCGGCGGCATTGGCGACGTGGGGCACAATGATTCCGGTCGCGCCGGCTTCCAGCGGCCGGATATAGTCGCTGTAACTGCCGCGGGCCACCCGCACGAGCGAGTCGATGTTGTGGATGCGGGCGGCGCGGATTTGATTCTCGAGTCCGATCCAGTCGTTCGGCACGTGCTCGGTGCAGAGCCACACACCGTCGACACCGCTCATGCCGGCGATCTCGGTGACGCGTGGGTCGGACAGGTTGACTTTGAGGACGGTGGGAAGCTGGCCTTCGCGGATGAGCCGGAGAATTCTGCTTGGTCGGGTTTTCATGGAAAGGAGTTCGAGTTACCGGGCACGGATTTCATCGAGGGAAATCAGGCGGCCGCCTTCATCGCGGCTGCGAATGCCCGCGATGACGAGCTTCATCAATTCGGCGGTCTCCTCGAACGGGAACGGCCGCGTGCCGGTGCGCAGGTACTGGATGAAGCCCTCGAGCTGGGTCTTGAACGCGTAGAACGTGTCGGAAAAGGAAACCTGCACCTTGCCCACGGTGCCGCACAGCTGGAGGCAGCCGAAGCCGCCGTACATGTCGGCGGACGCCACCACGATCACATCGATCCCGCGGCGATGCGTGAGATGGACGATGTTGCGCTCCTTGGTCCCGATGTTGCGGGCGGTCAGGAAACCCGGACCGAGGATCGGGTAGATGCTCTCCAACGCGTGGATGCTGTAGGTCTCCCACTTCTTCGCCGTCGTGATGCTGGCAAAACGCAATTCGCCCAGCTCATGGGTCGAAATTCGGTAGGGCATGAACTCCTTCGCATACCGCATGGCGCTGGACGACATGATGGCGCGGCCCTCGTCGACCCACTTGGTGAAGACCTTGAGGTCGGCTTCGTTGTCGACGAGCGGCTTGTCGACGAACACGGGCAGGCCGGCCTCGACAAACGGACGGGCTCGTTCCACGTGCTGGTGGCCGATGTCGGTCGCAATCACGACGGCGTCAACCTGCCCGATGACGTCGGTCGGATTTTTCACCACCTGGGGAATGAGGGAGCACTTGGCCACGTGCTCGGCCGTGAATTCCCCGTCGCCGACGCAGGCGATGTGGGTGACCTGGCAATTGGGAATCGTCAGGGTGTCGGCCGGCTGTTTGTTCAGATACGCCGGAATGCCGGCAAAGGGACACTCCTTGGTCATCAGCTCGCGATTGTAGCCGTTGAACATCGCCGACCATGAATACGGGTGGCCGTTGCCGATGGTGCTGCCGATCATCGCGAGGCGGATCGGTTGGTTGTTGGGGAAAGTTTTCATGCGGGATAGATGGGCTGGCGGGCGCCGGCCCGCGGACGAGCGTGGGCGGCGGAGTAAAACTATTCGACGTTGAGCGTCAATTTGCCGGTCCGGTACTCTTCCTCCCAAACCTTGATGACATCGGCGGTGTACTGTTTCAGCGGGCGCTTTTCGCCGACCAGCTTGATGAGTTCCGGCAGCCAGCGGTTGCCGAAGCGGACGTGCTGGGTCTCGTCGGCGATGTCGTAGCGGACGAACTGCTCGCTCAACCGGTCACCGGATTTCTGATGGGCCTCGACGCGCCGATGGCGATAGGGGAAGGCGTGGACCTCGTTGCCCATTGTCAGCATGCAGTATTGCATGACCGGCGGAAACTGGCTGCGCCATTTGAAGACATGGAGATACTGGGGAGACTGGAACGGGTCCATGGCGTGTCCCCGCATCCATTCGTAGCCCATGAGGCAGTGCCGCACCTCGTCGTAAATGTGCCGCGCGGTGTCGTATTGAAATTCCCACGGCATGCCTTTGACCAAGAACATGACCAGCGCGACAGTCTCCGCGGCGAGCATTTCTGTGGAGTAACGCTCGAATTCCTCGACGGTATGCTCCTGGTAGGCCTCTTCCGGCGGCATGGCGGAAAAATCCGCCGCGCGGTTCGTGAATCGTTCGTCGCGGCCGGCTTCGCGGGGCGCCTGGAACGTCACCCGACACGCCGGGGCCGACGCCGGGGCCGGGGCGCGCTCCTCGAGTCCACTGATGCCACCCGCGGCGGCGAGGAGTCGCCGCGCGTATTTTTCCCAAGCCCGCGCGGCGGCGGTGATTTTCCCGGCCTGCTCGGCCTGAACGAGCAGCGGTTCGATGCGTTCCAACTGGGCGCGCAAATCGAGCAACGCATGCTTGATGACGTGCACGCTGGGCTGGTCGCTGTTCGGAAAGGTGGCGGTCTCGTGGCTCTCGAGCGCGCGAATCAGGCTCGGCGTGACGACCCGATAGAGCGCCAGGGCGAGACTGAATTCATCCGGCGCATGGAGCAGCTCGGCCAGCAAGGTGACGAGCGCCGGGTCGGAGGGCTTCTGGAACGCGGGCGACTGAATTTCCCGCAGACGCAGGAACAGGGCGTTGACGTGTTGGGCGCTTTCCCAAAGGGCGCGGCCCATCTCGCATTTTAGCTCAAAGGTTTCAGCTTTGGGGAGCCAGCCCGCGAGGATGAGCATGCCCTCGTGTGCGACGAAACGATAGCGATTGAGCAGCCGGCGATTCGCATCGATGTCGATCGCGGCGGTGCGGGCCCGCGCCGGTTGGCGGACGCGGGGAGTGGCGCGGCGAAGTTTTTTGCCGCGGTTCGATTGCGTTTTCATAGCCGTGCCATTCGATAAAGGAGGGAGCGGTGGTGGCGAACAGGGTTCACGCCCGGAGCGCGGCGCACGAAACGCGGACGTTGGACTCGGCCGACGCCAGCGCCGCCAGGTTGAAGCGGAGGGTCTGGGCGGCCGCCTCGAGGGAACACAGGCCCGACGGCTTGCCCTCGATTTGGTCGAGGAAGGCATTGGCCTGATTGAGGAAGGGCGTATCGCGCTCCACGGACGGCACTTCATGCCAGGTCCAGTCGCTTTCACCCGCGCGGTAGGTGCCCCAGCGCTGCTTCTGCAGTTCGATCTTCACGCTGCCGCCCGCCGCATTCAACTGGATGGTGGTCTCGTTGGGGGCCTGAAATTGATTCAGGGCGTAGGTGGCCAGCACCGAGCCGTGCCGGGCGGAAACGTGCACCGTGTCCTCGACTTCGACTCCCGGAAGTACGAGGTGCGCGCAATCGCACAGGACGCTGTCGGCCGGACCGATCACGCTCTCCACCCAGTTTACCGTGTGGGTCAGGGCGTCCTGAATGGCGCCGCCTCCCATGCGGCGGTCGCGATAATACGTCTGGGCGTAGGCCGGCCGAAACACGTGGAAAGACTGGCCGCTCACGACGCTTGCCTGGCGCACGGGGCCAAAATCACCCCGTTTGAGAAAGGCTTTGGCCTCGTTCAAAACGGCATACGAATGGAGGACATAGGCCACCGCGACTTGGCGCCCCGAGCACTCCCGCGCGCGAAAGAGTTCGTCGATGCCTTCCAGTGATTGGGAAAGCGGCTTTTCGACGAGCACATGCCGGCCGGCGTTGAGGGCCTGGATGGCCATCGGTACGTGCAGCGGCGCGGGCGTGCAGATGATGGCGGCATCGAAATTTCCCCTCAGCGCCGCCATCCAATCCGGGGCGACGGGCACGTGGTAGGTATCCGCCATCCGTTGGAGCAGGGTGGGGTTCGCCTCGCAGGCGGTCACCTCGGCGCGGCCGGTCTTCAAAAAACACCGCAGGTGGCGCTCGCCGATACTGCCACAACCAATTACCAAGACGGAAGGTTTGCTCATCGACGGTCGGACAATTTGTCGGGTTTAGTGATCAGAAAGACGAGAACGGGCAGCGAAAGGTGATAATAGTGCGCGCTTGCAAATTTGTATGCAAGTGCATCCCGTAGTTGCGTGAAGAAAGTCAACTCAGATGTGGCTTACAATTTCATTCGGAAGCGCATTCTGAATGGCGAGTTTCCGCCGGGCTACCCGCTGACCACCGAGATCCTTTCGACCAAGATTGGCGTGAGCCGGACGCCCGTGCGGGATGCCCTGCAGAAACTGAAGGCCGATGGCCTGGTCAATATCGTCGACCGCTTGGGCGCCAGCGTGAGAAAAATGGACGTCAAGGAATTCAGGGAAATGTGTGAGTTGCGTCTGGCGGTGGAGGGTCACGCGGCGGGATTGGCGGCGCTCAACCACAGCCAGGCGGACCTGCGTGAGATGAAGTTTGCCCTCGAATCGATGCGGGATCTCACGGAGCGCATCATCGATGCGGCGGAGGAGTCGGCGCTGCTCGACGAGCTGGTGCGCGAGGACGTGCGCTTCCACATTGCGATTATCACCGCGGCAAAAAACGACTTGATGAAGGCCGAGATTCTTCGGCTCCATCTGGTCAACCGTATTGTTTTCCTTCCCGCGGGGTCAGCGGGGGGCAAGGCCCTGCCCAAGGCCTCAAAACTCGAACGGGGTGAAAATCGGCGCAAGGTCATGGCCAGCCACGGCGAAATCTATGAGGCCATCGCGCGGAGCGACGCCGCCGAGTCCAAACTCGCGATGGAACGCCACATCCAGGACATCATCGATAAGAGTCTCAGGGTGATGGCCCTGGCCGGGCGCGGGTCGATCACCCGCGAGTTGTCGGAAGAAGAGTTGGTCTATACCGGGTGAGGGCTCCGCGCCGACCGCGTTTCTTCCGCACGTTGCCCCCTGGCTCGATTCCGGCGTGCAAAAAATGGACCCTTTCCCTTTCGCAAGTGTCGTTGCGGGGGTCGGGTTCCGAAAAGACAGTTGACTGAGAAACGAAGATTCATGCCCCTGTATGCAGCTCTGACCTGACCAAATGATTCCCATGAAACCAAACCAATCTTCCGCCCAACCTTTGCGGATGTTTACTACGTGTGCGGCGTTACTCGCCGCCTCTGTCTCGGCGATGGCGCAAGCCGTCCCTGCGGCGCCGGCCAAGGATGAGATTACCACCTTGAATCCGTTTGTGGTTCAGTCGGAAACCGATACCGGCTACCGGACGCAGCAGACGCTGGTCGGCAGTCGCACGGCGAAGAACCTCATGGAGATTCCATCGAGCATTTCGATCATCAACAAGGAGCAGATCGAGGACTTGAACGCGGTTGAGGTTCACGAGGTGCTGCAGTTCGGTGTCGCCGGAGTTACGCAGAACCAGACGATCAATGACGACGTCAACATCCGCGGTTTCCGGACCACCTTCTCCCTGCGCAACGGCGTCACGAAGACCGGCTACAAGCGCAACCCGATGTTCGACGTCGAGCGCGTCGAAGTGATCAAGGGCCCGGGCGCGATGCTCCTCGGCAACAACAGTTTCCTGGGTGGCGGGGTAAATTTCGTCTCGATCAAGCCGACGCACACTTCTTCTGGCGAGGCGAACCTGACCTTCTCGAACAATAGTTACGTGCGGCTGGCCGCCAACGTGATGGGGCCAGCCTACACGAACAAGGATGTCACGATCGACTATCGTCTCACCGTCGGTGGGCTCACGGCCGACAAGGACAAGGAAATCGAGCAGGAAAAGCAGAACTTTGTCGGCGCCGGCGTGGCGGCGTATTTTGGCCCGAACACCAGCCTCTTGGTGAACGGCTATTTCTTCAAGGATAACGGCTATTTCTACTGGGAAGACTTTCTCGATTACACCACGACGCTGGGCACGACCAATGCGCCGATGAACGCCAAGTTAAACAAGTACTCCTCGAAGAGTTTTTCGCCCGCCCGGAGCAAGGATGCCTTCTGGACCAATCAGGACAGTTTTGTTGATCTCACCTTCATTCAGAAGCTCACCGAAAATGCCAATCTGCGCCTTTACTATTTCGGCGGCAATCTGGTCGATCGTCGTCGCATTGTGCGCGGTATCACGATTACGGCCGACAATCACAACCTGATCCGTCAGGATATCCCGGTGCGAATCGACAACACCACGAACAATATTCAGGGCGACTTCAATCATAAGCTGAAGATGTCCGGAGTGGTGCTCGACACGACCATCGGGTTCGATGCCGCCTCGACCTACTCGCGCCAGGCGCAATCGGTGAACACCACCATTCCGAATCTCGATACGGCGAACATCAACAACTTCGCCGCGGACGACGCGTATTTTTCCGTGCCCCGTCCGGGGGCCGGTCTGGCGCACCTGACCGATGTCATTAATCGCCCGACGACCAAGTCGTATTACTTCCAGGAGAATCTTTCTTTCCTTAAAGATAAGGTAATTCTGGTGGGCGGCTTGCGCTGGTTCAAGCCGGGCGGCACCGATCGCAACAACATCAACGGGTTGGTCACGGATCGTCCCGACCCGACGTTCAAAACCCACAAATACGGCATCGTGGTGCGACCGGTTCCGGCTGTTTCCGTGTATTACACCGATTCTGAGAATGCCTTTCCGCAGGTCGGCTTCACCGATCGGTTCGCGGGCAACGACCAACTTGGGGCGCCGTTGAGCACCCAGGAAGGCAAGATGAAGGAGTATGGGATTAAGTTGGACTACAAAGTGTCCGACAAGATTTCGGCCTACGGATCCTACGCGCATTACGATATGTCCCTGACGCACGTGCGCACGTTCGGCATCTTGCCCGAGGGGAAGCCAGCGGGTTCGATCGGCATCGTGGAGTCGGCGGCTGACCTGGCCCAGGGCTGGGAACTTGAATACGGCGTCCGTTTTGGTTCCGACGTTGGCACGCTCGATCTCATCGGGACGTACGCGAATGGCGATTCGCAGACCGCGGCGGACAAGACGTTGAAGGCGGCCGATTTCGTCCCGACCAAGTCCAGCCTCATGGCGCGTTACGGGTTTACGAGCGGTGCGCTCAAGGGACTTAGTGCCGGCGCTTCCTACTTCGACCAAAGCAAGAAGCGTAATGCGAACTTCTGGATCGATTTTCCCGCCACCTACAACGTCTTCAGTCGCTACGTCATCAACAAAAACTGGAGTGCGCAGGTTAACCTGAACAACATCACCAACGAGCGCTACATCGTGGCGATCGCGGGCAACGGCCTCGTGCAGACCGAGGCCGGCTTCGACGGTAAGTTCGCGGTCAAGTACAAGTGGTAATGGATCCGCGGCGGTTGCTCCGGACGCCTTAGCGGCGTCCGGATTATAATCCCGCAAGTTTGATTTCGCGAAATCAGCGTAGACGGCTCGGACCCGCTACGCTGATTTTTTTTTGAAATTTGCTGGGCCGACACGCACAGGTTGGATCGGCTGACTTACTCCCGGTCGGCCCGGGTGTCGCGGCGAACGCGGAGCCAGACCAGAATGCCCGTCGGAGGCTAGCCATGCGGCCCGATTATTCGAAGTGCCCCCGATAAATAGTTTTTAGTGCAACCTCCCCCCGAATTCATGAAGAACGTATCGCTTCCTGTGCCCCTGGCCGCTTGGCGTGTGGCCTTTTTGTCTTCAGCGTCGCTTTTCTTGGCCGGCTCTGTGGGCGCGGCCGATGTGAGCACGACCCGGAAACTCGACGATGCCCTCGAGTTGATGCTGGATCGTTCGATCATTGAGCATTTCGGCGGACAGGCCGCGCTGCGGCTTGGAGTGCCCGTCGTGCGGGAGAAAGTCATCGTTTCGGAAAACCCCTGGGATGGCCGGGCGTTTTTCATCAGCTCGATGTACCAGCATGACGGCGTGTACCACATGCTTTACCGCGGGATGGATGGGGAGAGTCGGCGGGAGGGGCCCGAAACCCAGTATCTATGTCTCGCGACCAGCAAGGACGGCATCAAGTGGGAGAAGCCCGCGCTGGGCCTGGTCGACTTCAAGGGTTCCAGGGCGAATAACATCGTCGCCTTTGAGGGCAAGGCGCTGCCGTGGTGTTTTACGTTCTACGATCCGCGACCCGGGACACCGGCCAACGAACGCGTGAAAGGGATCGACATGCGCGACGGTGATCGCCGGGCCGGCCAGGCGGGCAAGGGGCTCAAGGCGCACCTGCTGGGGTCGCCCGACGGCCGCGTCTGGCATGAACTTTCGATTCAGGCGAATTTGGAAAGTGACTGGGCCAATGCCTTTGACGGCGGCAGTGTCGGTTGGTCCGAGGCGGAGCAGGCGTTCGTGGGTTACTTTCGCTGGTGGGACACGGAGGCGCCGACGCACCCGCGGACGTTGCCCGACTGGATGATTATCCGGCCCGGCGTTCGCACCTCGTTTCGTTCGGTGTCGAAGGACTTGGTGACGTGGTCCAAGCCCGAGCCGATGACCTATGGCGACACGCCGCGCGAACATTTCTACGAGACCTGCACGACGCCCTATTTTCGCTCGCCCGGCCTGTACATCGTGCTCGCGAATCGCTTCAATCCCGGCCGGCGGGCGCTGACGCTGGAAGAGGAACGCGCCCTCGATATCGCCCGGTTGCCCGGCAACAAGACGACGCCGACCTACACGTTCGCCAGCGATGCGAACGATCTGATCCTCTGTCTGACCAAGCCCGGCAGCACGGTCTTCGAGCGGCCGTTCATGGAAGCGTTTTTACGGCCGGGTCCGGAACTCGGCAACTGGGGCTCGCGCAATAATTATACGAGCTTGAGCGGTGCCATCATTCCCACGGGGCCCGCCGAGATTTCGTTCTTTGTGTCCCGGCATCACCTGCAAAAGGACAATTACATCCAGCGCATCTCACTGCGGACGGATGGTTTTGTTTCGGTCAACGCGCCCTACGCCGGCGGCACGATGGACACGGTTCCGTTCACGTATACCGGCGATCATCTCGAACTCAATTACTCGACGAGCGGGGCAGGGGAGATACGCGTCGAATTGCAGGACGAAGCGGGACAGCCGCTGACGGGCTACACGCTGGCTGACTGCGACGTCTTGATCGGCGATCGCATTGCCGGAACGGTGAGTTGGCATGGGCAGACGTCCGTGGCCCGCTATATGACCAAGCCGGTGCGCCTGCACTTCCAGATGATGGACGCCGACGTCTATGCGTTTCAGTTTCCTCGTGCACCCGTGGCAAAGTAATCGGTTCGTGGCGCGGCGGACTTAAGGCCGCCCGTCGGAGACGATGCCACCAATCCGCTCTGTCGAGATGGATATTACCCACGCGAGCCGGCGCGAATTCCTGAAAAGATTGATCGCGGGCGGAATGGCGGCGCCTTTCGTGGATCATTCTTTGCGCAAGGGGGCCCGAGCGGAAATGGCGACCGCCACTCCGCCGCATCCCATCGATCGAGTTTTTTCCGGCTTCCGCGGACTTTCGATTTTGGAAAAAATCCAGGCCCTCGAGCGCGAGACGGCCGCGGCGCGCGCGCATCCCAGTGGTATTTTCGTGTGCATGGCGAAGGTCACGACGACGGGCCTGCGGCCGGTGCGGACCTCCGATTTCGACGGGATGGATCAGTTCACCGATAATTTTGGGCTGAAATTCCGGTCGGTGACGGATTTTTTCAATAACGAGAATTCCATCACCACCTCGGGGAGCCACCTCGCGGCGCAGAGCATTCGATATTTGGCCTCGGGTGAGGCGGAAGCGTTAGCGGCCGCGCGCCAGGCGTATCACTCGCTCCGGACGATCTTTCAGCTCGGCGTCCAGGCGGGGCGGCGCGGCTTCATGGGCAAGCCGTACCATTTCGAATTCTCGGGCCACACCACGGGTGACCAGTACCTGCACGCGCTCTGGGGGCTTTGGACCTTCCATCCCGTGGCATCGCCCGACGAAAAGGCCGAAATTCGCGAGATGATTCGGGCGATGGCCGACGACATGATCGCGGCCGACTTCACGCTCCATTTTGAAAATGGCCGGAGCGCGAATATGCGAACCAATCCGACCGACTACAATGCGATCATGGCGGCGCTGGTGGCCGCGGCGTACCGATTGACCGGGGAGCGGAAATATCTCGAATCCTTTGAATTGGTCATGCGCACCGGCCGGTGGCGGAGCGATAATCGCCTGGACCTGACGATCGAGGACATCAAGGCGGGTCGTTGGAAGACGCCGGCGTGGGAAGTCCTCGCCGGACCCAACAAGCGACCGGGTGAATTCGTCCACTGGGAACAGATCATCCACTGCCAGTTCGTCGCGATTGCCGCGTCCATCATCCATGACTGCGTGCCGGAAAAATTCACGAGCGAGGACCTGAGCCGGACCGTGACCCTGTGGTGGGCCGACCACGGCATGGGCTTTGATGCGGAATATTGGGGCTACCTTTATTGGTTCCTGGTCTCATCGCAGGATCGCAGCTGGCGGCCGTGTGCCCGGACTCCGCGTGCGCCCAAGGAGCTATGGATTGGGGGCCATCCGATGATTTCCTACACCGCCGCGTGGCTCTTCGGCGAATGCCTGACCCGGTTTCTGTGGACGGCCATGGTGGTGGCGCGGCACTGCCCTCCCTTGCGGGAAGAGGCGGCGGCGTTCGGCGCGGAGACCTTTCGCCGGCTGCAGCCGCACCACCTGCTCTGGATTTCCGATCCGGACGGCCGCCAGGTGCCCCCGGAACTGCGTTACTTCACCGAATTCCTGAGCAGCGAAGTGCCCGAGGGTATGATTGCTTCCTATTGGGAGGGCCGGCGTCTGAATCTTTGGTCCTGAGCCCGGACATTTCGTATGCTGCGCGCAAATGAATCTTCCGTCGGTGTTCAGCGCGCACAATGTCCGGGCTAGGCCATGAAGCTCATCCGAATCCCATTCTGGTTGGCGGGACTGCTGACGCTGATTTCGCCCGGAGTCACCCGAAGCCAGTCCGAGCCGGCCGTGAAGGCCGAGGGAGTTTCCCTGCGCGAGTTGGGGACGGGGCACAGCGTGGCCGAACGCATCCGGCTCATTGAGCAGTTCGTGCGCGGCCGCTATTTTGACCCGGCCGGCCTGATGTATTCGCACCTCAACTGGCAGGAGGAGCGGCTGTTCACCCCGGCGGATTTTGCCGCAGGGGAGTCCACGATGCCCGGGCCCGAGCCGCACCAGTGGATGAGCTACGAAAACAGTCCGTTCATTTCCGGGGTGCTGCTCACGGCTCAATGCTATCACTACGCCGCGACCAAGGATGCGGACGCGTTGTCCCTCGCCCAAAAGGCCTATGGCTCGATTGACGCCAATTACCGGCTGACCGAACGGCGTGATCCCCGCCGGGAAGGTCCGGCGCAAAAAGCCGGAATCATCGACCCGACCGAACAGCCGGGGGGTTCGTCGAGCGGATTTTTCTGCAAGCCCTACTATGGTCAGGCGACGGACCATACCAGTACCGAGCAGCACTTCTGGGCTTTGGTCGGACTCTATCGCTACTGGTCGATCGCGTCGCCGGAAGTCCGGGAGCGTATCACCCAAATCTTTCGGGAGGTTTCACGTCGCTGGAGGGCGGGCTACAAGATTAACTATTTTGGCGAGACGTGGGATATCGAGCAATCGTACCCGCGGGCGCAGCGGCACATGTTTCTCTGGGCGGTCATCCACCGGATGGCATACGAGCTGACGCAGGAACGGGCCGCCTTGGATGAATTCCACCGACTCGATGCGCTCTTTGGCGCGATGCCCACGCCTCGCGAGACGGCCTGGGGCCTGGGGCGGCCGAGCGCGATCAGCACCGAGGATCGCTCCTTCCATGTCCAAATGGTCGTCGCCGCCGAAATCCTGCTCGGCTTGGAACCAGCCAACCGGGAGCGCTACCTGCGGGGCATGCGGGCGTGGTGGAATTATTCCCAGATTGGGCAGCGGGAGGATTTGCTCAGCTATTATTTCATCAAGATCGACGCGCAAACGGGCGCATGGGAAAAATTGCCGGCGGCCATCAAGCCGCGCGCGCTCTGGCGGTCGGCCTTCATGCTCCAGAACGCGACGCTGCCGATCTGCTGGTATGGAACGCGCGAGCGCCAGGCCATCAGCAGCGCGATGGTGGCGCGCTATGCGCCGGAGGAAGCCGGCCGGGCCCGGGAGCGGCTCAATCTGATTTATTGCGACTTGAGCAAGGAGCATCTGAAATGGTTCGCCGACCCCGAGGGGGTGATGCCGTCCGAGCTGCGCTGGATGCTCAATGTCATGCAGGGCGATGCCCTCGCGTTCTATTCCCTGGGGTACTGGTATGCCCGGGCCAACGGGATCATGTCGCCATGAGTCCAATCGCGAAAAATCTTTCGACGACCAGTGCCCCGCCGGACGCCGGCCACAATCCGTCTCGCCCCCGGACGGAAAGGGCAGAAGGCTTGAAAGTCTTGGTCAAGGTGAGATTCTGCGGCCGCCGCCGACCAACAATCTTCATTGCATGAAAATCACCGATGTCCGCACGACGCTTCTGACGGGGCCGTGCACCAACGATCCCTTCCTCCGCGAGGCGCGCAAGCTGCGCAGCGCCGCTTTCATCGAGATTATCACCGATGGGCCCCTCACGGGCCTCGGCGAGACCTACGCGGGCTATTTCTGCCCGGAGACGGTCCCGGCGATCGTCGAGTTCTTCAAACCGATCCTCATCGGTCAGAACGTCGACGACATTCCCGAACTCTGGCGTCGCATGTATCACTGCGGAAATTTTTGGTGCCGCGTGGGACTGGGGACCATCGTGCTGAACGGCATCGAGGCCGCGCTGTGGGACTTGAAGGGCAAACTCCTGGGCCTGCCCGTGCACGCGTTGCTGGGTGGATGCCAGCACCAGCGCCTGCCGTGTTACGCGACTGGCGGGCCGAGCAATTATCCGAAGGAGCGATTGGCCAAAAAAATTGATCACTACTTCTCCCTGGGATTTCGCGGGCTCAAGGTCGCCACGGGCAGTCACTCGCCGGAGTCCGGTTGGTATATGCCGATGGCGGCCGCGGAAGCGGCCGACTTTGAAGCCGACAAGGTGGCGTTCATGCGGGCGCACGCCGGCAAGGACGCGTGGCTGATGTTGGACGGCCACATGGGCAACAATCCGGTCGCGACCTGGACGGTGGACATCGCCACCGCAGTGGCCAAGGCGCTCGAGCCCTATAATCTTTTTTTCTTCGAGGAGCCGCTTCATTACACCGATCCGTGGGGCTACGCCGAGCTGTGTCGCGCCACGACCGTGCCGATTGCCGGCGGGGAGTGTCTGACGGCTGCCTACGAATGGCGGGTCTTTGCGCAGCAGGACGCATTCGACATTGGTCAGCCGGATGCCTCGTTCACCGGTGGCATGGGCGAGTTCATGGTCGTGGCTAAAATGATGGCGGACCGCGGTCGCAAGGTGGCCACGCACGCGTGGGGTGCCGGCGCCTCGCTCATGCAGAATGTGCATGCCGGCTTCGCGGCGCCGAATACCTGCATCCTCGAGATCGCGCCGGACTATGCGGGTCTGCATTCCGAACTCATCGACGGTGGGCTGATCATCAAGGACGGGTACGCCTTGCCGCCGGATCGGCCGGGCCTGGGGATTGTCCTGACCGAGGAGACGCGCCGGCGCTATCCATTCAAGCCGGGCAGTGGCGAGTTCAACAGCGTGCCCGGAAAAATCCTGCGCGATTGAAATGAAGATCCTCGTCGATTTTCCCACGCTCCCCGAGTCCCTGGCGGCCCTTCGTCACGTCGGTGGGGTCGAGATTGATTGCCTGGAACAACCCGAGGAACGGGTTCGGCCGCTCGACCCGGCCCGGATTCGCGACGTCGAGGTGCTCTTCTGTACGTTTCCGCCAGCCAACGTGGCCGAGATGAAGGCGCTGCGTTGGATTCAAATCGCCTCGGCCGGGTACACCCAACTCTTCGGGCTTAATCTGCCGGAGCGGGGCATCCGGGCCACCAACGCCCGCGGTTGTTTCGACGTCCCGATCGCCGAGTGGAATATGTCAATGATGGTGAACCTCGCGCGGGACCTGCGGCAGATGATCCGCAACCAAGACACCACCGTCTGGGATCGCTCGGCGATCTTTCAGCGGGAGCTGCGCGGACTGACGGTCGGTATTTGGGGTTATGGCGGAATCGGCCGGGAAACCGCCCGGCTGGCCCGCCACATGGGTTTGCGGGTTCACGCCCTCACCCGCACCGGACAGGCTGGACCGCGCGGCGACGTTTATGCCGTGTCCGGTACCGGCGATCCCGACGGCGCGTTGCCCGATCGCGTCTTTGGCGCGGGGGAGGAATTGGCCTTCCTGGCCGACCTCGATTTTCTCATCGTTGCTTTGCCGCTGACGCCCGCGACGGAGGGACTGCTGGGCGAACGCGAGTTGCAGGCGCTGCCCCGGCGCGCACTGCTGCTCAATCCGGCCCGCGGGCCCATCATTCAGGAAAAGGCGCTGCTGCGCGCGTTGGACGAAAAGTGGATCGCCGGTGCCGCGCTGGACACGCACTACCACTATCCGCTTCCGCCCACGCATCCGCTATGGCGTTTCCCCAACGTGATTCTCACGCCCCATATTTCCGGCTCGAGTCTCAGTCCGCGGTACCAGGAGCGACTGTGGGACATTTTCAGCCAAAATGTCGCCCGCTTTGACCGCGGCGCTCCGCTGCTCAACACCCTCACTCCCGCCCAGCTCAACGGAAAATGATTCCGGAGCGTTTTCAACCGCGGGCGTGCCCGTCACATTACCCATGAAAAGTTACTCCCATTGTCTCGTCCCGTTGCTGGCTTGCGTGACCGCGTTCACCGCGAGCGCCGCAGAACAACCCAGATCGCACCCGCCGCTGGAGGTTGGTTCGCGCCTGGAGCTATTCGTCGACGACTACCTCATCGAGTCGATGCCGGGCGTGCACCTGAAGCTGCACGAGCCGCAGCCCAGGGGGACGGTGTTCCTCTTCGACCAGCCGTGGGAAGGCGTGACGTGCGGCTACGCGACGATTTTCAAGGACGGCGATGGGTACAAGATGTACTACCGGGGCAGCAATGACCCGAGCTACACGATCAAGGCGACCGTGCGGCCGGAGGAACCGGTGTTACCGGCCCATGCGCAGTTTACCTGCATGGCCGAGAGCAAGGACGGCATTACCTGGACGCGGCCCAATCTCGGCTTGTACGAATTCAACGGTTCCAAGAACAACAATATCGTGTGGACCGGGGTGGGGACCCCGAGTTTCTCGCCGTTCAAGGATGAGAATCCGGCCGCGCCGCCGGACCAGCGTTACAAGGCGGTGGCAAGCAGCAATGGGGACGGCGACAAGCGCAAGCCCGTCCTGCTCGGTTTCGTCTCGGCCGACGGCAAGAATTGGCGCCAGGTGCAGGAGAAGCCGCTGCTCACCGACGGCATGTTCGATTCGTTGAACGTGGTTTTTTGGGATGCGCTGCGCGGCCAATACACGGCCATTTATCGCGATTTCGTCTTCGGAGTCCGCGCCATCAAATACTCGAGCTCGAAGGATTTTCTGAATTGGGCGCCGGGAGAACTGGCCGATTACGGCCCGACGGCGCCGCCGGAACACCTTTATACCAACGCCACCGTGCCGTATTTCCGGGCGCCGCACTACTATTTCTCGCTGCCGCGGCGATTCATGCCGTGGAAAACGTACTTCCCCGAGATGGCAGCGGTTACTCCCGGCGTTTCCGATGCCCTTTTCATGAGTTCGCGCGATGGCGTGCATTGGAACCGATTTGAGGAGGCGTTCGTCCGGCCGGGCCTGCACGAACGCAACTGGGCCCACCGAGCCAACACCCCTTCGCGCGGCCTGGTGGAGACGAGTCCCGAGGAAATCTCCCTGTATCTGGAGCGCGACTATACGTTTCCCAGCAATCGCGTGGAGCGCATGACGGTGCGCACCGATGGTTTTGTCTCGGCCAATGCCGGTTACGCGGGCGGCGAGCTCGTCACGAAGCCGTTTATTTTCAAGGGCAGCAGCCTCGTGCTGAACTACTCGACCTCGGGCGTCGGCAGCATCCGGATTGAAATTCAGGACAGTAACGGCCAGCCGATTCCCGGATTTTTTCTCGAGGAATCACCTTTGATCTTCGGGGACAAGATTGCCGAGGTCGTGCCGTGGAAGCATCCCCAGGGGCGGACCGATCGTTCGCCGCTGTCCCGGCTCGCGGGCAAGGAGATCCGGCTGCGGTTCGTGATGCGCGACGCGGACCTCTATTCGGTGCAATTCAAGTAGGGCGGCCGGACCGGTGGCGCGATCGGCCGCAATTCACTTCTCCCGGTGACGGTGCAGTCGTGGGGTGAGATTGCGACTACCCGGCTCGCGCCCGAGCGCCGCTGGTATTTGACGCACACGTTTGGTTTCTAGTGGTTGGTCAACAAACTTTGGAGTGCGGCGACCTGGCGCCGCTTTGCACGGCGCGACCCGGCGCGCTGGCCAGAAACCGCGACGAACTGGAGTTCGTCGTCAAAAGCGGCGCCTGGTCGCCG
>CANJNJ010000084.1 GCA_947474995.1 Opitutaceae bacterium | reverse complement strand
GCGGAAACGACGCGGGCCTTGGTCCAGGCGAAGGAGGCCCTGGTGGCGAATGGAGAACTCCAACTCGGTTATACCCAGATTCGCGCGCCGATCGCGGGCCGCACCGGGCAGTTGATTTTGCACGAGGGCGCGCTCGTAAAGGCCAACGACGTCAATCAGTCGATTGTCACCATCAACCAACTTTCGCCGATCGCGGCCACGTACGCGGTGCCGGAGCGCTCCTTGGGCGCCATCCGGGCCGCCGTAACCTCGGGCCAGGCGGTCGTCACGGTCATCGATCGATCTTCGGGCGTCGTGCGCACCGATGGAAAGCTGACTTTCGTGGACAATTCCGTCGACCCGACTACGGGCACGATCACGCTCAAGGCCACGTTCGAAAATGCCGACAAGGCGTTGTGGCCGGGTCAGTTTGTCCAGGTCCAGACGCAGCTCGGCCTCGATCAGAATGCCATCGTGGTGCCGACCGCCGCGGTCCAGAACGGCCGGCTGGGCCCGCAACTGTTCGTGGTGAAGCCCGATCAGACCGTCGACATCCGGTCGGTGACGGTCCTGCGATCCGCGGGTGACACTTCGCTCATTGCGGAGGGCTTGCGGGCGGGTGAGACCGTCGTGACCGACGGCCAGCTGCAACTCGTGCCGGGTGCCCGGGTGGAAGCCAAATCGCTGACCGCCGCAAAGGGAACCGGAAAAACCGCGGCCACACCATGAAGACTTCGGCATTTCTTTTGTTTGGCCGAGGGGCCCCAGCGGCCTCCGCCGGAAAGCGAGGTATCGCATGAATCTGCCCGCACTTTGCATCCGCCGGCCAGTCATGACGACGCTTTTGACGGCCTCGTTGTGCGTCTTTGGGGCGATGGCCTACAGATTTCTTCCGGTCAGCGACCTGCCGAACATCGATTTCCCGACCATCGTGGTGAACGCGTCGCTCCCCGGGGCGACGCCGGAGACGATGGCTTCGGCCGTGGCGAAGCCGCTCGAGCAGCAGTTCTCGACGATCGCCGGCATCGACTCGATGAGTTCGAGTAGTTCGCTCGGGAACACCTCGATCACGCTGCAATTCACCCTCGAGCGCAGCATCGATGCGGCGGCGCAGGATGTGCAATCGGCGATCGCGGCGGTGCAGCGCCGGCTGCCCGCCGACATGCCCTCGCCGCCGACCCTGCGGAAGACGAACCCGGTGGATCAGCCGATTCTTTATCTGGCGCTGGGTTCGCCGACGCTGCCGCTTTCCGTCGTGGACGAGTACGCGCAGACCACGCTCGCGCAGCGCATTTCGACCGTCGATGGCGTGGCGCTGGTGAACGTGATGGGGTCGCAGAAATATGCCCTGCGCGTCCAACTCGATCCCCGGGCCTTGGCGAGCCGCGGCATCGCGCTCGATGAGGTGCGCGCGGCGCTGGCCACCCATAATGTGAATCTTCCCACCGGCGTGCTCGATGGCCGGAATCAGGCAATGACTGTCGTGGCGAGCGGCCAGTTGGCCAACAGCGGCGAATTCAGCCAGATTGTGGTCGCCTACCGCAACAACGCGCCGGTGCACCTGGGCGAACTCGCCGCCGTAATCGACAGCGTGCAGGACATCCGCGTGGCGAGCTGGTTTTTCGACGGGAAGGACATGAGCCGATCGGTGGGGCTGGCCGTGCAGCGGCAGCCAGGCACGAACACGGTCGAGGTCGTCAGCAAGGTGCGGGCCTTGATGCCGTCGTTCCGCGAGCAGCTGCCGGCGTCGGTGAGCCTTGATATTCTCTTCGACAGCTCGGAAAGCGTGCGCGAATCGGTCCGGGACGTGCAGTTCACGCTCCTCCTGTCGGTCGCCTTGGTGGTGCTCGTCATCTTCCTCTTTCTGCGAACGCTCACGGCCACCCTCATTCCCGCCGTCGCGATTCCGATGGCGCTGCTGGGCACCTTCGTCGTGATGTACTTCTGCGGCTACACGCTGGACAATCTCTCGCTGCTGGCTCTCACGCTGTCGGTCGGCTTCGTGGTCGACGATGCGATCGTGATGCTGGAAAATATCGTGCGGTACATCGAGCAGGGCATGCCCGTGCGCGAGGCGGCCTTCAAGGGCTCCGAAGAAATCGGGTTCACGATCATGTCGATGACGCTTTCGCTCGTGGCCGTTTTCATCCCCGTGCTGTTCATGGGCGGAATCCTCGGCCGGTTGCTGCACGAATTTGCCGTGACCATCACGGCGTCAATCCTGGTTTCGGGCCTCGTTTCGCTGACCCTGACCCCGATGCTCTGCAGCCGATTCCTCAAGCCGCATCGGGCGGGTGGAGTCCGCCATGGCCGGCTGTACGCGCTCAGCGAGCGCGGTTTCGAGGCGATGGTGGGAGCGTATGAACGCACGCTGCAGATCGCGATGCGGCACCGGCTCGCAACGGTGATGGTGGCGGGAGTGATGGTGGTTTTGACGGTGGTGGTGGGTCGAAGTCTGCCCCTGGGCTTCCTCCCCACCGATGACAACGGGCGCATTTATATCGCGACCGAAGGGGCGCAGGACGTGTCGTTCACCGAGATGTCCCGGCACCAGCAGGAGGCGGCGGAGATTGTCGCCAAACATCCGGCAGTGGCGGCGTTCACGTCCTCGATTGGCGGCTCGATGTTCTCGACGTTGAGCAACCAAGGCCGGGTATTTGTCCGGCTTAAGCCCCGAAAAGACCGGGCCTCCGCCGCGGTCATCGTGCAGGAGTTGCGGAGCCAACTCTCCGGTATTCCCGGGCTGCGCGTTTACCCGCAGGTGCTGCCGCCCATCCGACTCGGCGGCAATCTGACCAAGGCGCTTTACCAATTTACGCTCTTTGGCACCGATCCCAAGGAACTCTATGGCGCGGCGCAGCTGATGGAGGCGAAGATACGAGAGCTGCCGGGCCTGCAGGACGTGAATTCGGACTTGCAGATTTCCAACCCCCAGCTGCGGGTCGACATTGATCGGGCCCGGGCCGCCACGCTCGGCATCACACCGCAGCAGATTGAGGACGCGCTCTACAATGCCTATGGGTCCCGGCAGGTTTCGACCATCTACACTCCCGCCAACCAATATTTTGTCATCATGGAGATGGCGCCTGAGTTCCAGATGAATCCGGACGCGCTGTCGCTGATTTACCTTCGGAGCCGGAGCGGCAAATCCGTGCCGCTCGACACCGTGGCGGCGCTCAGGCACGAGATTGGTCCGCTGACGGTGAATCACCTGGGTCAGGTTCCGGCGGTGACCATTTCTTTCAACCTTCGGCCAGGCTATTCGCTGGGCGAGGCGTCCGCCGTTGTCGCCGAGCTCGCTCGCCGGGAGCTGCCCGCGACGCTTAGCTATGGTTTTCAGGGTTCGGCCCAGGCCTTCGCCTCCTCAATGAGTGGCCTTGGCCTGCTGCTGATCATGGCGGTGCTGGTTATCTACGTGGTGCTGGGAATCCTGTACGAGGACTTCATCCATCCGTTGACGATTCTTTCCGGTCTGCCGGCGGCGAGTTTCGGGGCGCTCTTCACGCTCTGGTTGTTCCAACAGGAGCTGAACGTGATGGGGTATGTCGGAATCATCCTGCTCGTCGGCATCGTGAAAAAGAATGCCATCATGATGATCGACTTCGCCCTCGCCACGCGGGCCCAGGGCGAGCCGTCAGCCGAAAAAGCAATCGTGCAGGCGTGCCTCGTTCGTTTCCGGCCGATCATGATGACGACGTTTGCGGCGCTCGCTAGCGCGATCACGATCGCCCTTGGGCTCGGAGCGGGGGCGGAATCCCGCCGGCCGCTGGGCTTGGCTGTCGTGGGTGGCCTGATCGTGTCCCAGATGCTGACGCTGTATATTACACCGGTAATCTACGTTTATATGGACAGGTTCACCGCGGGTTCCCGACGAGCGCGGGCGGCAGTGCTGGCGGGTGAGGCGGGGCATCCGGCAATGGCGAAGTAGCGCCTGCGAGCGCGCCGGTTGGCCGATGGTTGAAACCTTGCGACGAGTGTGGTGTCGGACTAACCTCCTAGTATGAAAACGACGCTATTTCTTTCCCTTGCCCTCCTTGTGGCGATGCCAGGAAGGGCCCAGGTTCTGCGCCCCGAGGCCGTGAAGGGTGCCGTCATCGGTGGAGTCGCGGGCGCCGTCGTGGGCAACAACAGTCGCGATCTGCGCAATAACGGTGCGCGCGGCGCAGCCATTGGTGCCGCCGCCGGTCTCATGGTGGGCCAGGCTGTCGGAAATTCCTCCGCCGGCCACGCGCGGGTGGCCCGGCCCGGCCAATATATTTACCGTCAGCCTCCGGCGGTAACCGTCGGTGTTCACGTCGGCAACCGGGTTGGGTACGGCCGCGGCTATGGGCATTACGGTTCCAGTTACTACGGTTCTGGCGGCTACGGCTATGGGAGCTACGGTGGAAATTACGGGTCTAACTTCGGCTATTATCCCGGTTACGATGTGAGCGTCTACCCTTACGGGACCTACGGTTACGGAGGTTCGGGGAGCGCGGCCGCCAACGGTCTCTGGCTTGGGGCCCTGGCCGGAGGGATTATTGGCAACAACAGTGGCGCTTTTCACCATGATGGCTGGCGTGGCGCCGCGTGGGGCGCCGGCCTGGGTTGGCTCCTCGGCTCGGTCGCCGATGCCAGTCAGCGGTCGGTCGCCTATCCGGCCCAGACGCCCGTCTCGGGCCAGGCCGCGCCCGCCGACGCCCAGCCGCCGCAGCAGGTGACGATTATCAACAATTACTACAACGCGCCGGCCACGCCCATGACCGAGGCCAACAGCCTCTTTGGGCGCAAATAGCTGCCGCGGTCCGCTGCCACCTGGTCGCGGGCACCTATGTTTTTTTCTCACCACATCATGACCACTCCTTCTCGTCTCCTGCTCGCCGGCTTTGTCGCGGGTTCGGCGTTCTTCGCCGGCTGCGAAACCACGGAGGGCGTCAAGAATCCGGCCGGCGTTCCCGTCACCGAAATGAAGCCCGATGAACGAGGGTTTGTGGCGGGCACCGGCATCGAGTCGCAAGACCTCGTCAGCGTGACCGACAAGATGGCGCGAAGCATCCTGGGGATCCCCGAAATCGCGCGCGCCCGGGTCCGATCGTCCATCGTGCTCGAGCCCGTGGTCAACAACACGCGCTTTCCGATCAATAAGGATATTTTCCTGACACGCATTCGTACCCAGCTCAATTCCAAGGCCGCCGGGCGGGTGAGTTTCCTCGACCGCGAGATGATGAAGACCCTTGAGCGCGAGCGCGCGCTGAAGCAGTCGGGCCAGGTGACGGCGAGCAGCGACCCCCATGTCGTGGAATTTCGCGGCGCCGATTTTTTCCTTACGGGCAAGCTCGATGGACTGACCACCCGCACGACGGCTGGCACCAGCGACTATGTGCTCTACAGTTTCCGGCTGACCAATGCGCGGACGAGCGAGATTGTCTGGGAAGATTCCGCTGAGGTTAAAAAGCAGGGGCTGGAGGATGCGGCCTATCGTTGAGCTTGGACGCAGACGGTCTCTCCTCTGTGGTCATTCCGAGCCCGGCAAAGCGACCGAGCGGAGCGACTGTTTGAGCATTCACGGGGGAGTCGAGTCGCCCGCGGCGCGCTTTCGCCCTGGGAATTTTCCGCTTCGTTTCGAATGACTTTATTTTCCCGGATTTTCTTTGCCTTTGCCGCCGGCGCCACGCTGTTGCTCGCCAGCGGTTGTGTGACGGAAGGGGGCGGGGCGGGCCCTTCGGCCCCGCGTCCCCCGGCCGCGAACGCGACCGCCGCGGACCGCCGGGCTGCTTTAATCGCGGAAAAGGATCGGGTGCTTTTTGACTACCGGCTCGGGGTCACGGCCCTGCGCAAAGGTGATGATACGACGGCCAAGGCAAAATTCGACGACGCCATCGCGTTGATCGGCGGCATTATCACCAATTCGGCTGACGCAGCGCGCGCCCGCAGTCTCTTCTCGGCTGAAAGCACGAAGACGTTTATCGGCGAACCCTACGAGCGCGTCATGGCCTATTACTATCGCGGCATTCTTTATTGGCGCGATGGGCAGCCGGACAATGCCCGGGCGTGCTTTCGCGCGGGCCAGGTGATCGACAGCGATCCCGCGCACGAACACTACGACGCTGATTATGTGTTGTTGGATTATCTCGATGGCCTGGCCTCGGCGAAGCTTGGCGCCGATGGCAGCGACGCGTTCGTGCGGGCGCAAAAGGGTGCCGGCGGCAAAGTGAATCTGCCGCCTTACAATCCGTCGGCCAATGTCCTGATCTTTGCCGAGTATGGTTACGGCCCCCGCAAGTACGCCTCCGGCCAATACGGTGAACAATTGCGGTTCCACACGGGCGACTCGCCCTCGCATTCCGCCCGGCTCGTGCTCGACGACGGCCAAAAAATTGTCCCACTGCCGGTCTACGACGACCTGGGCTACCAAGCGGCGACGCGGGGCGGGCGGGTGATGGATCACATTCTTGGCAACAAGGCCTTCTTCAAGGCGGGCGCGAGTGTCGCCGGGGATGTGGCCTTGGCGGGAGCGGCCATTGCCCATGAAGAGGCCCGGAAGCGGCAGCGGCAGGGCAAGGACGGGGATTCGGCAGAAAACACCGCAATTGGTCTGGGGGTGCTAGGCCTGATCGGCAAGGTGGCCGCGGCAGCGACGCGAGCCCAGGCCGACGTGCGCCAGTGGGACAACCTGCCGCAACGCCTCAGTTTTGCCGCCGTGAAAATACCGGCGGGCCAGCACGCCGGCCGAGTCGAATTCCTGGATCGCGAGGGTAATGTGCTCGAACAACGGACCCAGGCTGTTGCGATTGCCGTCGCGGCGGACGACCGCGATACCGTCGTGTTTTTGAGCGAACTTAAGCGCTGACTCGAAGTCTCATCCTCCACCACACCATCCGCCGAATCATGAATATGAAGCTGCCTTCCTTTGTTTTCGCTGTTGTTGCCGTCGCCTTCTCCGCGGGTTGCGCAACCCAGCCCGGGCCGTTTGCCCCGCTCGACACGACGAAATTCACGCTCGAGAACACCGATCGGTTCGTCCTGCTCGATCAGCCGGCACAGTATTCGGTTACTTGCACTGGCCTGCAGGAACGCATGCTCGGTGACGGCCGGCTGGAAGTGGTGGCCAACGTGAAAAACCGCGAGAGCCGGCGCATCCAGGTTCAGGTTAATTGCGTGTTCAAGGATGAGCAGGGTTTCTCCACGGGCGATGAAACGCCGTTCCAGACGCTGATTTTGGCGGAGAATTCCACCGAGGCGGTGCGCTTCACGGCGATGAACACCGCGGCCAAGAAATACACGGTCCGCGTCCGGCAGGCACGGTAAGCTCTCCCTTTCGCCCATTCCCTTTCCACCATGAATGCCCGCCGCCTCTTTCTCGTGCCGATCAGCCTGATGCTGGCCCCTTGGATGTCCGCCCAGCCGTCCAACCCGCAGCCGCCCCCGGTGGCGCAGGCTCTCCCCTCCGTCGGGCCCTCGTTGCAATCGGGCCAGCAACGCGTCTACGGCCCGACGAGTGATACTTTGGTCGCCCGGCAGACGGCCGAAGGCATCCTCGAAGGTTTTCGCAAAGTCTACAAAACCGATCACGCGCCGCGCATTGTCATCTACGTCAATCGCGCGCTGGTCGAGACGACGTCGGGTCTCAAGCTCGCGGGTCGCACGGAAAATTACGAAAAGACCGACAGTTCGGTGAAGACCAGCGGCACGAACACGTACAAAGTGAAGGAGGCTCCCGCGCCCAAACTCGCCGATCAACAAACGGTGCGCGAGATTGAGCGACTGTTTGGTCGGGCCTTTCGCAATGGCGGCGCGCAACTGGCCGATCAGGCCACGGCGACCGCGCTCCTGCCCGATCCGGCCGGGGCGCATTTGGTCAGCGATCAGGCGGCCAAGGATCGCGAGGCGCTGGGCAAAATCGCCGACATCGCGATCGAGGTGCTCATCTCGAGCCGTAACATCGTCGTGCCCGAAGTCTCGGGCGACCTCACCTATCCCGTGCCCGATATCCAGGCGACGGCGATTCGGTTGAAAGACGCTGCGATCGTCGGCCAGGCGGCCGCGAGTGATATCATCGGCAAGGGTGTCCAGGCGGGTCGGGTGGTCCGGCAGTTCGACGTGCAGGATATCACGGAAGCGACCGCAATCGCGTTGATGGAAGATATGCTGACGGGGACGAAGTGACGGGCGGCTAAAGCCGGCAAGCCGGCGGCCACAAATTACACCCATGGGCACAAATGCATTCTTCGGACCTCTGTGCCCATGGGTGCAATTTGTGGCCAAAAAATCTCTGCTCTCTGGAATCGGCGCTTCACTCCGGCCAGCCCATTACTTCAGCAAGTGATTCGGGATTTCTGGGACGGGAGAAGACGGCTTTTCCCCTGGCAAGTTTAGCGGGAGATCGATGACCCCTTCATTGGTGATCGGAATCTCCATTTTCAGCACCAGTTGCTCCAGGTGGACGCTGACAATCGCGGGGGCGGGAATCCGGAGCGGCGGCAGCACCATTTTTTCAAAATGATCGATGACCGACGGTGGGATACTGGGCGTCGGGCGAGTGGCGATGGGTGGCCGGCTTTGCAGGGGAAGGGGCGTCATGGCGGGACGGATCGTGCCGAAGTAGAACGCTGCAAACGCGGCGATCAGGATGACGGCGAAAAATATCCGGGACTTCATGGGTGGCGAAGCACGCCGCGCGGACCGTGGTGCAACCCTTAACCGAGCGCGAGCGCGATTGCGCCGGAGGACATCGCGCGCGCCGAAGCAGGCCCCGATGACGATGCTCCCCTCCCGGGTCGGTGCGACGTAGCTGACCGGCGTGAAGCTCATCGCCGTCAACACCAGCCAGACGAAGGGCAGGCCGCCGCCAGCGCGCTTGGCGCAGAGATTCCACGTGGCGTGCAGCCCTGCCGCGACGAGAACGACGACGAGCGCGAGGGCGGTCACGGAGCGGGTGGAAGCGGGTGGGGACGCCGGAGGGACGCCGTCATGGACCGAAGGGCATCCCTGCTCTCCCGAGCAGGGGTAAAAATTTTCTTTTTTGCCCGGCCGGAGTAAAACACGTTTTGCGGTCTTGGGCTCCATTGTTCCGGCTCAGTGTGACACCAATAAACGGGTCGGCTGTCCGAGGGTGAGATCGCTGCGGGATTGCCCAGGTGGGAGATGAGGTGAAAAGTGGATTCTTTATGCCCGCCGGGAGTCCAATGCTCCGTGAGATTCGCCCAACGCTGACGTTGGCGCTGCCGATCATGGTGGGACAGGTCAGTCAGATGCTCATGGGCGTGCTGGACAGCCTCATGATTGGCCACGCGGGCACCGTGCCATTGGCCGCGTCGTCTTTTGGTTCGAACGTGTTCAACGTTTTCTATGTCTTGGCCATCGGCTTCACGGTCCCGGTGGCGATTTTCGTCGCGCGCTCGCGCGGCGCGCAGCAACCCCGGGAGGCCGCGGAATACTTGCGTCACGGCCTCGTCCTGGCGTTGGCCGTGGGCGTGGTCGAGACCGTCGTGATGCTGGCCCTGAGCACGCAGCTCGCGCGCTTTGGTCAGCCGGCGGAGGCGCTCGCGATCGTGAAGCCGTTCTTTCTCCTGACCGCGTTTTCCCTGACGCCGGTTTTGATTTACCTCGCACTCCGCCAGTTTGCCGAGGCGATGGGGCATCCCTGGGCCCCGATGGCGATTATGCTTTCGAGTGTCGGCCTGAATGCGGCGCTCAATTGGGTTTTTATTTTCGGTCACCTCGGGGCCCCGGCGCTGGGCCTCACGGGAGCGGGCATCGCGACGCTGATTTCGCGCGTCGTCGGTGCGGTTGGGCTTTTCTCTTGGTTGCGCCGGGATCCGGCCGTCCGGGCGGCCTGGCCCTCCTTCGTCCCGGGGCGCGGGACTTCGGAGGGTGGACCTTCGGTGAATTCGAGGGCGGGGTGGATGGCCCGGCTCTCCGCTTCACGTTTTCGGGAAATGTTGCAGGTGGGACTGCCGGCAGCAGGGATGCTGCTGTTCGAGAGCACCGCGTTTGCCTTTTCGAGTTTTATGATGGGTTGGCTCGGCGCGGTGCCGTTGGCGGCCCACCAGATTGGCATCACCTGCGCGTCGCTCGCGTTCATGTTTCCGTTGGGCATCTCGATGGCGGCGGGCATGCGGGTCAGCCATGCGGTCGGCGCGGATGAGCGCGGGCGATTGCGGCCGATCGCGTTTGGCGCCCTTGGGTTGGGATTAGCGGTCATGGCGTGGTTTGCCCTGGCGTTTGGATTTGGCGGTCACGCGATCGCCGCGTGGTTTGTGCGCGACCCGGCTGTGATCGCGGTCGCGGCTCAGGTCCTCGTCGTGGCGGCGCTGTTTCAGATGGTGGACGGCCTGCAGGTGATCGGGGCCGCAGTGTTGCGCGCGATTGGCGACGTAAAAATGCCCACCCTAATCACGTTCGTGGCGTATTGGGTGCTGGCGCTGCCGCTCGGCTACGTCCTCGGCATCCGCGGGTCGCTTGGATCCGTCGGCGTGTGGATCGGAATCGCCAGCGGGCTGGCGTTTGCGGCGGTGTTCCTGAACGTACGCTTCGTGCGGTTTACGCGACCCAAGGCGCCCGTCGTCTAGGAGGGAGTCAGGCGATTCTTCACTTCCGCCAGCGCCAGACCATCGATCCGAAACAATTTCTGTCGGGAGGTGTCGCCGCGCAAAAGCGTGACGGAACGGCGGGGGAGACCGAGGGCGTCGGCGAGAAAATCGCGGAGCTCGTCGTTGGCGCGGCCCTCCACGGGCGGGGCGTGGACCTTGATTTTGAGCGCGTCGCCGAGCCAGCCCATGACTTCATTGCGCGGGGCGTTCGGGATCGCCTTGACGGCGAGGGTGCAGGAGTTCGCCACGGCTGGCTCAATTTCGGTCAGCCGAGCGCCTCGGCGAGGGCGCCGATTATTTCTTCCGCGGGTTCACTTCCGCAACAGAGGCGCAGTAAATCGGGATCGAGCCGGCTGGCCGAGAGCTCGGCGAGGCCGGCCGGAGTCGTGACCAAATTGTAGTGCGCAAGATACATGAACGGACAAATCAGCGTGGTCGTCATGCCGAAGCTCGGCCCCTTGGGCAGGCGCAGGCGGTTGTAGAACGGCTCCATCGGCGTCCGCAGCGTAAACGTGATCATGCCGCCCGTGGCCTCGGGTGCCCGGGCAATCTTCAGGTAGTTGGCGCGTGACGCCGGGCGTAGAGCCCAGAAGACATCGCGAACGGCCGGATGCGTTTCCAGAAAGGCCGCGACGCGCGCCGTGTTGCGATGGATTTGGGCGAGGACGGATTCGGTCTCCCGGATTTGCGCCGCCAACCGGGAAAGGTCGCGCGCATAGACGGGTTCGAGCCACGCGGCCGTGCGTTCGCGCAGTTCGGCGGCATCCGGTCGAGCCGGATTGATGACGGCCGCCCCGGCAAGGACGTCGCCCGCGCTGCCGGTGTACTTGGTGAGGCTCATGACCACGACGTCGGCGTGGGGCAGGAGATCGAGATTGAAGATGGAGGACACCGACGGATCGAGGATCAGATGCGCGCCATGTTGGCGACAAAGCGCAGCGAGCGCGGGAATGTCCGGCGTCTCGATGAGCGGATTGGTCGGCACCTCCGCGAAAACCCCGGCGATTTGAGCGCCGTGGCGGGCAAAGATCCGCTCGATGCCGTCGCGGTCGTGCGGGTCGCGCACGTAGACGTAGTCGGCCGGTGTTGCCGCGAACTTCTTCAGAATGGCGATCGTGTCGAGGTAGAGCCACCCGAGTTGCAGCCAGACCGTGCGCTGGCGCGGGAGTTGGATTTCGGCGGAAGCGCGGAACGCCGCGTAGATGGCGTTCATCCCCGAATTGGCCATCAGCACGTCGCCGGCGTGGGCCGTGGCCAGCGCCCGTTGCAGCACGCGTCGGATCTCGGCAGTCGCTTCGCCGGCAAACACCTCTTCTCCGAAGGCCGAGGGAATGAGCTGGCGACGGACGAGTTGATCCTCGGCCTCACGGGAGGAAATAAACCCGCCGATGTTCTGCAAAAATACCTTGGCCCGGCCAAAGAGGTCGCTCGATTCCGGATGTGAGACGCCGTGGATGCCCTCGCTCGCGAACAGGCTCGCGCCGCTAGCCTGACTCAGATGCGCGAACAGCGCCTCCGCCATCCGGCGCGAGGACGTGAGCCAAAGCGTGCGGCCCGCCAGCGCGGGCGTTGACGCCACCAAGTGGTCAACCAACTGGCGGGCGAACGGGTGCACGACGAACCGCGGATAGCCGGACACCACACTGCGCATCGTGACGGGATCCTTTTCCTCATACCCGCGCACATCGCGCATCGTGGGCAGGCTGCACGACACGGCGTGGGGACTGCCGGGAATGCGTTGACCGAGAGGAAGCGGAGAAAAATGGGCCATGAGACTTCCGAGGCGTTACGCGTGAGTCGGCGGGTTGGCAACGCGAAGGTGAGGCCTGGCGTGTCATGCTAGGGTGCCGAGTCGTGGTAAACGGCGCCCCGGGAATTTGCGGAGGGGCCTGGAGGGCCGGGAGGAAAATGGTTTTTGCCGCGCAAAAACCTAGTCATTTCCCGCCAAAGGCGGAAAGTGGCGCGGATGAAACTCGTTTCGTGGAACGTCAACGGCGTGCGGGCGGCGCACAAGAAAGGCCTGCTCGATTTCATGGCCGAGGCGCGGGCCGATGTGATTTGCCTGCAGGAGGCCAAGGCGCATCCGGGTGACGCGCAGCATATTCCGTGGCCGGCCGGCTATGAACTGATTTGGAATCCGGCGGTCAAGAAAGGCTATAGTGGGACGATCACGTTCACCCGCGTGAAACCGAAAAGTGTGACGCTTGGGATCGGCTTGCACGCTCACGACGGGGAAGGACGCGTGATCACGACGGAATTCGCCGATTTTTTTCTCCTGAATGTTTACCAACCCAACTCGCAGCGCGGTCTGACGCGGCTCGACTATCGCGCGAAGGAATGGGATCCGGCGTTTCGCACCTACCTGAAGAAGCTCGAAAAAAAGAAACCGGTGATTTTTTGCGGTGACCTCAATGTCGCCCACGCGGAAATCGATCTCACCAACCCCAAGACCAACCGCCGCAACGCCGGGTTCACGGATGAGGAACGGGAAAATTTTTCGCGCATCCTGGACGACGGTTACGTCGACACCTTTCGCGAATTCGAAAAAGGCCCGGGCCACTACACGTGGTGGAGCCAGATGATGAACTGCCGGGCCCGGAACATCGGGTGGCGCGTCGATTATTTCGTTGCGAGCGCGAAGCTGCGTCCGGCCCTGAAACGCGCCTGGATCAATCCGGAGGTCATGGGCAGCGACCACTGCCCGCTGGGCTTGGAAATCGCATGAGCGCCGCCACCGTGACGTTGAAAGCGCTGATGCTCGGCCGTCCGCGTCTGACGCTGGCGGTGGCGGAGAGCATGACGTGCGGGCGCGTGCAGGCAAAAATCGGCGAGATTTCCGGCGCCTCGGATTTTTTCCTCGGTGGCCTCACGGCCTACTCGCTGGCGGAAAAAGTCCGGCATCTCGGCGTCGAGCGGGCCATGGCCCGGCGGGTTAATTGCGTGTCGGCGCAGGTGGCCGGGCAGATGGCCTGCGGCGTATGCCGGCTCTTTGGCAGCGATCTGGGCCTGGCGACGACGGGCTATGCCGAACCGGTCCCGGCCGAAGGAATTGAGGAGCCGTTTGCCTGGTGGGCGCTGGCTTACCGAAAGAGAGGGAAATTTCTCCCACTGCAGACTGGCCGGATCGTTTGTCCCGGGGCCCGCCGGATCGCCGCGCAGACGGATGTCGCGGAGGCCGTGGTGGCGGAGTTGCTGTTGTACCTACGCGGACTGCGAGCGAGGTAGCGCCGGTTTCGGCCGCAGGATTTCCTTGGTGCAAAAAAATCGCCGGCCGGAGACCGGCGCTATTTAGGTCGCCGAATTCTGGAAGAACTCGATCGATTCGCCGTTCGGGCCCTCGCAGAAAAAGATTCGAATCGGCACGCCGCCCTGGCCGTTCGTCGTCGCGATGGTGACATCCTTGGGCTCGATCGTGATCTTGGCGCCAAAGTCGCGAACCCGCTGGGCGACGTCGTCCAGTCGCGTGGTGCGAAAGGCAAAATGAAAGACACTGCCGTTCGGCGCGGGCGTGTAGGCGAGGTCCTCGAACACCTCCATGTAGTTGCCATCGCCCGTCTCGAGCATGATGGCGCGCTGCGGTTCGGCCCGCCACGCAATCTTCTCGGTGCAGCCAAGGACGTCCTTGTAAAACTGCATCGTCCTGGACCAGTCGCGCGTCTTCACGCACACGTGGTGGAAGCCGCCGCCACCGAGAATGGGATTTGGAACCGCCATGGAAATAACAACGAAAGGCCTGCCCTCCCCGATCAATCAATTCAAAAGCCAGGAAGTCATGAACCCATTCCTGGCTTTTGAATTTGTCGCCAGGCTTGGGATTGATTGCCGGCGGACCGGTTGGCCGAAATATCGGGCCTAAGGCGCGAGGCTTTGCAAGAGGTTCATCAACGGCTGGACTTCCTTCGTCGGTTGAACCCAATCGCTGTAAAGCAGCTCGGGCAGTGTGTACTTGGTGTTGTAGAGGAGGAAATTGGCCGCGTCATCGCGGGCGATCCGGCCGGCCTTGACCGTGGCGCCGGCGTAAAGGCCGACGGTTTTGGTGTAGGCGAGCACGGGCGTATTCAGGAGTTCCTTGTTGTTGCGTTCGACCTCGGCGGCCTTGGGTCCGGCGACGGCTTTCGCATCCACGCCGATGTTGAAGCGTTGATTGAACAGCAGGCGCGGGGTCGCCGCATCCGTGATAATCAGTACGGTTTCCACTGACTTGGCCCCGAGCTGAAAACCGAGGCTGGCCTCGCCGGCGTTAATCAAGACCGGCACGCTCCAGCGTCCGGACGCCTGCTTCACCATGATCACGCCGTAGCCATCCTGGACGCCCAGATAGAAGCCCGCCTTGAACTGGCTGAGAATGATGACGGCCTTCGCCCGTTGCCAGACGGCCGGTGGGATCGCGGTGTCCCGGCGGATCTGGAAGGTCTGAAGAATCGCTTCGCAGGTTTCGACGCGCTGGACGAGCTTGGCGCGATCCACCTCCGCGTGGAGGAAGCTGGCGCCGAAGAGCGCCACCAGGGTCAGGAACAGGAATTTCTTCATATCAGTGCGAAAAGGCTAAGTTGACCCGAGTGTATGCATGGCCCGGCGAAGTTGGAAAGCGCGGAGTGGGCCCCGGGGCGAACTCCCCGAAAGAGGCGAATTTCGGAGATTCCACGATTTTGGGGATGCCGACGGCGGGCCCGCGGCCGCTAGGGTGGTAGGCACGGTTCCGCTATTTTTGCAGCCAACGGAGGGCCGAGCTCCGTCGAGGCCGAATTTTCGACGTAACGAAACGGTCTCGGCGCGGCTCGGCCCTCCACTAATCGGAGTAATTTACGCTGTTTCGTATGGTTCGGCCCCGTGCCGCGGGAGGGAGCTGCGCACAGGGCAGACGACGCGGGTCGGAGACCCGCGCTACTCCAATCCCCGGGCCGTGAGGTCGTCTTCATCCCAGCCGAGGTAGTGCCCAAGTTCGTGCAGGTAGGTCAGGCGGACTTCGTCCCGAAATACCTCATCGTCCCCCTCGGCGAAGTCCCAGAGGTTTTCCAGATAGAGCATGATTTGCGGCGGGGTCGGGTTGTCCTGGGCCAGTTCCGTGCCGTGGGCAGGGCCGGTGAAAAGACCGAGAATATCGGGCTCAAACCCCTCCGCGAGCACATCGGTCGCGGGGATGGCCTCGTAATGCACGGCGATGCCGCACGCGAGGGGACGAATCTCGGGCGGCAATTGCCGTTGCGCCGCCCCGACCGTGTCAGCGGCCCTCCTGGTCAGTTCAGCGAAGTCGGTTTGGCCGGGCATGGGGGTGAGATTTAACCGGAAATATTCAGTTGAGAGTTGAAGGTTGAAAGTTGAAAGCCCGGATGCGCAGAGCGTTGGTCCATCTGGAAAGGGGGGATCGTAGCGCCGCTGCAGGGTGTAACTCATATGAGCGCCCTGCGACCCCCCGGCCAGGCGCCACGTGCCCCAGTCAAGGCTCCATGGTTGACGCGATCCGGGGTGCCGCCGTTACTCGTCGGCGCCGTGCGCCATTTACCCCCCTGCCTGCTGCTCGCGACGACCCTCGCGCTCGTGGGCCCATTCCACCCCCTCCACGCCGAGGTCGCAGCGAATGCCCCGGCTCCGGCACCGCCGCCCGAGCGCGGCCAGAACAGCCCGGCGTCCGTGCGACCGCCGCTGACCGCCGCCGACCAGGAGTATCCGGCCGCACAGATCGAGGCCGGCCGTACCGTTTTCGCCGCCCAGTGCGCGTTCTGCCACGGGCGCGATACCGCCGGGGGCGAGTCCGGTCCGGATCTCACGCGCTCGCTCCTCGTCGCCTCCGACGACCGGGGCGACAAGATCGCCCCGCACCTCATCGCCGGCCGGCTCGAAAAGGGCATGCCGGCCTTCGTGCTGCCGGCGGCGGACGTCGCGGCGATTGTCGCCTTCGTCCACGACCAGAAGACGAAGGCGGATCACTCGGTCGGCGGCCGCCGATCGGTGGAGCCTGCGGACTTGCAAACGGGCGACAAGGTGGCCGGCCAGCGGTATTTTGAAGCGGCCTGCACCCGCTGTCACTCGGCGTCCGGTGATCTCGCCGGCCTCGCCAAGCGACTGGAAGGGCTACCGCTCCTCCGGCGCATGCTCTATCCGACCCCGGCCGCCGACGCCGAGCCTGCCCACGGTCCGCAGACTGTCCGCGTCGAGCTCCCCGCCGGGAAGGTTATCACCGGCAAACTCGCGTACCGCGACGAATTCACCATTGCGCTGGTCGATGCCGATGGCTGGCCGCATTCGTGGCCCACGGACCGCGTCACCTTCACTGTCGACGACCCGCTCGCGGCCCACGTCGCGCAGCTGGAGAAATACACCGACCAGGACATGCACGATGTACTCGCCTACCTCCAGACCCTGCGCTGACCAGCGCCGCGCCGCGCCGGCAGCGGCGCGGAGTTTCGCCGTCCTCCTCGCGCTCTCGGCTGGCCTGCTCTCCGCCCAGGAGGTCGCGCCCAGTCTGCTCCTGCAGCCCACGCCGGACAGCTGGCCGACCTATCATGGCGACTATAGCGGTCGTCATCACAGCGCGCTGAAACAGATCACGCCCGACAATGTCCGCCAGATGACGCTGGCGTGGGCTTTCAACACGAACCTGACGCAGGCGCTCAAGTCGACCCCGGTCGTGGCCAACGGGATCCTCTTCCTGACCGCCCCCGACAACCTCTGGGCGATCGATGCCCGCACCGGCCGGCAGCTCTGGCGGTATACCTATCCCACCAACACGGGCTTTCACATTGGCCATCGCGGCGCGGCCGTGCGCGGCGATCTCGTCTATCTGACGACGCCGGATGCGCACCTCGTCGCACTCGACGTGCGGACCGGCAAGCCGCGCTGGACGGTGCCGATTGCCGACGCGAAGCGCGGCTATTGGAGCACGAATGCGCCGCTCGTGATCCGCAATCACCTGCTCGTCGGCGTGTCGGGCGATTTCGACAACGTTCCCGGCGTTCTCAAGTCGTTCGATCCCGAGACTGGCCAGCCGCAGTGGACTTTCTACAGCACGCCGCCCGTCGGGACGCCCGACTCGATCAGCGGCGGGGCGACCGGCGGCCAGATGTGGATGACGGGGACCTATGATCCCGAGCTCAATCTCGTCTACGTCGGCACCGGCAATCCCACCCCGGTCCTGAACGGGCCGGTGCGACCCGGGGACAACAAGTGGACCGGCAGCATCGTCGCGCTCAATCCCGACACCGGCGAACTGCGCTGGGGTTTCCAGGCGACACCGCACGACACGCATGACTGGGACGCGGCCGAGGTGCCCGTGCTCGTCGATGCCGTCTTCGGCGGCCGGCCCCGGAAGCTGCTACTGCAGGCTTCGCGCAACGGTTACTTTTTTGTCCTCGATCGGGCGACGGGCGAGAACCTGCTGACGAAGCCGTTTGCGCGGGCGAACTGGGCGAACGAAATCGGCTCCGACGGCCGCCCGGTCCCGAACGTCGCGAAGGAACCGGCGCGCGATGGCCGGCTGGTCTCTCCCGACGAATCGGGCGGCACCAATTACCGTTCACCGTCCTTCGATCCGGCGACGGGGACGCTGCTGGTCAGCGCGAGCGACGCCTTCGCGATCTATTTCTTCAAGCCGGAGCACGGTGCGAGTGGGTGGGCCGGCGCCGACTACGGCGTACACGCCCGCGGCGTGCTGCGGGCGATCGACTACCAAACCGGGGCGATCAAATGGAGCCACGACCTGAGCGGGGGCTCGGGCGCCGCCGGTGTCCTGACGACCGCGAGCGGCCTCGCCTTTACCGGCGACTCCGCCGGCAATGCGCTCGCTCTGCGCACGGCGGATGGGAAGACGCTCTGGCATTCGGGCCTCGGCCGCGTGGGCAACACACCCATCACATTTGAACTCGACGGCCGGCAGTTCGTGCTCTTCGGCGGCAGCAGCGTGCTCTACGCCTTCGCGCTGGCGCCGTAGGTCGGCGGCGGATTGACCGACTCACCGAAACTTTGGAGTGCGGCGACCCGGCGCCGCTTTTGACGCCTCCGGCCTATGCGTGGTCGGCTTGGAAGGCGGCGATCACCGCAGCGGTGACGATTCGCGTCGTGGCCTTGCCGCCTAGGTCAGGCGTGTGCAGCGCAGGATTGGCCGTCACGCGCTCGATGGCCCGCATGAGCCGCGCGGAAGCTTTCTTTTCGCCCAGATGATCGAGCATCATGCAGCCGCTCCAGAAGGTGCCGATGGGGTTGGCGATACCCTTCCCGGTGATATCGAAGGCCGAACCGTGGATGGGCTCGAACATCGACGGAAACGTGCGCTCGGGATTGAGGTTGGCGGTGGGGGCGATGCCGATCGACCCGGCCAGCGCTGCCGCCAGATCGGACAGGATATCGGCGTGGAGATTGGTTGCCACGATGGTGTCGAGGGTGCCCGGCTTCAGGGTCATGCGCACGGTCATGGCATCGACGAGCATCTTGTCCCACGTCACGTCCGGGAACTCGGCCGCCACCTCGGCGGCAATCTCGTCCCACATCACCATGCCGTGACGCTGGGCATTGGACTTGGTGACGACGGTCAGGAACTTGCGAGGGCGCGACTGAGCCAAGGCGAAGGCAAAGCGCATGATGCGCCGCACTCCGGTGCGAGTGAAAATGGCGACTTCGGTGGCGACTTCCTCGGGAAAGCCGCGATGGGACCGCCCGCCCTGGCCGGCGTACTCGCCCTCGGAATTTTCGCGGACGATGACCCAGTCCAAGTCCTTGGCTTGCACGTTGCCCAGCGGGCTCTTGATGCCGGGCAGGATTCGGGTGGGCCGCACATTCGCGTACTGGTCGAAGGATTGGCAGATGTTGAGGCGCAGCCCCCACAAGGTGATATGATCGGGAACGTCGGGCGTACCGACCGCGCCGAAGTAAATCGCGTTGAATTTTTTTAGCAGCTCGCGGCCATTCGCCGGCATCATGATGCCATGTTGCTTGTAATAGTCGGAGCCCCAATCGAAGGACTCGACGTTCAGGGCAAAGCCGCCGTCGCACCTGGCCAGCGCGGCGAGAACCTCGAGGCCGGCCGGTACCACTTCCTTGCCGATTCCGTCTGCCGGGATGGCTGCAATCTTGAATTCACGCATGATGTCGCTTCGTTGGGATAAAGTTTGGGTTTCAGTCTGGACTGGCTGCCGGTCCATTTCTGCCGGAAACGGCCCGGCATCAAAGTTATTATCGCCGACCGGCGATCCTGAAGGGTCGGGCCGTCGCTTGTTAGCCCGCATCAATCCTAACGCGGCGCCGCCGCAACCGAAGGAAAGAGCCAAACCGGGAGGAACCGCTGATGAGTTTTACCAATCGGTGAAACTTTAACCCCCTCCGACTTATCGCCTCCGGAATCAGATCCGGGGTGCCTCCGGCGGCCTTATCCTTGGCGTCCCCACGGGGATTGGTTGGCCTGCGGCCAATCGCTTCGCTCAGTCCGTCGAACCCCAAGGGATTCTCATCCCCGGACCTATGCCGCCTCTGGCGGAGAAATCCTTGGCGTCCCCACGGGGATTCGAACCCCGGTTCTTACCGTGAAAGGGTAGTGTCCTAGGCCAGGCTAGACGATGGGGACTAACCGTGGAGCCGGGCACGCTACGGCGCGAGGTGCCCCGCGCAAGGTAATTTTCCGGGCGGAATTCATGCGCTCCTAGCGCCGCGCGTTTCGATACCAGAATCCCGGAACCAACCGGCGCGCACTCGGCCGGGAGCCTGGTCCGCCGCGACCCGCCGGCTTGCCTCCGGGGTGAAGGCTTGGGACCTCTACCCCATGAATCTCGACGGCGGGCTGCCCCGGCGCAACTACCCGTGGCCCCGCCTACTTCCGTCCGGCCTGCCGGGCCAGAAGGGCGTCGAGCGAAAACCTGCCGGCGCCGTGAATCAGCACGATCAGGGCGAGGCCGAGCGCGAGCAGATGAAATTCGAAACCTTCCCCCTTCTGACTGCCGGTCCAGTTCATGAAAAAGCCGTTTCCGCGGTGCGCGGTGAGAGCGGCGACCGACATGACGGCCGCGATCCCGAGCGCCGCCACCCGACTGAAAAGCCCCGTGATCAAGGCCAGCGAACCCGCGAACTCCGCCGCGATGGCGAGAAACGCGAACAGGGCCGGGATGTGCATCGTGCCGGTGAAGAATCCCATGGTGCCGCTAAAGCCGTAGCCGCCGAACCAGCCGAGCGCCTTTTGGGCCCCGTGCGGAAACATGACGAGGCCGAGCGTGAGCCGCGCCACGAGGGCGGCGTTGCTATCGTCGGTCTTGGTGAGGAAGAGGAGTGGTTTCATAATAGGATCGATTTTAGTTTATAAAAATTGAGGGGAACGTGTCGCGCGAGGCGCTCATTTGGTCCCGAGCCAGGCCGGCGTGATGCCGGTGCCGAGACCGGCGCCATACCCGAGGTAAAGGTTGAGGCCCGCGAGCGGCTCGAGATAGCTCGCGTTCTTCAGCGGGCCCGCGTCGACGACGGCAAACCTAATCGCTTGGGCGAGTTCGGTGATGACGGCCTTGGCGGTCGCGTCGTCGGCTGCGAGGAAGACCGGCACTTTCCGTCCCGTCGGCAGAGTGGGTCCGGCAGCGAGCAGTTGCGCGAAGATTGTGTTGAAGCCTTTGACGACCTTGGTCTGCGGAAACAGTGCCTGGATTTGTTCACCGGCGGACGTCGTGTGAGCGGCCCAAAATGCACTGTAGTTTCTGCGCGGCTGGCGGCCGAACGGACTCCTCGACCGCTCCTCTTGAAGCGACGGGCGTGGCCGGTTATTTTGGGCTCTTGAGCGCCTTGTCCACGGGCAGGTTCTGGCCGGACCACACCTTCTGCCACGTGGTCTGGATGGGTGGCGCACTCCAAAACGGATCGCCGGGCGGAATCCCCAGCGGCAGCAACGCCACGCTGCACAGGTAGAGGCTGCCCGTCGAAATATACGTCTCGCCCAACCCGGGTTGGTGGCCGGCGACCCCGATCTGCAACCAGCCGTTCGCGTCGAAGGTCCCGGACGCCTCGAGCGCGCGGTGGATCACGCTCGTCAGCGCCACGCGGGCTTGGGCTGGCGAAATTTCGGGCGGGAGCAGCTTGCGCCAGGCTGCCATCGCCAGTCCCTGAAAGGCACCGCAACGGTAGGCGATCGAGCGGCCGATCACCGGATAGGAACCGTCCGGCGCGATCATTCGCTCCTGAATCCCGGCCCAACGGGTCAGGCGTTCGCGCGCTTTCGCCTGCAGCGCCGCCCATTCCGGGGCTTCGCCGCCGACGACGTCGAGCGCTTCGACCAACATGGGTTGGATCACGAAAGAGTTGTAGTAGTCCCAATGAAACTCGGGGCCGTCGCCATAGAAACCGTCGCCGACATACCATTCGCGATGCTTGCGCAGGCCTTCGAAGAGGCGCGCCTCGTCCCGCTGCGCCCCGGCGCGGTGCAGGAAGACCTCCACGGTAGTGGCAAAGAGCTTCCAGTTGTTTTCCCCGGGCGGGATGGGGCGCGTCGAAAGCAGCGCGGCGATGACGTTCTGTTGCACCCGCAGCTCAAGTTTCTGCCAGAGTTCCACCGGAGCGCGCAGCATCGCCTGCGCGAGAAACGCGGCGTCGACGAGGGGCTGCCGGTCCCGCGTGAAATTCATGAAATCCGGCGAAGCGGGATCGGTCGCCGCGTCGATGCCCGCGCGGGCGAGCGTCGCGAGCCGGTCGCGTTCCCGGCCTTCGACCGAAGCGTCACCGCCGAGTTCGAGCCAGGGCGCCAGGCCGGCCAGCAGGCGACCGAGTCCCTCGAGATGGGTGAAGTCCGGCCGATCCTTCGAGGCTGGGTGCGACTCGACGGGCATCGACGCTTTCAATTTTCGGGCGGCGAGGGCGGACAACAGGGGCGAAGCCAGGCGGGCCGCAATCGTGCACCAATCATTGCGGTCTTCGGCGCCGGAAATGCGGGGCGGAAGGGTCGCGTCCGCCTTGAGGGATTCGCCGGCAAGCCGCGCGATGCCCAGCGTCCCGGCCGCGGCAGAAAACGTCACGAATTCGCGGCGAGTCTTCATGGGACGGGCGAACGCCGTTCTCTCCCTCAGGGCAAGCCGGTGCGGCGAACCGGGATTGTCGGACAACGGGACTGCGGGACTACGGACTTATGTCTTCCAGAGCGGCGTCGACAAATCGGGTGGGACAATCAAGAAAGAGGATCTCTCCTGTTTCTCCCG
>CANJNJ010000083.1 GCA_947474995.1 Opitutaceae bacterium | reverse complement strand
TCCGACTTCGCGCGGACTTGCCAGATGGCAAGTCCGCGCGAAGTCGGAGCAGTGGAAGGTGGAAGGTTGAAAGTTGAAAGCGGCGGAGTGCCCGGGCTTTCACCTTTCAACTTGAGCCTTTCAGCTCCGCCAGCCGGCGGCTCAGTCATGGATGCGAGCGTGTGAACGACCTGGAGCTGGCCGGTGGATTTGCTGGTGAGATAAAGTGCGCGGTCGAAATGGCCGGAGCGCAGCTGGCCGAGGGCGAACTCCAGGAGGACGCCGGTCTTGCCGAAACCCGTGGGCGCCTCGAAGAGCACCAGCGGGTGGCGTTCAAAGAGGGCCGTCAATTCCGCCTGCGTGGTCTCCTGCCCGGGGCGGCGCGTGGCGAACGCCGGCTGATACCGCAGGTTTTTCAGGCGCTCGCGCGCCCGGTGGCGCAGCGCCAGAAATTCGACGACACGCTCCAGTTGCGTGCGGAAAAGACGGTCGTCGGTGAGCGTGAGGACGACCGTCTGGGCCAGTCCGGAACCCGCCTCCACAAACACGAGTTCCGCCGTGAGCTTCACGGCCGGGCCTGCGGTGGAGGCGGGAGTGGCCAGGCGCTGGAGCGCGGCGTACGAGGCGAGTTGGACGAAATACTCCGGATAGTCGGCGCGCAGTTCGCTTTCATCCGCCGGCAGCGGGCGGGTGACCGTCTTGATTTCGCGCAGCACCAGGGCGGATTCCTGCCGGATGCTTTGATCGATTCGCCCGGTCAGCGTGAGCATCCAGCCGCGATGAAAAATCTGGCCGGAGATCGGGATTTCGAACTCGGCGTGCGGATCGGTGCTGGTGGTCTGCGCGCGGAGCTCGTTGTGCCAGTGCGTGCCGAGCTGCGCGCGCCACAACCCCGGCGCGCCGCCCGCGGAATCGCGCGGGCCGACCGCAAAATCCGAAAAATCGCCGACGCTCAGCGCCGCGGTGCGTTTATCGAGATCGAAAATCATCGGCAAAGGTGTGGCAGGTGACGTGTGACATGTGACGCGCGAGGATCGTTGTTTGGTCTCGCCACCTGGCACACGTCACGTGTCACCCAATAAGATCTCCGTGTGGCCGCGCAGGTACTCTTCGAGCCGACGCTGCAGGTGGACGACACTGTCGGGCGTGGCCGTTTGCCCGGCGAGCGGGCGATTGAGCAGGCCGGCCAACTCGGTCCGAGTGGCGGCCGGCAGGGTCGGAAACCACTGCTGTTTCAAGGGGTAGCCTTCGTCCCGCGCAAAGCGGTAGAGGCTCTTGAAGTAAACGACGTCCGGGCGCACGGAATTGGCGAACGCGTCGAACGCGGTGCGCAGGAGGTGGGCGACGGCGGTGCGGCTCTCCTCGTGCACGGGGTTGCGCACGATCAGCGCGGCCAGCGCGGAGGCGGACTGCAGCGCTTCGTAGCTCCGCCCAATGCCCGTGGGCCGGGTCACCAGCCGGGACTCTTTGACGAACCACGTGCGGCCCTGGTTGGAAGACTCCAGCAGCAGCGTCGCCTCATCAAAAAGATCGAGGGCCACGATGGGGCTGGCGGTCTGGCCCCTGGCCGTCGTGGAACGGGTGCGAGTTTTCGGCAGCCGTTGCAGAACCAGGAGCAGGCCGTGGCCGGCCGAGAACACCGTGAAACTTTGAAACGAGTCCACCGGCAACCGCTTCAGCAGCACGAAGGCGTCGGTTTCGAGCGATTGGGCGGGCACGGATGAAACCGGTCGGGCGATTGGTCGGCGCGTGGGTGGACTCGCGAACTGACGCGAGCGGGCCACGGGTGCCGCGCCGGCACGACCTACTTGCGTATTTCGTCCGGTTTGGGGGCCGGCCACGGTGGCAACACGGCGCCGCCCGAGAGAATCATCTTCATGCCGTCGCCGACGCTCATCTCGAGCTCCGTCACCTCCTGGCGCGGGAGGATGAGGAGGAAACCGCTGGTGGGATTGGGCGTGGTGGGCACGAACACCGACCACATCTCCGGGCCGACCGCCGACTGGGGTTCGCCCTGCGTCGTGTTGGTGAGAAAGCCGACGGTCCAGATCCCTTTGCGCGGAAACTCCACGAGGACGACCTTGTTGAAGAGATTTCGATTCTGGGTGCCAAAGGTGGCGACCACTTGCTTGACGGTGTTGTAGAGCCCGCCGACGCCAGGAATGCGCTGGATGGCGCGCTCGCCGATGCTGAGGAAAAATTTCCCGAAGACGTAGTTCGAGAGGAAGCCCAGCCCGGTGACGAGCAGGATGACCACGAATGTCGCCAGCAGATCCCAAAGAAAAGGGATGTCCTGCAGCGACGCCGGCAGATGATGCTCGTAGAGCGGTCGGAAGGTGCCGCCGGCCATGTCCACGATCTTGCTGAAGGCCCAGATGGTGACGATCAGCGGCGCGAGCAGGAGGAGGCCCGAGATGAACGCGTTGCGCAGGGCAACGAATCGGGACGGGCGCGGGGCGGGTTCGAGCGACATGGTGGAAGCGAAATGCGGACCTAGGCCGCCGGGTGGCGGCCGGGGCAAATCGCTCTTTGGTTGGTGAATTGAAGCAGGAGGGACACGGGAACGGGCGGGAGGGCCATGGTCTTTGGCCGCCTACACAAAAGCTTTTTTCCCTGCCTAACTGCAACGGATTTTCCGCTCACCCCGGAAAATCACGGTGCTGCGTAAACCTTGAAGAGCACCGTGCCGGCCGTCGGGGTCGTGGCGGGAAGATCAATTCCGGGGTTCGGTCGCCACGAGGCCGGGGACGGCTACGGCCCCAGTCGCACCCCGCCGGTAGCGGTGGTCGGCTCCGGGGGCGGAACGGCGACCGCGATAGCCGGGTCGAAAGCGGCCAGTGGCGCCAAGATCAGGAGGAGGCGGAGCGGCTGATCGCGTGATCTGATAAAGGAAAATAAATTTAGCCGCGCCTGCGATTGGCGCCAGTGAGGCGACCGGTGTGGTGCGCGGTCGGGCAAAACAGTGCGCGAAAATTTTACGGATCGGACGACCCGAACCCCAAACCGCGCTCAGGCCGCCGGCTTAAGGGCAAACTTGGGCATCGCGTCATGCCGGCGCAGCAGGGCGAGCGCCTTCGCCTCGGCCCGGCGCATGGCCCGCTTTTTTGCCGGCTCGAGGTCATCGTAGCCGGCGAGGTGCAGCCAGCCGTGCACAACGTAAAGCGTGAGTTCGGCCGCGAAATCCTGCGGTCTGACCTGGCGACGACTTCCGGCCCGGCAGTGGCGCAGCGCGGCGTCGACCGAGATGCAAATTTCGCCGGCCCAGCCGACGCCCGGATCGCCGCTGAATGTAATGACGTCGGTCGGCGAAGGGTCCTGCAGAAAATCGGCGTGAAGCTGCGCGAGCGCCGGGTCCGTCAGGAAGACCAGCGAAAGCTCGCCCGGCGGAACGACCGACCCGGCCGCCCGACGTTTCAAGGAAGGGGTCGGGATGAAATGGGTGTCGAGCGCGTGAAGCGCGGCGAGCAAACCGCGGCGATCGAGGCGCAACTGCGGGTGACGATTGACGAGGGCGACGGGACGCATGGCAGGAAACCGGCGGGAGCGGCGACTGCCCTAAGCGTTCGCGCCCGATTTCCTGCCGTCCGTTTCCGCGTGCCCCTCGCCCGTCGGATAGGCGACGCGGGAGTGGAGCATGTTCAACAACGTGAACTGAAAACTATTTTTGATCCGGGTGATTTCCTCGAGCGTCAGGGGTGCCTCGTCGAGCTGGCCCTCGGCGATGCGTTCGCCGACGATGCGGTTGATCATCTCGTGCAGTGGCTCGGAATCCACGGAGCGAATGGAACGCGACGTGGCTTCGACCGCGTCCGCCAGGGAGATGATGGCGCTCTCCTTGAATTGAGGTTTGGGCCCATCGTAGCGGAACGGTTCCTCGTTCACCGCCGGCGTCGCACTGGCGTCGCCGGGTCCGGTCGCGGGCGCACTGGCGGCGGCCTCGCCGTGCTTCCGGGTCGCCGGGCGCGGGGCAAAGGCCGGTCGCGATTGTTCGACCGCCCGCTGATAAAAGAAGCGGACGAGCGTCGTGCCGTGATGCTGCGCGACCACGTCGACGACGGCCCGGGGCAGGGCGTATTTTCTGGCCAGCTCGACGCCATCGGCCACGTGGCGCTTGATGATTCGGGCGGATTCGAGCGGCGAGAGACTGGTGTGAGGATCGACGCGATCGCGCTGATTTTCGGCGAAGTACACGGCATTGCCGGTCTTGCCGACGTCATGGAACAGGGAGCACACGCGCGCCGTGAGCGGGTTGGCGCCGATGGCGTTCGCGGCATTCTCGGCGAGCTGGGCCACCACCAGCGAGTGGTGATACGTGCCGGGCGCTTCGAGCTGCATGCGGCGCAACAGGGGGTGATTGAAGTCGGTTAATTCGAGCAGCGTGATGTCGGTGGTACGCTTGAAGAGCGACTCGAGTACGGGCAGGAGGCCAACCACGCCGACGCCGGTGAGCACGCCGGTGCCCAGTCCGGCCGTCATCTGCCGCAGCAAGGTGTCGAAGGAGGTTTGGTCGGCGATCCCGATAAGCGCCGCAAACGCCGCGACCGTCAGGCCGCCGGCGCCGGCGGCGCGGACGAGCCGGCCGCGGCTGCGGGCGTCGCGGCCGAAGTAGATCGCCACGAGCGAGGCGAGAAAGGTGAGCACCAGGAGATCGAGCCGGTTGCCGTAGATGACGCCGGTGAAAATCGAGATGAGCAGCGCCATGAAGATGCCCGACCCGGCGTCGATCAGGATGGCCACGATCAGCGGGGCAAACGCGGTGGGGGCGACGTAGGGCAAGGTCGAGGCCCACGATTCGTCGCGCAGGAAGAATTCGGCGCCGCCCAGCGAATAGTTGGCGCGAACCAGGGCGAGGTTGACGATGACGACCAGCGCGAGGAGGCCGCAGCGCACGTTGCTGCGCAGGGTCTCAGGATCCTCGATGCGGATGTAGATCAGGGAAGCGAGTACCATCGCGAGGACCAGCAACACGCGGCCGAACAGCGTGAGTCCTTCCTGTACCTCGGCGTCGCCCTGGTCGCGAAGGTAGTGGCGCTGGGCGAGGAACGTTTCGTACTGTTCGGGCGTCACACGATCACCGGGTTCGATGATACTTTGGCCGCGCACGACATTCACCATGGTCGGTTGGGTCGCGCGAACGGCGGCCGCCTGGCGCGCTTGGGTGGCCGCGAGATCGAAGACGACGTTGGGCGTCAGGCCAAAGCGGAAAAGCCGGAACGCCGCCTGCGTAGCCGGGCGGGAAACGTTGTCCGTGGCGAGGTTGACGCGCAGCAGCGTCAGGGCGTCCTCCATCGTCTGGACCGGGCGCTGGGTGACGCCGCCGTTGGGCCGGACCAGCTGAAACACCACGGCATTGCCGGGAAGGACATTGCCCAGCGCGGAATCACTCACGCCCTCGGCGTAGAGGTCGCGCAGCGTGGCCAGACCGTTCTCGAACACCATCGTCCGCACCTTGGGGTCGCCGATGGCGAGGATGGCCGCCATATCCTCGGCGGTCGCATGGTAGGAGGGATCGTAGGAATTGAAGGTTTCGGCGATGCCGGTGAGCTGCGGCCGAAGATTGATGAGGGGGGCCGCATTCCCCGGATACGCGGCTTCGAACGCGGCCAGTTGCTGCAACAGCTTTTGGGCGGCGGTTTCGAAACGGTGCAGCGGCGCGGCCTCGATGCGATAGACGGGCGGGACGCGGTTGAGCAGTTGCTCCCGGGCGGACCGCGTCTTCTCGGCGCTTTCGTAGTTGAAGGAGGTCAGGGCGGTGACGCGGGCGCTGGCAACCTGGTTCAACCGCACCGGGACATTGAGCGTGCTGACGCCCGCCGAGCTGATGAGCGCGATGGTGGCCACCGTGACGATGAAGATGAGCACCGAGACAAGCCGGCTGCGATCGAGGAACTCGTTCATCCCCGAGTTCGACGTCGATGACCTGCTCCCGCCCGCCCGGCGGGCATTCAGGCCGCCGACGAGAAGTTTGAGTCGTTTGCGATCGAACAGGAACATGATGGAACGGGAGGGCGGTGGCGCTTAGGCTGTTTCCGCCGCAGCGGTGCTGGCACCGATGGGATTCCGGTAAGCGTCGTAGGCTGCGATGATCTTTTGCACGAGCGGATGGCGGACGACGTCGGAGCCGCTAAAGGTGTGAAAATCGATGCCGGGAATATCGCTCAGGATGTGCCGCACCTCCAGCAGGCCGCTTTGCTTCGAACGCGGCAGGTCGATTTGGGTGATATCGCCCGTCGCCACCATGCGCGAATCCTCGCCGAGCCGCGTCAGGAACATCATCATCTGCTCCGGCGTCGTGTTTTGCGCCTCGTCGAGGACGATGAAGGCCTTGGAGAGGGTCCGGCCGCGCATGTAGGCCAGCGGGGCGATTTCAATCACGCCCTTTTCCGTGAGGCGCGTGATGTCCTCGGCGTCCAGCATGTCGTGCAGCGCGTCGTAAAGCGGACGGAGGTAGGGCAGGATTTTTTCCCGGAGATCGCCCGGCAGGAAACCGAGCGTCTCGCCCGCTTCGACGGCCGGGCGGGTGAGAATGATGCGTTCCACGCGATTCTGCAGCAGCGCGGAAACCGCCGCCGCCATGGCGAGGTAGGTCTTGCCCGTCCCGGCTGGGCCGATGCCAATGACGATCGGGTGGGCCAGCATCGACTGAAGGTAGAGTTTTTGCCCGAGGGTTTTGGGCACGATCGTCTTGCGATTGGTGGCGATGACGAGCGGCTGATCGAGCAGCGATTGAAGCGCTCCACCCTCGCCGCGCGCAAACGCGTCGGCGATGCGGTGAAAATCCGGCGTCCGGATGGTCATGCCCTGCGCCCGAGCCTGATCGAGAAAGTTAAAGAGCGACTCGGCCCGGGCAAGTTCCTCGGCCGGCGCGTCGATCTTCAGCCAGTCCTCGCGGGTGACGAGTTTGACTCCCAGCGCCCGTTCGGCGTGAACCAGATTTTCCTCCCGGCTCGCGTAAAGCGAGCTGAGGTGCCGTGGGCTGGAAAAATGGAGGGTCTTGGAAGGCACGAGGAAAATCGGAAAGAGGGAAACGAAGGAGGGCGAGTCGATCAGGGTTAGCGCTTTTCCGCTTTCCCGTTTTTCCGCTTTTTCAATTTTTCGGCCGCCGCCGTGAGTTTTTCCCACGTCGCTTCCAGCGACTGCGGGAGGATTCGGGTCTGGCCGATGACCGGCATGAAGTTGTTGTCCCCATTCCAGCGCGGGACGATGTGGCCGTGCAGGTGCGCAATACTGCCGCCGGCCACACTCGCGCCGAGGTTAAAGCCGATGTTAAAGCCCTCGGGCTTGAGCGCGGTCGTGAGCAGCTGCTGCCCGATGATGATCTCTTCGAAGAGGTCGGCGCGTTCGGCCGGGGTGAGCTCCGTCAGGTCGGTCACGTCGCGAAAAGGCACTGCCAGCAAATGTCCCGGGTTGTAGGGAAACCGGTTCAGGAGCAGGTAGGAAAGAGGGGAGCGGTGAACGATCAGAGCCGCATGGTCGTCGCCCAGGGCCGGAAGCTCCGAAAACGGCCGCTTCATCTTCGCCGGGTAGCGCGGAGCCTCGATGTATTCCATGCGCCAGTGGGCGTGTAGCTGCTGCATGTGCGGCGAAGGGCGGGCGGAAGGGTGAAAAAGAGCCCGAGCAAAACCCGGGGGTGGGGGAAAGTCAAAGCCACCGTGAAACCCCTAGTCGCGGGGCAGCCATGGACTTTACCCATGCGGTCTTGGGCGCGATTACCTGACCGGTCGGACCGCCGCCGTCCGGTGTTGCTGTCGGAGACCGGATTGATGAAAAAATTGCAAAACCTTGCTGCGCTAATATTAAAAATAGACTTGAGCATTGGTATGACGTTCGTCATATAAATAACCTTCCATGCGTTATCCTCCTGCGCACAAGCTTGCTACCCGTCGTCGAATCCTCGACGCGGCGAGCCGGGCCTTTCGCGAAAGAGGGGTGGCGGAAACGGGCGTGGACGACGTAATGCGGCGGGCGGGGCTGACCCACGGTGGGTTCTACGCTCACTTTTCCGATAAATCCGAGTTGGTGGCCGAGGCGTGTGCGGCGGCCTTCGAATCGGCCGTGCCGAACCTTGGGCGGATTTCGTCGGCTTCGACCGCCGCGACGCGCGTCCGGCTGTTGATCGACAGCTACCTGGCAACCCGGCATCGCGATAACCGTGCCTCCGGTTGCTTCGTCGTGGCAGTCGGGGCGGATATGGTCCGGCTCCAGGGACCGGCCCGTACCGGATATGCACGGGGTTTTGAACTGCATGTTTCCCGCCTCGCGCAAGCGCTTCGGTTGGAATCGGACCCCAAGACGAACCGCGACCGCGTCACGCATCTGCTGGGTTCGTTGGTTGGCGCTTTGCTGGTTGCCCGGGCGATGGACGAACCGGCGCAGAGCAACGCCTTTCTGCACGCGATGCGCCGCCGGCTGCGGGCGGAATATGGCGCGGAAACTCGTCGAGCGACGCCGGTTGAACCGGCGAATGATTTTATGCGGGCATTCTGACCCGCATCCTTGCAATTTTCTCCCATGCCTCATCGTTCTGTTTCAACTCGTCGCGTCGTCATCACCGGGATTGGCGCGGTCACACCCTGCGGTAATTCGGCTCCCGAAACCTGGGCCGCGCTGGTGGCTGGTCGCAGTGGGATCGGTCGGATCACCCGCTTCGATGCAGCGGGTTGCACGGCCCAGATTGCGGGTGAGGTCCGCAATTTTGACCCGGCTCGCCCGCTGCCGGCACCGCTCCACCCGCGCGGTCCGGGGGGCGAGCCGTTGACGCAGGCGTTTTCGCCGAAGGACGTGAAGAAGTTCGGCCGGTTTACCCATCTTGGCACGGCGGCCGCCGTCGAGGCCTACGCGGATTCGGGCATCGATGCCCATCGGAGTTCCTTCCCGGCGGAGCGGATGGGCGTGAACCTGGGGGTCGGCCTCGGCGGCTTGCCGGAAATGGAGGCAATGCATGACACCTGGAAGGCGGGCGGATTCCGGAAGATTTCGCCGTTCTTCATCATCCAGATTGCGCCCAATCTCCTTGCCGGCCAGGTCAGTCTCCAACTCGACTGTCGCGGTTCCAATATGAGTGTCGCGTCCGCCTGTGCGACGAGCGGACATGCCCTCGGTGAGGCGGCGGCCATGATTTTGCGCGACGATGCCGATGTGATGATTGCCGGCGGGGCTGAATCGACCATCACGCCCCTCGCGGTCGGCGCCTTTGCGCAGATGCGCGCGCTTTCGACGCGGAACGACGCGCCGGAAAAGGCGTCGCGTCCGTACGATCGCGACCGCGATGGGTTCGTGTTGTCCGAGGGCTCGGTGGTGTTTGTCCTCGAGGAACTCGGTCACGCCCAACGGCGCGGCGCGCGTATTTACGCGGAACTGCGCGGTTATGGGGCGTCGGCCGACGCCTATCATCTGTCGTCGCTTGCCCCGGGGGCCGAAGGTTCCGCCCGCTCGATGGAGGCGGCGTTGCGCCGCGCCAACCTGGTGTCGACCGATATCGACTACGTTTCGGCTCATGCGACCTCCACGCCGGGCGGCGACGGGGAGGAGGCGGCGGCCATCGCCCGCGTCTTTGAGAAGAACAAGGGCAGTCTCCATGTCAGTGGCGTGAAATCCATGACCGGGCACCTGCTCGGTGGCGCCGGGGCGATGGGCGTGTTTGCGGCGGTCCTGGCCATTCGCGACAGCGTCGTGCCGCCGACGATCAATTTGGAAAACATCGATCCGGCGTGTGCGGGTCTGGGCCTGAACTTCACGCCGAACACCGCGGTGCACAAACCGGTCCGGGCCGCACTCGCCAACAGTTTCGGCTTCGGCGGCACCAATGCGTCGATCGTGGTGGCGCGGGTTTAGGAACGGAACCCGAATGGTCGCGGGGTAAACCGCTCCGACGGGTTCGACAGAAGATTCAAACGTGCTCGCGTTTCTCCGGCCACCGAGCATTCGGTTCGGAGGTGAGAGCGCATTGGCATAAGATTCGCGAGTCGGTCCCGGGCCCGTTTCTGGCGGCCCTCGGGCTCGCGGTCGGCTTTCTCGCGTTTGTCGCCTGGGATCAGTCGCACTGGTGGCGCGTGAAGGAGGATTACAGCTTCGGCTGGTTGGTCCCGGTCTTCGTGATTTTCGTGGTGCACGATCGCTGGGCGCGAGTCGTCGGTGAACTCGCCACCTGTGCCGCCCCCGGCAGTCCCCGCACGGCGGGCTGGCGAAAGTGGGTGCTCTGGCTCCTCGCCGCGGCGTCGCTCGCGTTGGGCGTGCTGCTGTTTCTGCTCGGGGCTTTTTATCGGGCAGGGGCCGGCACGTCGCAGCCCGGCACGCTGGCGATTACCATGGGGACGGTGGGCATTCTCCTCGCACTGCTGTTCATCAACGCGCCCGAGGCGGCAGAGGCCTCCACGATCCGGCCGGTGGGACTGCTGGCCGATGCCCGCGTGAAACTCACGGCGCTCTTCCTCTTCCCGATGCTCGTGTGGTTGATTTCCGCCCCGATGGTGTCCGCGGTGGAGACGCAGCTGAACCTCGCCCTGCTGCGCAAGGTGGTGACCGTCGTGGCGTTTGTTTTCGACACGCTCGGGTTGCCGATTGAACAGCAGGGCAACGTGCTGGCGCTGCCCACGGGCAACGTGGGCGTCGAGGATGCGTGCTCCGGAATTCGCTCGCTCACCGGCTGCCTGTTCGCGGGCTCCTTCCTGGCGGCGGTATTTGTCGAGGAGCTCTGGAAAAAAATCGCCCTGGTGGCGTCGGCGATGCTGCTCGCCTTCGTGACGAACCTCCTGCGCAGCCTTTTCCTCACGGCTTGGGCTTATTCTTACGGACCGAAGGCCATCGAAGGCACGGTGCACGACGCCGCCGGCTACTCCGTCCTCGGATTGACGGTCGTCGGTCTGCTCTGCCTTCTGCCGCTGCTGAATATCAAGTTTGGCGACGCGCCGGAGGATTCGGCGCCGGCGGCTCCCTAGTCCCGGCTGATTCGGAATTAGAGGTGGTCATCAGCTGCCCTCACTCTCGAAAAGGCCGTCTCGCTGGGGACGCGGCGCCCTCGCCGCGTCGAAATAAGCAAAACCGCGACGAGGGCGTCGCGTCCCCAGTCAAATTTAGCCGAAAGGGCCAGACCGCCCTTACGGCCCCGCTTTCGCGGTGGGGATGACGATGACACGGCTGGCGCGGGCGGCTCCGAGGTACGTTTTGGCCAGCGCATCGAGATCGGCTTTCGAAATGGCCTCGTTGTCGGTGTACCGGGTGCGGGACCAGTCGAGCATTTCGGGTCGCTCCTGCGCGCGGGCGAGGACGTTCCCGAGCCAGTAGCCGTTGGTCCGCGCACTTTCGCGCAGGCTGGTCAGCACCGGCTTTTTCGCGCGATCCAACTCGTCCTCCGTCACGCCTTTTTGCGCCAGCTGATCGGCAATCGCCACGACGATGTCGGCAACCTGCTTGGCCCGCGGCGGGTCCACGGTGACGTTCGCCATGATGTAACCGTACCCGGGAAAGACGTCGCTCGCCGAGCTGCCCGCGCCCGGGCTGTAGGCGTCGCCCAGCTCTTCCCGCACTTTCACCCGCAGTCGGTCGTTGAAAACTTCCGCCAGCATGCCCATCCGCCGTGTCCGGTGGATTTCCTTTCCGTCGGTGGTCGGCCAGTAGACGGCGACCGTCCCCTTCGGGATTTCTGTGACGATGGAAAATTCGCGGGTAAAAGGCTGGGCGGGAAACTTCACGTTCTTCAAGGTGTCGAGGCTGGGCTTTTCGTTGCGCTTCGGCAGCGCACCGAGGGTCTTGGCGACGGCGGCGATGACGAGGTCGGCATCGAAATCACCCACGACCGCGACCTCAATCGCGCCGCTCGCCAGTTCGGAGGCGAGCCACGCTTTCACCTCGGCGAGGTTGCGGCGCAAGATTTCGTCCTTCGGGGGCAGCCCAAACCGGGGATCGCCGCTCGCGAGGAGCTTCGCGACCTCCAGGGTGAACGGGCCGCCGGCCGTGTGCTCGAAACTCAGGTAAGCCTGGTCGATCATCTTGCGCGATTGCCGGGCCGCTTCGGGGCGGTACCCGGGGTCCGTGATGCGCGCGGCAATCAGCTGAAATTCCAGTTCCAGATCCTCGCGATTGGTCGAGCCGCCCACGACAAACGCGTCCCCGCCGGCATTGAAGCCGGCCCCGATCGTCTTGCCCGCGAGGATCCGCCGCAAGTCGTCGCTGCTGTGTTTCCCCAGTCCGCCTTCGTTGAACGTCTGGTTCGTGAAGAAAGAGAGACCCGGCTGGTCCCGCGGTTCCGTGAGCTGGCCCGTGCCGAGGCGCACGCTCACGCGGATGCGATTCGCTTCGAAGTCGGTCTTCTTCAGGTTGAGCCGCACCCCGTTTTCGAAGGCGAGCAGCGTGACGCCGAGGTCCGCGACTTCTGCGCGCTTCGTGATTTTTCCCGGCGCGCCGAAATCGGTGTAGGCCCACTTCAAGTCTTCGATGGCCTCGGGCGCCTTGACCGCGACTGCCCGCGATTTTTCAAACGCCGCGGCAATGGCGGCCGCCGCTGAATCCGGCTGCGCCCCGGCCGCGCCCTCGATTTTGGCGTTGCCGGTGACCATCACGAGCCGGTGCTTCGGACTCCAGACTTCGCGGAGCGCCGCGAGGCAGGTCTGCGCCGCGACGCGATCGAGCGCCGGTCCGAACAGCGCGAGATCGTCGGCCGCCGTGGTGTAGACCTCGCGATCGACGAGCGAACCGGCGATCTCGTAGGCAATGGAATCCGATCGGCGGGTCGCGTCCGTTTTCACCGCTTCCTCCAGACCGTTGCGGAAATTGGCCACGACCTCCTTCAGTTCCGCGGGCTGAAAGCCGAACTCGACGGCGCGGCGCAACTCCTGCTCCGCGACGGCGAGGGCCGCGCTCCATTGGTCGGCCCGGCAGGTGAGGGCGAAGGAACTCTGGCGGTAGAAATCGTAGGATTCGCCCACGCCCGCGCGCCCTGAGGAAAAGGGGGCGTTTTCTTTTTTCGCCAGGATCGCGAGCCGCTGGTTGATCATCATGTGGGCTAGGCTGCGCGGCAAATCCTCGAGGCGATGGGCGGCGGTGTCGGGATGGTGCGAGGAGGGGACCAGCGTCGCGATCGTGACGCTCGTGGTGGGGGCCTCGGCCTCCGGGTGGTAAAACACGCGGACGCCGTCGAACGTGGCAAGTTTACCCAAGTCAGGCGCGGGCCGGGCCGGCGCCCGCGCTTTCAGCGCGCCAAACGTGGCGACAATCTGTTTTTCGACCTCGGCGGGATTGATGTCGCCCACGACCACCACGGACATGAGCTCGGGCCGGTACCACGTGTCGTAGAAATCGGCGAAGACCTCGCGCGTGGCCTTTTGGATGATCTCGGCCTGGCCGATCGGAAGGCGTTGGGGAAAGCGCGTTCCCCCGAGCAGGAAGGCATTGGTCGAGACAAACGTGCGGTAGCTCACGGAATCGCGCGTGCGCTTTTCACTCAGGATAATGCCGCGCTCCTTGTCGATTTCCTCGGGTTGGAGGAGCAGGCCGCCCGCGTAGTCGGCAAAGACCTTCAGGCCCTCGGCCATCGTCGCCGCTTTCGTATCGGGGAGATCCAGCAGATAAAGCGTGCGGTCGAAGCCCGTGCTCGCATTCGTGTCGCCGCCGAAGCTCATGCCGAGGCGCTGGAAAAACTCCACGAGGCTGCCGGGGGCGTAGTGCGCGCTGCCGTTGAACGCCATGTGCTCGAGAAAATGCGCGAGCCCCTGCTGGTCGTCGCGCTCGTTGAGGGCGCCGGCCTGGACGAGCAGTCGCAGCGCCGCGCGGTCCTTGGGCTCCTGGTTGGGCCGGATGACGTAGCGGAGGCCGTTCGGCAGCGTGCCGAAATGCGCCTGCGGGTCGGCCTTGAGATCGCTTTCCGCCTGAGGAAACGGCAGCGCGGCGCGCAGGGCGACCGCAAATAGAACCAAGGCGAAAAACGCGAGGCGGGGAATCATGCGCATGAGGGACGAAGCTGCTGCATTCTCACGCGGGGAAAAGGAAAAAGGTGTCGTTCGGGGACCGGCCGTCAGAGGAGGTCTTCGGCTGCGCCAGCCACAAATTTCACCAATGGGCACAAATGCGGATCAAACATCATCGATTTTTATTTGGGCCCACGGGTGTAATTTGTGGCCAAAAGGATTGGCGCATCGCGCAGGGCAAATCGGAGCGCGGCAGCGTGGCTTTTCTGCCACTGCAGATATGGCATTGCGCCGAAGCGCCGCGCTCCTCGCAATGGCGGCGTTCGCATGCTGCTCTGGCTCTATCGCCTCTTCTTTCTCCCGGCCCTCATCGTGATGGCGCCGGGCTACTTGCTCCGCATGCGCAAGCGCGGCGGCTATGGCGCTCATTTCGGGCAGCGGTTTGGCGGGCACCCCGTGCTACCCGCGAAATCCGCCGGAGCCAAACGGGTGTGGCTGCAGGCGGTGAGCGTCGGCGAAATGCTCGCGATCGCCCCACTGCTCGAGGCGCTCCAGACCGATGGGGCGGAGGTTTATCTGACCACCACGACGAGCACGGGTTTCCGCCTCGCGGCGGAGCGTTATCGCCAGCTCACCGTCGGGATCGGGTATTTCCCCTTGGACTGGTGGTTTTTTTCCGCGCGGGCCTGGCGGCGGATTGCGCCGGACCTGGTGATCCTCACTGAGGGCGAACGCTGGCCGGAGCACCTGCACCAGGCGGTCCGGCGCGGGGTGCCGGTGATTGGGATCAATGCCCGGATGTCCGACCGAACTTATGCCCGGTTGATGCTGCTGCCGTTCGCGGCGCCCGCGCTGTTCGCCGGCATCACGCGGCTGCTCCCCGGCTCGGCGCAGGATGAAGCCCGGTTTCGCCAATTGGGCGTGCCGGCGGCCAAGATTCTCACGACGGGAAACATCAAGCTCGACGTACCAACCCCGCTGCTGTCGGCCGCCGCCCGCGCGCAACTGCGCCGCGAACTCGGTTTGCCCGACGGACTGGTCCTGCTCGGCTCTTCGACGTGGGTCGGAGAGGAGGAGGCGCTCGTGAGCGCGCTGCACAAGGTGCGCACGTCGGTGAACTGCTCCTTGCTCCTCGTGCCGCGCCACGCGGAACGCCGCGGCGAGATTGCGGCGATGCTGCGGCTCTCGGGCCTCAAGTTTCATTTTCGTTCGAGTGGACCGGCCACGAACGAAGTCGACATCGCCGTTGGGGACACGACGGGCGAACTGGGCCAGTTCACCCAGCTCGCTGATCTCGTCTTCATCGGCAAGAGTCTGGCGCCGCACACCGAGGGGCAGACGCCGGTCGAGGCCGCCGCGCTGGAAAAGCCGATTCTGTTCGGGCCGGGCATGGGAAATTTCCGCGTGATCGCGGCGGACCTCAGGGCTCGCGGCGCCGCCGGCGAAGTGGCCAGCGCCGCTGCCTTGCGCACGGAAACCCTCCGGCTCCTCGCGGACCGCGCGGAGCGCGAGAAGCTCGCCGCGGCCGCCGCCGAATGGCACCGGGAAAATTCCGGCGCCACGGCCCGCACCCTCGCCGTGCTCCGCGAAGAGTTGGCGAAGATTCCCGCCGGGCGCGGCTCAAGTTAACCCGTTCGTAACCGTCGAGTCACGAGTCCGTCACATCGATCGCCCAAAATCGAGGGCGTGAACCAACACACCAACCTCCGCTTTGCTATTCCGGCAGTGGTCGCGCTCGCGTCCATCCTGTCGTCGCCCCTCGGAGCCGCCGGCTCCCAGGGCGCCAAAGAGAAAGACAAGGAGACGACGATCCGGCTCGAAGAATTTGAGGTCTCCGCGCCCCGCAACTCGGCTCTCACGTCGGCCCCGACCGACAGCAAACTCGAGGCGATGCAGCCGCAGTCGGTCATCAGCCTCGAATTTATCGCCAACAACGTCGCGCCCACGGCCGACTATGCCACGATCGCGGCGATTGCCCCGAGTGTGACCAACGTGGAGACCAATGGTCCTGGGCTGAGCGAGGCCAAGCACACGACCATCCGCGGGATCGATGACGGGGGCTACAACGTGACCTTCGACGGCATTCCCTTTGGCGACTACAACACGTTCACCCATCACACCACGAGTTACTTCCCGGCCAAACTCATCGGGCGCGTCGTGGTCGATCGTGGTCCCGGCACCGCCAGCACCATCGGCAACGCGACGTTCGGCGGCACCATGGCGCTCTATTCCAAGGATCCCCGCACGGACCTGTCGTTCGTGCCGACCTTGAGTTTCGGCAGCTGGAACACCCGGCTCTACCATTTCGAGGGCAACACGGGCCTGATCGACAAGGCCAACAAGGCGTCGGCCATCGCCAGCTACCAGCGCATGAGCACTGACGGCTATCGGACCAACGCCGACATGGTTCGCGACACCTATTATTTCAAATATCTCCAGCCGATCGGCCAGAACACCCTGATCAGCGTGCTGAGCAGCGTGAACAAGATCAGCTTCGGCAATCCCACCACGGTCACCCAACAGCAGATGGATCTGTTCGGCCGGAATTTCGGACTCAAGGACAACAATGCCGCCAACAAGCTGGATCTCCTGAATCGCCGCTACAACTATCAGGACAAGAAGGCCGACTTCGAGGACATCGGTCTCGAGACGAAACTCCCCGGTGGCTGGACGATCGACAACAAGGTCTACACCTACTCCTACGACAATCAGAGCCACGAGAAGCCCAAGGTGGGGACCGGAGCCGCGGCGGGCACGATCCAGGGCGCGCTCAAGCAAAACGAATATCGGACGTATGGTAACAGTTTCCTCGTCACGCACGAGGGCGACCTCGGCACCTTCAAGGCCGGGCTGTGGTACGACACGACCACGAACCACCGCTTTCTCCACGGCGTCAACTACGACACCACGGGCGCCAAGGTCATCGACCTCACTTCCGTGGCCCTTTACCGGGCGCCCGCACCCGGCGGCAATCCGCTCACACTCCCCGGCGCTCCCGGCTACAACTACAATTACCTGCTCGTCGATCGGAACACCACGGTGCAGCCCTTTGCCGAGTATGAGTGGAGGGTGACCGGCGATTTCAGCCTCAACGCCGGAGTGAAGCACATGAGCTTCCAGCGGAAAATGGACGCGACGGTGAATCAGACCAAAGCCCGGCAGGCCCTCGTCGCCACCCGCAAGGATACCGAGACCACGCCGTCGCTGTCGGCGCGCTACGCGCTGAACAAATCCTGGTCGGCCTATGCCCAGTTCGCCCGCGGTTTCCAGGCGCCCAGTGAAGGCAATTCCTTCTACGTCGAGAACAAGAATCTGCCCAGCATCAACATCAAGCCGCAGCTCTCGACCAACTACCAGGTGGGAACCGTGTATAAGCAGGACCGTTTCAACGCGGATTTCGCCGCCTATTACATCGATTTCGACAACTACGCTTACAACGGCCCGAGCGACTCGACCGGCGATCCGATTTACTACGGCATCGCCAAGGGCGCATATTACAGCGGCGTGGAAGCGCAGGCGACGTACTTCCTGGGTGGGGGGCTAAGCGTCTACGGCAACGGCTCGATCAACAAGGCCACGTTCAAGGGCTCCAAGCTCGATGTGCCCACCGTGCCCAACACGACCGCGGCCCTGGGCGTGATTTACGGGAAGGCCGGATTTTTCGGCTCGCTGACCGGCAAGTATTCCGGCGACTGGACCGTCTACGACGCCGTGACGAATCCCGATGTCGCCGGCGCCGGCGCCGGGCGCGCCGCGCAGAGTTCCAGCTATTTCCTGAGCGATCTGTCCGTGGGCTATAACTGGAAATTCCGCCAGGGCTTCGTGCGCAGCCTGAAGATCCGACTGCAGGTCAGCAATCTGTTCGACCGGAAAGTCAAGATCCTGGAGGCCATCGATCCCCTGGTCGCGAACGCCTACATCAAAGACACGTTCAACGTTCTCCCGACCCGGAATTATTTCCTGACCGTCTCGAGCGAGTTCTAACCCGGAACATTGCAGCCCCCATCGCAAAACGCTTTTTGCTCCGGACGGGAGGAAACGAAGCCGTTTGTAGTTCCGCCTTTAGGCGGAATCCGACCCGTTTAAGCCTTCCGCCTAAAGGCGGGACGACAAACCAGATGCTGTTTCCAGGGAGGGCGTTTCCTCTCCGAAAACGCCTCTACTGAAAATGGAGCCCGATGTCCTCATCGGGTTCTGGTCCGTAAGTTCTCACGTCAGCCCGTTGGGGACACGAACTCCACCACCACCGCCGTCGCTATGACGGCGGTGTTTTTTTGGCCGCGTCTTCCACCTCCGATTTCGTCACCGCGTGACGATAGGCGAACATGCGCTCCAACTGGCGGCGCGTGAAGGCCGCCCCGCCCCAGCGTCCGAGCAGCCCAAATGGCAGCCGATATCGAATCTCGTCGGTCAGCACACACGCTCCGGCGCCCGCGGGCTCGATGAGGTGCAGGTGCTCCCATTTGGCGAACGGTCCGCGCAACAGCACGTCGCGAAATTGCCGTCCCGCAATGTAGTCGCGATGTTCGATTTCCCATCGCACCCAAACGGGGCCGATCTTGGTTCGCAGCGAAACGCGCGCCCCGTCGCGAATTCCGCCGGACCGCGCCGTGACGTCGACGCGTTCCCATGGCGGGCAGAGGCGATCAAAGGCCCCGGGCTGCTCATGCCACGCAAAAACCTCGGCGGCCGGGCGTTCGATCCGGATCGAGCGTTGGAAAAGCTCGTCACGCATTGGGCGCCTTTCGTGCGGGCAGCGCGAAGCCGCTTTCGAGGGGAAACACCGTTACGTCCGCCGTTTCCGCCGCGAGCAAGGAGGCCGGAGGTCCGTTCAGCGTGAAGCCCGCCGCTCGCGCGGGTTCGACGGAAAATTCGGACACGACCGGCGGGTAGATTCGATACGGGGTGTGGTGAACGCGGCCGCCAAAGAGTCGACCTTGCGCGTCGGCGGCGAAGAGCAAGTAGCGCTCCACGAGAAAAAATTCGAGGGTGCCTGCCCGGGCGGGAGTGCCGTCAGCCCCTGGCTCCCACGCGTAGCGGCTCTCCGCGGCGGCGGCCCCGCGCCGTTGGGACTGATAGTACATGGTCGCTCCTTGCTGGCGCGCTGCCATCCGCGCGTGGAAATAGGGCAGATGGAAAAATCGCCGGGCGATCGCCACGGCCACCGGTTGGTTGCAGTCGAGCGAGTAAAACCAGACTCCCGGATTGCCCGCGGCATCATGGACGTACGTGCGCACGTTGAGTTCGAGAAACCACGACAAACCGGGGACGGGTGGCAGCCAGGCCGGTCGCACCCGTTCCATGAAGAAGGGGACGATTCCAAGATAAGCGGAGCCTTCGAATGTGTCGACAAAGAGGCCCCGCGGCAGAGTGGCTTCAATCGCCCGCGGCGCGATCTCCCAATGCGCGAACAGCAGGTGGCTCCACCTTTGCCGACCAATCGCCATTGCTTTCGGCCGATGCCGCAGCGCCAGGCGTTGGGCCATTTGCGGCCGGATGCCATCAGCAGACAGGTTCGGCTCAAGCGGCGCCGAGCTAACGACATTGGACATCATGGTTAACCATAGTCGGTGTGGCCGACAAAGCCAGCGACTGTCGCGTTGGCCTATTCGATCTCTGCGGCCCGCCCGAGCAAAGTTACTTCATCGTCGATAACTCGAGGTGAAAGGCCGCGCGGAAGTAAAAATCTTGAGAATGGATAAAAGCGGTTATCTGCGGGACGCCAGATTCCGTGAACGGCGTTTCGGCGCCGCCGCGTGGCGCGTGAATCGCGGAAAGGATTGGCCACTCATCGACTTCGATTTTCCGTTGCCGCTTTTAGGTCCGGAAAACGGCGGTTGCCCGGGCTGTTCCGCCCAAGGTCTTATAGGCAACTTAGTGGTTGCCACCCTCCCGGGCGTTTCTACGGTGACCACTTTTACGTTGATGCAGTCGCACGGTCCCAAGCGCATCTACACTCCCCATTCACTGGAATTCTGGTTTGGTCGCCTCGAAAACGACTGGTCCGGAGTCTTTACCCCAAGCCAGTTGGAACTCGGGCGACAGTTTTATCGTGATAGCGAGGTCCGCGAACTCGAATTGACTGATCATGACGCGATTGTGCATCGCCGCGTCGAAAAGAAGGACGAGTACGCCGTCATCGAGTGGTCGGGCGAGGGTTTGTCCGTGCGGTCCTCTTCGACCGATACCGAACTGGCGCATGCGCTCGCGGTTGCAGGTCTGCACGAAATCGAAGAACTCGTCGCCGACGAAATTTCTCCGCTGCCGGGCGAATCTTCGCGTTCTGCAGGCCAGGGCGAAAATACCGCCCGGCCTCCGAGCCAGGGCGGCCCGTTCGCTCACGCGGCGGAAAAAAACCACGGCCACGGCCACAGAAACGGCCACGGCCACGCGGCTCCGCCGGCAGTCCACGGTGCGGCTACGGCGTCGGGCCCGTCGCGCACGCTGGCGCTTGTTTTCAAGACCAAGACGAGCGGCCTGACTTTCCAAGCCGCGTGGCTCGACGCCGACCGGAAGACCAAGCATCCGGCGCTCGGTCCCCATGCGCACGGCAACGGCCACGTCACATCCGGCGAGCGCGCCAAGCTCATCGGCCTCGCCGCCTACGCACGCAAGGCCCACTTCCATTACGATCAGGACACGGGCGTGTACATCATGGAGTCGCTCGTGGAGATTCCGAATTTCCTGAAGACCGTGCTGCCCGCCTGGCGGCGGATGTTCGCCGTCGAGCTCGACGATAAATCTGCGAACCTGCTGAAGGGCACGCGCACCGTCGAAATTGAGGCGGTCGCCGAACGCGTGGGACCGTCCGCGGGCGGCAACAACGGTTCCGCGGAGCATGCGGCCTTGAACCTGCGGTGGATTTTCCGAACCGGCGAGCGGATGCTCACGGACGCCGAAGTCCACTCGCTGCTGAAGCGCCGCGGCCAGCCGGTGATCCTGCCGAATCTCGGCATCGTGGCACTGCCGGCGGACAAGTGGGAGACCTACCGCACCTGGCAGAAAAACATCGAAGAGACGCCACCCGGCGCTGGCGAGGGGACGGCGGTCGCGCCCTACCTGATTTTTTCGCTCTTCAGCGACACGCGGCTAAAACTTACGCTTTCGCCCGAGATCGAGGCCTGGCGTCAATATGTGCTGGCGCCGGCGCCCACGCCGCCGGCGTTGCCGGAATTGCTCCGCCCTTATCAGCGCCGGGGTGTCGAGTGGATGTACCACCTGTGTTCGGTCGGTTGCCACGGACTGCTTGCCGACGAATTGGGCCTCGGCAAGACGCTGCAGGTGCTGTCGCTCCTGGCCGCGCGCCCGGTGGCCGATCGGCCGACGCTCATCGTCTGCCCGGCCAGCGTCGTGCCGGTGTGGCGCGAGGAGATCGCGAAATTCTTCCCGCAGCTGGCGGTTGATGTACTCAAGACCGGGCACGACTTCACGCATCGCACCGATCCCGTCATCTGGCTGGCCAGCTACACGCAGCTCCGGAAGCACCGCGCCGTGCTCCCCCAAGTGGAATTTGGCTACGCCGTCCTCGACGAAGGCCAGTTCATCAAGAATCCCGACGCGAAGATCACGCAGACGTGCTTCGCCGTCCGCGCCCACCATCGCATCGTGCTGACCGGCACGCCCCTCGAGAATCGCCAGTTGGATTTGTGGAGCATCTTCCGGTTTCTCCTCCCCGGGCTGCTCGGCTCGCGGAGCTCGTTCGAGGTGACGCTGAACGCGGATCGCGAGGGCACGCTCACCCGGCTGCGCGCGCAACTGGCGCCCTTCCTTCTCCGCCGGACGAAGAACGAAGTCGCCCAGGAGTTGCCGCAGAAAGTGGAGATGGATCTCATCTGCCCGATGACCGACGTGCAGCGGGCGGAATACGCGCGCATTTGCACCGAGGGCCTCGAGCGCCTCGGCGACGACGTGGGCGCGGCGATGCGCGAGAAATCCTTCGGCTTCCTCGCGCTGCTGACGCGCCTGCGGCAGACGTGCTGCGATCCCGACATGCTGCCCTGGCTCAACGCGCCGCTGACGGACTCGGGCAAGATCAACCTGCTGATCGAAAAACTCACCGAAATCGTGGGCAGCGGTCACCGGGTCGTCATCTTTTCGCAGTTCGTCATGCTGCTCGCTCGCGTGCGCGAGGCGCTGGCCAAGCATTTTCCCGATTTGCCCCGCTACGAGCTGACCGGCATGACGCTTGACCGGTTGAAGCCCGTGCAGGGTTTCCAGCACGCGCCCGGCGCGGCGGTGATGCTGGTGTCGCTGAAAGCGGCGGGCACGGGCATCACGCTGCACGCGGCGGATTATGTTTTCCTGCTCGACCCGTGGTGGAATCCCGCGGTTGAGGCGCAGGCCGTCGATCGCGTGCACCGGATCGGCCAAACCAACACGGTGTTTGTTTACCGCATGGTGACGGCCGGCACGATCGAGGAGCGGATCCAGGTGCTCAAGGCGGCGAAGAAGGATTTGTTCGATAAGCTGATCGGCGGCCTTGGCGGCGACTTCGATCTCAGCCAGCACTTCACGTCCTTGCGCAGCCTCGTGACACTCACGGCGCACGCTGAGGTGGAGGAAGTGCCGGAGCCGTACACGATCGATTGAGTGGGTTCGCGGCCGGGCCGCGAACCCCATTGCGTTTTGGCTCCGCCAAAACCTGGGAGCATTCTTGCCCCCTTGTCGGACCTCGTTCCGGGTGGGCCGGGCACTCCGGGCGCGGCCTTGGGGCATGAGCATCGCAGCGGTCGGAATTTTCGTGGCAGTCGCCGCCGGCGGAAGACGGGCGACAGAAGGCGGGCCGCTGACCACGGACCACGGACCACGGACCACGGACCACGGACCACGGACCAC
>CANJNJ010000082.1 GCA_947474995.1 Opitutaceae bacterium | reverse complement strand
GAGCGCTGAAAGGTTTCATGTTTTGATCGTGCTCGGCCAATCGCCGCGGACAAGGCCGATTTCCCGATTCGCTTTTTGCAGAGTGGGCGAAGCGCGTCCCGTGGGCCACGATTGGTAACATCTCCGCATTTTCCGCGTCTCCGCGTGTGTCAAAATATCCCAGTGCCCGCGGAGACGCGGAGACGCGGAGCGCGCGAAGGAGCCGGAGACCCAGCAGTGAAGTCAAAGAGGCAAAGAAATCCGTGTGATCCGTGCAATCCACGGTCAAACTGCCTTGGTTCGTCTTCCGGCCTCCGGGCCTCATCGCTTCATTCGCAGCAAAAAATGAAATTTCTCCGCCTCTTTCCGCTTCTGCTCGCGGCCGCCGCTCTCCGCGCCGCCAACTCCGCGCCGCTCCCCGACGGACTCTACGCTGAGTTCACGACCCCGCGCGGCACCGTGACGGTCGAGCTCTTCTACACGAAAGCCCCGCTCATGTGCGCGAACTTCACCGGCCTGGCCGAGGGCACGCTCGCGCCGAAGGACGGGAAACCGTTCTACACGGGGCTGACCTGGTATCGCGTCGCGCCTGGGTTCGTCATCCAGAGCGGCAATCCCGGGCTCAAGGACACCGACGACGAAAAGGATCCCATCCCCCACCGTTTTCCGGACGAATTCATCCCCGGGCTTCGCCACGACGGCGTCGGCATCCTCTCGATGGCCAACGGCGGACCCGACACCAACAGCTAGGAATTCTTTCTCACCCTCGCACCCACCCACCGGCTCAACTATCTCCACTCCGTCTTCGGCCGCACCGTGCGCGGGCTGGACGTTCTGCCGCAGATGGAGCAGGACGATCCTGTCGCGATAAAAATTCTCCGCGTAGGTCCCGCCGCCAAGACTTTCCGCGCTGACGCCGCCGCCTTCGCCACCCTCTCGGCTCGCGCGAAAAAATTTACCGAAACGCCCGGGCCCAGCCCCGCCGCGAAGGCCGCCGCTGCCCCAGGCCCACTCGCGCACTTCGACGATCCCGACAAACTCCTCCCGTCCGATCCGCCGCGGGCGAAGAATTTCAATTTCAAGCTGGCGAACTTCGAACGCGCCACCGGCCTGCGCATCGCCGCCCGCGTGTTCGCAAAATCTCCGCCCACCGCCGAAGATGATGCGCCGGGAAAATTCATGAAGGCCCTCGCCGCGAAGCTCGGCGTCACCACCCGGGGCGCCGTCGCCGCCTACTTCGCCGACGAGAACGACTGGCGCGTCTGGCTCATCGGCGATTCCACCGCGCCGTTCTTTGGCCGCACCCCGACGCCCGCCGAGCTCGGCGACGGCGCGGCGTTTCACGACACCAAGGAAGCCTTCCTCAAGGCGGCTCAAGCCGAGGGCGACACCGCCTTCGAACAGCACAAGAAGACGGCGCCGGCCGACAAACCGCCGCCGCCGGGACAGCGGATCAAACTCCAGACGGACGCGATTCTCGACGGACTCATGCTCAAGCTCGAACCCCAGAACTGAGCGCCGCCCAAATTTTGAGTTTTGACCACGGATTAGATGGATGGCGCGGATTCGGCGTCCGGCCCGAGGCGAGCACCTCTCTCCGTTTATGAAATTCTTTCTACTCCGGCGCGGCCTGAGCCGGATATTATCGCTGGCGGCGGGGCTTTTGCCGTTTTCGCTGGGCGCACCGCCGAAAGTCACCGGGTCCCGGGTTTCACGCACGAGGAGGCGCGGCCGATTCACGACGACGGACTGCGGCACGCGGTAGAAGGGGAGCACGCGAATCCCGCCACGCTGCCCGCGGGCTCGTACTTAATCCGCCTTCATCTCGAAAACGCCGAGGCCTTCGCCCTGACGATTCGCTGAGCCGCCGCGGTTGTACGGTGGCCGCGCTTGTTCGACTCCTCCGCGCCCTCCGCGGCTCCGCGTGCGCTGGTTTGGGTCACGCGGAGGCGCGGAGACGCGGAGAAGTAGATTTTTTGGGATCCCATGGATGGACCGACATCGCCGATCCTGTCTGGCGAAGAGGCGGCATGGCACTACGCCATCCACCCAAATCTCCGGGGCATGGAAAAATGCTCAAGAGTCACCTGGTCGATGATGGTAGGCTTCGCTCCAGAACTCAGATGCGCACAATTCAATACTTTGGTTGCCCTGCTCCATCCATCTCCGCGCCCTCTGCGGCTCCGCGTGACCCGGATTGATTCACGCGGAGGCGCGGCGACGCGGAGGGATCGAGATGGTTGACCACCCGGTTGACCCCTTCCTTCAACGTGGGGGAACCAAAATTAATGAGGAGGCCAACCGGCAGCCGCATCAGCCGCAGGTAGGTGAGGAGTTGTTTGCTGTGCAGGGGAGCAATTTTTTCCACCGATTTCAGTTCGACGACCACGCGACGTTCGACGAGCAAATCGACCCGAAATCCCTCTGAAAAAATCATGCCATCATATTCAAAGGCGATGGGTGTCTGGCGTTCCACGCCAAGCCCCCGCTTTTCGAGCGCACGGGCCAGCACCACCTCGTAAACCGACTCCAACAAGCCAGGGCCCAAGTCGCGATGGAGCTGCAACGCCGCATCCACGACCGTACCGGTGATATCATCCAATTCTTTCATCGCCGTTTTCTCCGCGTGAGCTGGTTTGGTTCACGCGGAGGCGCGGAGACGCGGAGGAACTTAGTTTTCGGGGAGCGCATGGATGGACCGACGTCGCAAATTTCCTCGTGAAGACACGGCTGGGCAACAGGCTATTCACCCCAATTTCAGGGTCGGGAAAAATATTTGGGAATCGCCGGGTCGATATTTCCCTCAGAGCTCCAATGCCCGTAATTCAGGATTGTTTGTCCTCCTCCGCGCCCTCCGCGGCTCCGCGTGAGCTGGTTTGAGTCACGCGGAGACGCGGAGGAACTGAGTTTTCGGGGAGCGCATGGATGGACCGACGTCGCAAACCTCCCTGGTGAAGACATCGCACGGCAACAGGCCATTCACCCCAATTTCAGGGTGCGAAAAAAATATTCGAGAATCGCCTGTTCGCCATTTTCCCCAGAGCCCCGGCGCCCACAATCCCGGGATCGGTTGTCCTGCTCCGCGTCCTCCGCGTCTCCGCGTGAGCTGGTTTGGTTCACGCGGAGGCGCGGAGACGCGGAGGAACTGAGTATTCAGGGAGCACGTGGATGGACCGACGTCGCAAAGATCCTTGGTGAAGACACGGCAGGGCAACAGGCCATCCACCCCAATTTCAGGGCCAGGGATGAATGCTCAAGGATCGCCTCTCCGATGGTCGTGGTTCTTCGCTCCAGAACTCAAGTGCCACAATTCAATGGTCTACTTTCCCCGCTCGACCCACCTCCGCGTGAGTCGGCTCGATTTGCTCGAAGACGCCGCAAGACCACGCTACTTCAGCACTTCGCGGATCGCCGCGCGCATCACCGCCTCGCTGCCCGGCGGGGTCCAGGCCCAGTCTTTGAGATTGATATCATTCTCCCGAAACGCGCGGTCGATCGGGATGTAGCCAGGCCCGCATTCGCCGTAGCCCAGCACCATCACGAAACTGTCCGGCCGGCATTCCTGCGCGAAGAGTTGATATTCCACGTACGCTTCCGCCGGGAGAAGCATGAGCACATGCGTGCGATCGAACTCGATCGCCGGCACCGCGATGTGATGCCCGCGCTTCACGCGCTCATACCAAGCGAGGCCCATCGCCGCTTCGGCCCGCTCGTAGGGCCCGACACCCGAGGCCAGGCGTTTTCGCAGAATTTCCTCCGTGTGCTCCGACGTGGCGCGGGCGCCCAGCGGCATCAAGACATGCTTGAAACCAGCGCCGGTCAGCGGCGCGCGTTGCGTGCTGGTCCAGGACCGTTCCATCGCGTCGTGCATTCGCCCAGCGAGGACCGGACGATTCTCGGGCGCGCCGGTGTTGTACTTGCCGGCCGTGACATTCCCCGCGCAACCCGTGCTGTAGATTTGAAACACGTCCGGGTGCTCCCGCTGCATCTGCGCCCGCGCCGCGCCTGGAAAATCCGCCGAGACCTTGCCCGCGCCGTAGCTGCTCATCGGGTGCACCGCGTAGCTGTGCAGCGCGCAGACCGGCTGGTCGCCATCCCAAAAACTCAAGGTCCGCAGCCACGGATCGATCGTGCCTTCGTCAGCCGCCTGCACCTCCGGGTCGCTCGAGCGGCTGAACCGGCCATACGACACCGCGCCGGCGCGGGTGACGAAGCGGCGGTTGCTCGCGATTTTTTCCACTTTGGCCCGCCCGGTGCCGAAATGAGTGACCCGCCGCGTCTGCCCCAGACTCTCGCGCACAGCTGTCACCACGCGCGGGATGCACGCGTCGTTGAACTCCGGCTGGCACACCGAGGCGTACTGGATGGCCGCCGCGGGATCGGGCGGCGGAATATTTTTCCAGGCGCCGGTCGCCGCCATATCGCGCAGCAGTTTCTCGGCGTCCTCATCCATCACCGGCGCATCGTGGACGTGCGTGGTCGTGACGAGCACGCGCTGCGGCTCCGTGCCCGCCGCCTGCGCGAGCGCCTGCTGCCATTTTTCGTATGAGGTGCCGCGGATTTCACACCAGTCGAAGACGATCAGCACGAACGGTTTCTCCGCCCCCGTCAGCACGAAGCCCTTGGCGAACAGTGGATCCACGACCGATTGCGCCGGCGAGATGCCGCCGCCCATGCACGGATGTCCCATCGGGATCGTCACATCGACGGAAAACGTCGCGAGGCGAAATTCCGCGGCGCGGGCGGAGCACGCGGAAAAAAGAACGATCAGCAGTACGCAAAGAGGGGAAGGCATGGCGGGGGCGGGTGGGTGTAGTCTGGCAATAGCAACGCCCGCGGTCCGTCGATGTTATTTCCCGACGCACCGACCGATAAAGAGCACCATGCTCCGCGCACTCCGCGGCTCCGCGCGCGTCGGATTGGAGTGGTTAACGCGGAGACGCGGAGCGCGCGGAGAGGGTGCGTTCGAACCCGACGCCGTCTTGCACCCGGCCGGATACGGGCAAAGGTTGAAGCGTCATGAACCTGTGCGCCCGTTTGCTCCCGCCGCGTCTCTGGCTTATCGCCCTCGTCTGCGGCCCGGGAACGCCCCTGCCCCGGGCGGCCGAGACCATCAACGCGCCGGAGCTGTTTATCACCCATTGCGCCCCGTGTCACGGACCCGACGGCCGGGCGCGGACTCCGGCGGCCCGAAAATTGGGCGTGAAGGACTTGACCGAAAGCAAACTCGCCGACCCCGAGATTCGCCGGCAAATCACCGAGGGAAAAAACGACAAGGGCGGCAAGCAACTGATGCCGTCTTTCAGAGAAAAACTGCACGGCGACGAAATCACCGCCCTGATTGCCGAAGTGAAGAAATTCCGAAAATAGGGCCGCATCCGGCCTCGGCAGCGGGCCATGGAACGCGTACGGACGAATTTTTCGGGGTCGGGGGAGAGTGTCACGCGGAGTCGCGGAGAAATCTCGTGCCACGCATTGATTTTGTCTGCTCCGCGTTCTCCGCGGCTCCGCGTGCGACCGGTTTGGCGGGATTCCTTTCAACCGTGCCATGGCTCTCTCCTCCCCGTCGTTGACATCCCGACCCGGCGCCACCCTCGTCTCTCCCCGTGAGTGCGCCTCTCCCCGCCCGCCGCATCGGTTCGGTTCTCGCCTCGTTGCTTCTGGCCGCGACCGCGTGGGCCCAGTTTCCCGGCGAAGGACGGGACCCCGAAACATTTCGCGCGATTCGTTCCCGCGATCAATTGATCCTCCGGGTGGGACCCGGCTTTTTGACTTTCGACGAAACGATCGTGATGACGCCGATTGGGCTGAGGGAAAAGCTGCCGCACGGAAGGCCCAACTTGATGTATGTGCTGATTCCGCCGCTGTGGCTCAAGGACGGGGCGGTCGACCGTCCGGCATTCGCGACCCTGCGCCCGTATTTCCAGTCATCGCAGGGCCGGGTCCGGGGCATTGTCCTGCGGCGGCCCGACGGCGAAAAAGTTCTGACTCCGGATCAAATCACGCCCGAGTGCCGTTACGTTTTGACCGTGGAGTTTGGCCACGTCGTGCCCGACCAATTCACCGTGACGATCGGCTTTACTTCCGCCAGCGGCATCAACCCCACCGCCCAATTCCTCTACACGCCGAGCAACGACGGTTATCCGATTCGCTCGGGTTCGCCCGAATCAGTCTTCACCGAGTTGCGCGTCAACGCGGATGGGGCGCTCGCCCCGTGGAAAGTCTCGCAGGGAGCAAACATCCTGCCGCTGCACACGCCCTACACGGTGCAGCTCACCCGCGAAGCCAGTCACGTGATCCGCTTCGCGCAGGAGTGAAGCGGGGCCGGATGCGAGCTGAAGGTCGAAAGGTGTAAGTTGAAAGCGATGAAGACCGGAGCGACCGCGCGTCTTTTCGGCGAGATTCGGGCCACGCCGATCCGTAACCCTTTCTTTGCGATATCCACCCACGGTAGCTTTCTCCCCGGCCGGGCTTTCAACTTTCAACTCTCAACTCTCAACCGAATTCTTCCGGCTCAGTGCCTCGGCACCAGTTTGCGCACATTGGCGCCGTTCACTTCGCCGATGTAGATCGCGCCCTGCGCATCGACCGTGACCGCAGTGGCGTTCTTCAGGCCCTCCACTTTGTCGAGAATCCGGCCGTCCTTCGTGCTCGCGATGTACAGGCAGTTGGCTTCCGTGCCGTCGACGACGTACAGCCGGTCGCCTTTGACGAACACGCCCCACGGGGTGCCGAAGTGGGTCCACTGTTGCAGAAATTTTCCCGTCTGATCGAACACCTGCACGCGCCGGTTGCGGCGGTCGCCCACGTAGAGCCGCCCCTCGGTGTCGATCGCGATGCTGTGCGGTTCGTCGAACTTACCCGGTTCCTTGCCGAGGCCGCCCCACCAGGAGACGAACTTGCCGTCCTTCGAGTACTTCACGACGCGCGTGTTCGTACTTTCGCCGTCGGCAATGAAGATGTCTCCGTTCTTCGCGATCACGAGGTCGGCGACGCCGTTGAACGCATCGTGCGACGCGTTGTCGCCGACCACGCCCTTACGGCCGAGCGTGAGCAGCAATTTTCCCGCGGGACTGAATTTGAAAACCTGGTGAAGGCCCCGGTCGGTGACCCAGACGTTCCCGTCCGGATCCGTCCGCAGGAAATGCGTCGTCTTGAACATCCCCTCGCCCCAGGCGCGCAGGAACTTGCCGTTCCGGTCAAAGGCCATGATCGGCATCGCGGGATGGCGGTGAAAAACGTAGATGTTCCCCTGGGCGTCGAGATCGACTCCCGTGGCCGGGCTCCAGGCCGTGACGCCGGCGGGAAACTGGGCCCAGTTTTCGACCACCTGATAATTGCCGGCCGCCGTTTCGGCGCGAACGGTGGCGGCCGTGACCAGGGCGAAAAGGGCCGGCATAAAAAAGCGGGGAGTCATCATGCGCGGGACGCTAACGCCCGGCCGCGCCAAGGCCAGCCCACGCCCTGGCAGTTTAGTTCGGCCCATCCGTGCCGATAAGTCCTAGGCCATGATAACGCCGGACCATATTGCGGAAGCGATCGACCTCGACAAATTGCCCAGCGGCCCACGGGTGCTGGCCCGGTTGACGTCGTTGTTGCTTCAACCCGAGGTGGAACTCGCGGAAATTGCCGGCTTGTTTCAGTCCGACCCCGCCCTCGCCGCCCGGGTCGTGGCCTCCTGCAACAGCAGCTACTACGGCGGCCGGGAGCCGATCGACAACATCCGGGACGCGGTGCTGCGCCTCGGGCTGCGCGAGCTTTCGCACCTGACGCAAATCGTCGCGCTGACCGATCTTCGGAAGTTTCCCACGCGCCTTTATCCGGCGACGGCCGATCATTTTTGGGCCCGCTCGCTGCACACGGCTTTCGTCGCCGACGAGATCAGTCTCGGCGATCCCGCCGCCTATACCGCCGGCATCATGCACCTGGTGGGAATCTGGGTATTGTGCAGTGTGCTGCCCGCCGGCGAAGAATCGATCGACGAGCGCGAACTGGCGCTGCGGGGACAACTGGAGCGGCTGAGGCTCGGGGTTTCCTTCACCGACGCTGGCACGTTCGCGCTCGCGGAATGGGGCTTCTCTCCGAAAATCTGCGAGGCCGTGCGCTGCCAGCTTTTGCCGTCGCTGTGCAACGATCCGCCCTACCGCGACCTGGCCAAAATTCTCCGGCGCGCCGTCGCGGTCACCGACTGGCACTACGGGGCCAAGAACGAGAAGACGCTGATTCGCTCCGACCTCACGATCACCGATCTTGAGGACTGCGGTCGACGCGCCGCCCAGAAGGTCGCGAAGATCGGTTTCGGTTTCTAACTCCCCCAGGACGCCTTGAAACACATCCATCCTTCCGCGCCGCGGCCGCAACCAAAGGAGAGGAGCTCTTTTGGCCACAGATTTCACCGATGGGCACAGATGCCGGAGGATGGTCGCGGTGTTTATCGGTGCAATTTGCGGCTAATCGGATTGACCGCTTTGTTCTGTGGCCGACGTCATGCCGCTCACCCCAATCGCCCCGATGCACGGGTCCTGGACGCCGAGCGGGAGGCGTGGCGAGCCAGCCCAACGAGGGGCGGCCGGAGCATTACTCCGCTGGTTCAGCGCCCGACGGGAATGCGGTTGAGCGTGTAGTAGGCGTCGGGATGCGCGAGAGCCGCACCCGCCGCAGAACGAACGCCCGCCGCCCGCAGCTCGTGCACGTAGAGGGCGCGCAAGCCCTCCGTCCGCAGGCGGACGCGATGCCGGTCCGCACTGACCGAGGCGCCCGTCACCGGGAGCGGCTGGACATCAATCTCCGCGCTGCCGTAGGCGCCGGAATAAAGGTAGGTGTAACTCTTCAGCGTGTAGGACGCGGCGAGCCCGGCGGTCGCCGGATCCACCTCCGTGGTGAAGACCAATTCAAAGCCGTCGGGCAGTGCGTGCATTTCGCGGATCGCGAACGGCGTCACCCCGCTCCACCGGACGCGCTGCAACCCGTAGGACTGCGTGCCGAGCGAGGACCAGCCGCGGCTGCTCATGCCGACGAGCAGGCTGCCGTCCGGCGCGAAGAGCAGCCGCACGACGCCGGAGGCGAAGCCGGACAGAAAAGGAAACGCCGCGCCTTGATACTCCCCCTCGACCTTTTCCAGGAAAACGCGGCTGACCTTGGAGTCGGTGAACTCGCCGACAAAGAACTGCCCGTCGAACGGGCCGAATTTTCCGTCCTGCGCGCATACGGCCAGGTCAGTCCCGCTGCGACCCATCTTGTGATAGGGCAGCCAGACGGCGGGCGGCACCATTTCCGGCAGGGCGCGGAGCGCTTCGGGATAAGGCACCTTGTTCGGCACGGGCGCCGAGAGTTTCAGCGGCGACTCCGGCCGCTCCTGGGAGGCGATGCCCTCGGGGTTCAGGAAGAATGCGCCCTTGCGGAGATGATAAATCGGCGTGGACGGGATCCACGTGCCCTGCTGGTCGACGCAGAACATGTCGCCCGCGACATTCGCGCCGAGGCCGCACGGCGAACGGAGCCCCGCCACCATCGGCACGAACGCGCCGTCGGCACCCATGAGGCCGCTCCAGCCGCGCCACGCCGCCTTGTTGTCGGAGCGCTCGCCCATGTCGAGATTGAGCGCCACCCAGAGATTACCCCGGCCGTCGCGTTTCGGGCCGTACGCGTATCCGTGATAGGCGCCCGAGACGTTCCACCCGCGCGCGGCCGTGAGGTATTCGTCAGCCACGCCGTCACCATTCGTATCGCGCAACCGCGTGACCTCCGTGCGCTGGGTCACCAGCAGGCTGTCGCCATCGCGCAGGACGCCGAGCGGTTCATGCAAGCCCGACGCAAAGAGCGAAGAGCGGACCTTCTCGACGGGGCCCATCACACCGTCGAGCAGCCAGACCTCGCCCTTGCGGATCGCGACGGCGAGTTTCCCGTCGGCGGTAAAATCCATGCCGCTGACCTCCAGGGTCAGGCCGTCGCCCGGTTTCCAGGTGGTGCTGCGCGACGAGGTCGACGAGTTGCCAGCGAGGACGGTCTGAATTTCGTAGCCCTCGGTGGCGGTCAGGCGGACCGCGACGGCGGCGACGAGGCCGGCTCCCAGCAAGACGATGCGTTTCATGGCCACGTGTAGATAAATTCGAGTTTGCCGGGCGTGCTCGCCGCCGTTTCCCGCACGGTGAGGCCGGGTGGATGGGCGAGCGGGAGCGAGCGCAGCGCCTCGACATCCCAGCGAAACGTGCGCCGGAGGCCGTGCTCCGCCGCCTCGAAACGTTCCTCGACAGGCACGCCATTGACGGAGAACAGAAATGTGGGCACGCCCGCGCCATCCAGCTTGTAGCCCTCGAACCGCCGCGTGCCGCGGGAATCATCGGCGGCCGGCCACGTCACCACGGAATCGCCGAGCGGTTTTTCGAACGGGGCGAAGCGGCTGAACCAGGTGCCATACGCATCGAAGAACTTTCCTTTCCACGCGAGCGCCGGCCGGCACTCGAGACCGTCGTAGGCAAAATGCACGCCGGCCGGAAAGCCGACGAGAATGGCGTGGGTGCCGACGTCGGCGAGAAACGTGCGCAACACGATCGGCCGCGAGCCGGGGATCAACTCAAACTCCCGCGCGGTGTGGGCGGGAAACCCTTCCGGCAGTCCCTGCCCGCGCTCGGCAAACGCGAGAATGGAGGCCATCTGCCGGTCCGTGTCGCCGCCATGGATCTCGCGGTTGGCGGCTTTTCCCTCGGGCCAGAACGACGGCATCAACGTGCCGGGGCGATAGGCCGCCGGATTGATCAAGTACTCGCGCAGCCAACCGGGCTGCAGTCGTTTCGCGAGGGTGGAGAGATCGAGCCCCTGGATGCCAAGCGAGGCGCGCTCGCCCCAGCGGTGGCAGGTGATGCAACTGACGCCGCCCAGGGTGCCCAGGAGTTTGCGTCCCGCCTCGACGTCGCCGGCCGGCAACGCGGCCTCAGCGCGTGCGTCCGTCGCGGTGAGCAGCGCCGGCAGTGGCGCGACGGCCGCGCCGTAGCCGGGCATCCGGGTTTCCAGATACGGGCGATCGCGGTGGGCACCAGCCACCGCCTGCGTGAGCCAGTCCGGTTGCAACTTGCGTCCGACGCCGGTCAGCGGCGGCGGGAAGCGGCCCATGTCGCCAAGATTATGGTCACCGGTGAAGTAGGCTTTGCGCGCGGCGTCCGGGCCACCCCGGCCGTCGCGCTCGTGGCACGCGAGGCAGTTCAACGCTTCAAGGGTTCCGAGCGCTTGCTGCGCCACCGTCGTCGGCGCGGTGCGCGCCGCGAGATAGGCGCGCAAGGCGGTGCGTTGGGCGGGGCCGAGCTCATAGCGGGGCAACCCGGCCGCGGGAATTTCGTCGAGACATCCACCCGCGGTGCGCCGCAGTTCGACCGGCGTCACGGCGGCGGCCGAGGGCAGCGTGTGACACGCGGCACAACGAAGCGCCGCCACGATTTCCCGGCCGCGAGTGGCGAGCGAGGGATCCGGCGTGAACGGCGCCAGTTTTGGCGCTCCTTCGCCGTCGGTACCGCCGAGGCCGAGCAAGTAGGCCGAAAGATCGAGCGCGTCCTGATCTTCCATCTCCGTCCGGGGCATGCGCCCATCGGGCCGCGCCGCCAGGGGATCGCGCACCACGGCGGCAAGGGTGACCAGGACGTATTTCTCGGCGAGCGCCGGAAACTCCACGGATCCGTACGCGAACTCGCCCGCCGCCGGGCGTCCGTCCGCCGGCGCGTAGTCGGCGCGCGGGGCATGGCAGGCGACACAGCCCTTGGTGTGAAAGAGCTTCTGCCCGAGCTCGGCATTCATGTGCGCGATCGGTTTCGGCCGGACCGGGTTCGCGGGCGCCAGCGTGGCGAGAAAGTGCACGATGGCATCGCGGTCCGCTGCGTCGCGGCCGGCCAACAGGTGTGGCATCGTCGTGCCGCGGCGCTGGCGTGACGGCTCGGCGAGAAACGCCTGCAGCCATTCCGCCTTGGCCCGGGTCGTGACCGTGGTCAGGTCCGGACCGCGGCGCAGCGGCAAACCGGTTTCTCCGCCGTGGCAGTTGACGCAGCCGAGCTCGTTGTAGAGCAAACGCCCGCCCACCGCGTCCGGGGCCGCGGCGTGAAAACGATCGAATCCGACCACCAGTGGCTCGGCCCGCGCCACCAGGCAAATCAGCAGGCCCAACAGACCGAATCGCCCGCTGCGTCTCACGCCACGACCTCCAGCCGACAGCGCTCAAGGTAGTCGCGGGAACGATTGACCGCCGCGGTAATCTCGCCCGCGGTCGGCAAAATCGGCACCCCTCGCGGCATCGGATGCATGAAGATTTCGGCGGGCCCGGCGAAGCGAATGTCGGCCAGCGCCTTCACGATCGGCCGGTAGTCGAGACCACCGCCGAAACCGGGCAGCTGCTGCAGCTCGATTTCCTTCGGCATCTTTTGGCTGCTGCTCACGGAATGTTCCTGAAAATAAACGAACGGAATCTGCTTCGCCCCGAGATCGCGAATCAGCGCCGGGATCTGCTCCACCCACGGATGCAGGTGGTGCGGGGCAAACGCGACGCCGAGCTGGGCCGAGCGATTGAACTCCGCGAAATAGCGCAGCGAGTCCGGATGGCAGAGCAGCGACTTGTTGTGATTCTCGATCGCGATCGTCACGCCGCATTCCTCCGCCCGGGCGACGTGAGGTTTCATCCGCTCGAGGAACGCGCGCACCTCGGTCCTGGCCTCCGCGCCCGCCGGTTCGCTGGGGCCGCCGCTGCCGGTGACGATGACGCGGCCGCCAAATTTCTTCAGCCAGCTCATCTCGTCGCCAAGACCGGTCGGCCCGAGGGGATAACGCGTGCTCACGCCCAACTTCACCCGATGCTGGCCGAGCAACGCGGCGAAGGCGTCGTCGCCCATCGCCGTGATTTGCTCGCGCTGGTTGCCATGCACCCGGCACCAGATGTCGATCGCCTCGGATCCAGTCCGGGCCACTTCCGGCAGAATCACGTCGAGCGGCATCTCGCCATACAGCGCGGAGGCCAGCACGTAGCGCAGACGAAACGGCTCGGCCCGGGCGGCCCGGACCAGTCGGGGCGCCACTGCCGCCACGGCGAGCGACTGGAGAAACTGGCGGCGGGGGATCATGGAACCGGAAAAGCGTGCCGGGTTATTTGACCGCACGCGAGTCTGCGCCCGCCGCGCGGGCGGCTTCGAGCATTTTTATCCAAGGTCCGAGATAGTGGCCGTTGTCGCGATAGGTGCGGCCCGACACGAGATTTCCGTCCACGACGCACGCGGCGTCGACGTAGACGCCGCCGCAGGCTTCGAGATCGAACCGGCATTTCGCGACCGTGGCCATCCGGCGCCCCTGCACGCAGCCCGCATAGGCGGGGATCTCCACCCCGTGGCACACCGAGGCGATCGGCTTGTTGGCGGCAAAGAAGTGTTTCGTGATCCGCACGAGATCGGTGTCGTAGCGGATGTATTCCGGCGCCCGACCGCCCGAAAACATGATGCCGAGATACTCCTCTTCCTTTACCGCGGAGAACGGCACGTCCACGTCGATGGTGTAGCCCTCCCACTCTTTCGTGATGGTCCAGCCCGGCTTCACTTCATGCATCACCATCTGGTAGCGGCGGTGCTCCGGCCCGGTGACGACCGGCTGGATGCCGGCCTCGATCAGACGGTAATAGGGATAAAGGGTGTCGAGCGTCTCCGCCGCGTCGCCGATGACGATGAGCGCCTTGCCATGAAATGGAGTCATGGTGGCCACTATAAGGTTGTTCGCCATCGCAGTCACTCCACTGATCCTTCACCAATACTCAGGTTTTTCGTCATCCTCCCTTTATGCCTTCCCGCCGTCGCCGTCCCCCGCGCGTCGCGCTCCTGGTCGAAACCACGCGCACCTACACCCGCGAACTGCTCGCGGGGGTGCGACGCTACGTCGCCGCCCACGGCCCGTGGTCATGCTTCATCGAGCTGCGCGCGCTGGAGTCCGGCCCACCGCCGTGGCTGAAGAACTGGGATGGCGACGGCATCCTCACGCGCACGTTCACGCAGGAGATGGCCGACGTGATCGCCGCGACCGGACTGCCGGCGGTCGAGCTGCGCGCGACGTTCCTGAAAAGCACGCTCCCGTTCGTCGGCATGGACAACGGGCTGATCGGTCAAATGGTGGCCGAGCACTTCTTCGACCGCGGCTATCGGAATTTCGCGGCGTGTAGTCTCCACACCGAGCGGTTCTTCGAGGAGCGCGTGCAGAATTTCGTGGCCACCGTGCGGGCCCGAGGCGGCTCCTGTTCGCTCCTGCCTGAACCCATTTCCGACCGCGCCGCCGACTGGGAGGACGGCCAGGCCCGACTCATGACCTGGCTGTCCGCGCTACCGAAGCCGGTCGGTATTTTCGCGGCCAACGACCAGTTGGGCGTGCGCCTGCTGGACGCCTGCCAGCGCGCCGGCATTCCGGTGCCGGAGGAGGTGGCGGTGGTCGGAGCCGAGAACGAGGAAACGCTGTGCGCCTTCGCCAGTCCGCCGCTTACCAGCGTGCGCTTCGACGGCGAGACCGTGGGCTATGCCGCAGCCGAGCTCCTCGCCCGACTGATGCGCGGCGGCGCCCGACCGAAAGGCGAAACCCTTTTCCCGCCCAAAGGGATCGTGGTCCGGGCCTCCTCGGATGAGTTCGTCATCAACGATCGCCTTGTCGCCCACGCGGCGCGGATGATTCGCGAAAACGCCTCGGCTGGTCTCAGCGTCGACGATCTGTGCCGGAAATTAAACGCTTCGCGCAGCACGCTCGACCGCCGGATGAAGGCGGCGCTCAACCGCACACCCAAGGAGGAGATTCTGCGGGTGCGTTTCCGCGAGGTGGAGCGCCTCCTCTGCGAAACCGACCTGACGATCGAGACCATTGCCGAGCAAACCGGCTTCGCGCACGGCCACTATCTGCAGGCCGCCTTCAAGATCGGCTACGGTCAGACCCCGGGAGAATTTCGGCGCCAGAATCTGGTCCGGCCGGCTCCCGGTCGCCGCAACGCGTGAAGCGCGCGGGCCGTGGCGCCCGCCCGCCTTTTTGCGGCGATCACCGGCTCGAGGGGGATGACGAGAAATCTGAGTATCTTTGCCTCATAACCATAGTGACGCCTTCCGCGGATGCTGTAGAATCGGAGCCCGGTAATCTGGCCTTGGCGTCTGCACGAGCCGCGGCCCGGAGTCGACCGCCCAGTATCAATCCCGTCCGCCGCCGCGACGCGTGGAACCGGATTCACCAAAAACTCTAGTCGCAAAAGTCCATTTCTCTTTCACGCCGCTCCGCTGGCCTCGCCACAAAACCGCCGTTTCCCGTCTAACAAATGAACCAAAACCTCCCTCCCTCCCTCCCGCTGCACCGCCTGGCGCGGTTCCTCGCGGTCGCCTTCGCCGGTTTCTCCGGCTTTTGCACCATCGGCTCCGCCCAACTCGCCAACCCAGCGCCCACGTCCGGCGCCGCGGCTGCGACCGCGGATGAAACCGTTCGATTGCAGGTCTTCACCGTGCAGGAGACCAAGGGCCAGAGCTACGGGGCCTCCAATCTCGCGTCCGCCACGCGCATGAACACGCCCGTCGAGAATGTGCCCCAGACGATTACCGTCATGAACGCCAACCTGCTGGCGGACATCGGCTCTTATTCGCTCGATCAGGCGCTGCGTTACACGTCGGGCGCGACTCCGCGCCAGAATACGCCCGACGGCGCCATCGTCCGCGGCCTCGCCTCCAGCTTCAGCCATTACGAAGACGGTTATTTCGCCCCCGTCACCGCGGCCGACATGGCCAACATTGACCGCCTCGAGCTCATCAAGGGCCCGTCCGCCTCGATCGCCGGCGCCTCCGAGTCGACCGGCTTCCTGAACTTCATCACGAAGAAGCCGCTCTTCACCGAACAGCGCTCCGTGGACGTCACCATGGGCTCGTGGAATTTTGTCCGGGGCGTCGTCGATGTCACCGGCGCGGTGCCCGGCTACGGCAACATGGCCTACCGGGTCGTCGCCTCCTACCTGAACGCCGACACCTTTCGCGACAACGAGCACGTCAAGAAGACGGCGGTCTTCCCGTCGTTTACGTGGCGCATCACGAAGGACACCGAGTTGCTGACGCAGGTCTCGAGCGTATCCAACTTCACGCCCGGCGGTTTCGGTTCGGCCTATCTGGCGCCCACGTTCGGGGCCGGGGCCACGCCGATCGTCGTGCCCGCCAACGCCAAGCTTCTGCTCAACCGCTGGATGCCGATCAACATCAACTCCAGCGGGGCCGCCGGGATGGGCCGCTCCACCGATCTCCACTCTCTCTCGCTCATCCTGACGCATCGCTTCAACGACATTTTCTCGTTTCGGCAATCGGGTAAGCTCTATTCCATCACCACCGATCTCTACCGGAACGCGCTGGCCGACAATTTCACCTACGATGCGGACGGTTATCTCATGGGCACCTACGCCGTGAACCGCAGCCGCACTTCGCAGCAGGCCTACCGCCTGCAGGGCGACGTGGCGATCAGCCTCAAATCCAAGGACGACGTGTTCACGTCGAGAACCCTGATCGGCTACGAAGTCGCGCGCAGCAAGGGCGACAGCCTCAACTTCGCCTCGGCCAATGGGGTGCTGCCTTTCAACATCATGGCCCCGGTGTACAACTCCGGTTTGCCGACCAGCCTGTTGAACACGGGTAACAGCAACACCAAGGGCGGATCGTTCGCGACGTTCGCCAATACCCAGATCGGCTTGTTCAAGGATTACGCCATCATCACGGCCGGCATTCGGCGCGACCAGAACAAGGCCGGTTGGACGCACAACAATCTGAACAACACCTTCGCGAACACGCCCACCACCCCGATCATCAGCAGCCCGCTGTTCGGCCTGACCGTCAAGCCGGCGGCCTGGGTTGCCTTGTTTGCCGTCTACAGCGACGCCGGCGCCGCCGCGACCACCGTGTCAACCTTTGGCGGACTTCCCGTCACCGATCCCCGGCAGATTCTGGTCACCGTCACGCCGGACACCACCAACAAGGAATTCGGCGCCAAGTTCACCTTCTTCAAGGGCGCGCTCTCCCTCGGCATCTCCCATTTCGACACCCTGCAAAGCGGCATTACCCGCAACCAGACCGATCCTTCCTTTCCCGGCGGGAGCAAAAACTTCATCGACAGCGGCAACCGCTCGCAGGGCTTTGACATCAGCTGGGCGGGCGATCTGACGCGCGATCTCTCGGTCTTCGGCGGCTACGTTTTCGACGAGACGAGCGCGCCCGGTTTTAAACCCGACGGTTCCGGACTCGAGCTGCGCGGCACCCCGCGTAACAAGGTCCAGATGTTTGCGCGGTATCAGTTCAAGCGGACCAAGGACGGCGGCTTTGCGGTCAAGGCCGGCGTGGTGACGCAGACTTCGGTCTACGGCCGGGCCTCGAACACGTACGCCCTGCCGGGCGCCTCGCGCTACGATGTCGGCCTGGATTACCGCAACGACTCGTGGTCGTTCGCCGCCGGCATCATCAACGTGAGCAATGTCATCTTCCCGACCTTCGCCGTCGGCCAGGGCAGCAACACGATCGACGATCCGCGGAACTTCTACTTCTCGGTCGGACGCAAATTCTGAGGAACACGATCGCCTCGTGCAGCCGGCGCCCCTTGTCGCCCGCTTCGAGAGAAGCGGGATGGCATTGGACGCCACGGCTAATCTGCCCCTGCCCCCGCGCTGGCGTCAAAGCCTGGCTCTGTCTGATCAAGACGGAGCCGGGCTTTTTTCTGCCCTCCCACCCCGACTCCTACGGGGAATTCAGTTTTTTCCACCCCGCGCCGCCGCGCGCGAGAATCTCAGCCGGCGAAAGATTGATGCCGTAGGCCTGGAGACCGATGGGACCCTGCCAGTGCAGTTCGCGGAGTTTTCGCAGTACTAGGCCGACGTCGTAGCTGCCCTGATCGAGCGGCTGGATGAGTCGACCCCACGAAGTGCCGGCGGCACCGGCGTCCGCCCCGTTGATCGTGACGACGAAAAGATTCGGCGCGGCTTCGACCAGCAGATCGGGAATCTTCGCTTCATCGCCGACCATCAGGCAGTGGCAAAGATTGAACCCGACGCCAAGGTTCGGGCGCTCCACTTTCCGCGCCACCCGGACCGCGTCCGGGTGGCGCTCCGTCCAGTCTCCCTTGTGCGGATAGAGGGCGACCCGGACGCCGTTGGTCGCCGCGAGATCGGCGAAGGCGCGCAACGCCGGGACGGCAATCGCGTCGCCGTCGGCGGAGGAACTCGCGATGCCTTTGGCTCCGGTGATGTGCAGCCAAAGGATCGTCCCGCGCGCCTTCAGCACCGGCATCACCTCATAGGCGGCCGGTTGGATGGTCAGCGCCTCCCGCGTGAGCGTGGCCGACGCGTAGACGGCGAAAAGTTGCAGCCCGCGTTCATCACAGTCGCGGAGGGTCGCCTTCACCGCGTCCGCGCTGCCGAGGGTGCCGCCGACCCCCGCGTAGCGGCTGGCTTTCGCCACGTCGAGAATTTCGCCGTTCGGGTTACCGCGGAAAACCGTGTCCATCGCGAAGAAGGAAAACGGTTCCGCCCTGAGCCCGCCCGCCAGCGCGGCCAACAGCCAAGCGAGAGCAGCGGCATTCTTCATACCATGGAATCCTTACTTCACGCATTCCGGCCGTCCAGCACCCAAGCACCAAAATCATGCCATCCTCCCGCTCGTTAGTCCTGCCGTCCGTCTTCCTGTCGGACTATTCGTGCGTGGAGACCAACGTGTTTGTCTCAAGGAAACGCCGGGTCTTGTTCGTAGTCCCGCCTTCAGGCGGAACGACCAACAACGGTGGCGTCGCCGCTTTTTCCGAGCGCTGTCTCGGAAAAAAACACCCGACCCTCTCGGGGAATCACTCCTTTGTGCGAGAATTGTATGGAGGGTCGAGCTCTGCCCAGGCCGGCCCAACGATCAGGCCAAGGTCGGCCTCGACGGAACTCGGCCCTCTACTTTGGTCGGCCGGTGACGCCGCGCCGTAGTCCCGTAGTCCGTCGTCTCCCGAATCAAAATCACTCAAGCGCCTCGACGCGCGGAAAATTTTTGTCGATAGTCCGGTCATGTCCCCCTTAGCCGGCACCCCGGAAATTCGCCGTGGCTGACGCGACCCCCGAGCCGACGGACGGCGCCGCCAAGCCTGCGTCCGCGGACACCTGCACGCTCGAGCCGCGGCTGCAAAACCGCAACGCCCTCATTTTCGCCGGACAGATCGCCCTGCTCTACCTCGCCGCGCCCGCGCTCTATGTCGGTTTCCTGCAGGCCGGATTGTGCAAGCGGCTGCACACCTCCGACACGATCGCCAACCTGCCGAGCACGATTTATCTCGCGATGGCCTTTGGTCCGGTGGCCGTCGCCTGGCTGTTTCCGCAGGCGCGACTACTGAAGACCGTGATGGGTTGGGGTTACATCGTCACCGCGTTCATCGGCGTGGGTGTGGCGGCCGTGCTGGTCGCCACCACGTCCGCCACCGCGATCATCGGCGCGCTCGTGGTGCATGCGGCCGTCCTCGGCATCACCAACGGCGTGGTCAACGTCCTCGGCTGGGAGGCCTTGAACCGCGGTGTCGACGCGCGCCTCCGCGGCAAAGCCCTCGGCCTCGCGTACGGCTGGGGTCCGGGCTTCGCGGTCATCAGTTCGCTCGGCGCGCAGCTGCTCCTCGACGGAAAGCTCTTTGGCTGGACGCCGCCCGCGTCGCTGCAGATGGGCTATCCCTACAACTACGCGTTCCTCTACGGCGGCAGCGGCGTGTGCATGGCCTTCGCCGCGTATCTGACTTCGCTCTACCAGATTCCCCTGCCGCGCGTGGACGTCGCGCGCGAGAGTTTCCAGACGGCCGTGATCGGCGGCTTCAAGACGGTCTTGCGGAACCGGATCCTCCTCATCGCGTGCGTGGCCTACCTGCTCGTTTACTGCGGCAACATGGTGCAAAATAACATGAGCATCTTCACGCGCGAAGCCGTCGGGCGCAGCCCGGAGGATTTGGCGGGCTACCAACTCACCCTGCGGTTCTCGTTCAAGATGCTCTGCGGCTTCTGGCTCGGCTGGCTGCTCGTGCGCACCAACCCGAAGGTCCCCCTGCTGGTCACTGCCGGACTGCAGATCGCCGGCGTGCTCTGGGTTCTCTTCGTGCCCGGCTATTGGTTCCTGCTCGCGTTCGGGATCAACGGCGCGGGGGAATTGTTTGGCGTCTACTACATGAATTACCCCGCGCAGGCTTCGCCGCGGTCGCAGGTGCGCAGCAACATCGCCTTCCTCGCGTTGATCTCGACCTTTGTGGGCCTGTCCCCGGTGCTCTACGGCTGGATTTCCGACACGTGGAGCCTGCGCGCCAGCTTCTGGGCCGCGCTGGTCCTGCTCGTCCTCACCACGATCATGGTGATCGTCGCGCTGCCCAAAAACCCCAAGCCGCGCCGCGAAGACATGCGCGAGTCCGACCTCGCCCCCGAAACCCTCGCCTGACGGGTAGCTGCCAAACCAAGGCCAGATTAACATTCAGAAGCCAGGAAACCAGGAGGGGCTCTTGGCTTCCTGGCTTCTGAATTAATGGCAGCCGAATATCTTCGGCTGTTTTTGCCACAGATTACACAGATGGGCACAGATGGTGGCCAACTTCTCCGATTCCCATTTGTGTCATCGGTGTAATCTGTGGCCCAAAAATCCGCGGCCGGGTTGCAGAACCTTTTAACCCGCGAACTCGATCTTGACCGTGTCGAAGTGGATGTAGCCCTCGGGCAGCCGCGAGGTCCACAGGGGGTAGTCCCGCCCCGCGCGAAGCGTGTGCGGATCGCCGTTGATCGGTCCCATGGGACGAACGTCGAGCGGGAACAGCACGAAGATGATGTTCGTGTCCACATGGCGGAGGACTTTTTCGAACGGCCGGTAGCCGTAATAATCCTGGCGATCGTGCCGGGCCCCCAGGGCCGTCCATTTCGTTTGATCGGCCGACGCCACGATCGTCTGCTCGCGCCACTCCGGCCCGATCTGAATCGGATCGCCCGTGAGCAGCCAGCCCGAGACCAGGTCGTCGACGCGGCCCTGAATCAGCAGCACCACCTGCGCTCCCCGCGTCTCGAGTTCGCCGCGCGTGCGGACGGTGATCCGCGCGTTGCTGAAATCGAGCGGCAGCCGCTGGTCCGCAAACGCATTCTTTCCCGCCACGTCCTTGTGGTGATCCGAGAACGGCCCGCGCGTGTTGAGCGAACCCAGCATGTGGAGATAGCCGGCGCCCGGCGGCGCGTGGTTGTAGTCGACCCACCACGGGCTCTGGGAGGTGATCTGCCCCTTCTGCCAGGGCAGCGGCTTGAGCCCGACGTGATTGCCGCCCCAGCCGTACCAACCGCCGGGACCGTCGTCGAAAGTTTCGAGATATACAGAAGAGGGCATCAAAGTTCGGTGTTCGAGGGGAAGTTTTCGTCCGCCACGGAAATGAATCCAACCCAAATCCACCGCAGTAACGGCGGCTTCCGACCTTTGGGGTGCGGCGACCCGGCGCCGCTTTTTTCAGAAACGCGGAGGGCCGACCTCCCGCCGAGGCCGACCGAGGACCCGTCATGAGAGGCTGTCATGCTTCCCAGGAGCACGAACCGAGGTCCGGCGGAGGGATTGCTCTCGGATCGCTCTCGGGTTGGCCTCCTGTGCAAAAGTCTGTCGGCTTGAGTTTGGTTGCGGCCGCGGGCCACCCTTCACGCTCCTCTTTATGCGAGATTTCCAGCTGCCCGGCCGATCGCCCGTCCACGCCACCGAAGGCATGGCCGCCACCCCCAACCCGCTGGCGACCTCGACCGCCGTCGACGTGCTCCGGCGCGGCGGCAACGCCATCGACGCCGCGGTTGCCGCCGCCGCCGTGCTGGCGGTGGTCGAACCCAACCAGACCGGCCTCGGCGGCGACTGCTTCGTCCTCTACGCGCCGAAAGGCCGTGGCCCGCTCATTGGCCTCAACGGCTCGGGCCGGGCGCCCCAGGCGGCGACCGCCGAATGGTTTCAGGAGCGGGGCATCACGGCGATTCCCACCTACCATGCCCACGCCGTCACGGTACCCGGCGCCATCGACGCTTGGGCCCGGCTCGTCGCCGATCACGGGACCAAGGGGCTCGACGAATTGCTGCAGCCGGCGATCCGCTATGCCGAGAGCGGCTTTCCCGTGCACGGCCGCATCAGTTCGGAATGGGGCCACGCGGCGGCGCGACTGCAGCGCGATCCCAATGCCGCGCGCATTTTTCTGCCGCAGGGACGCGCGCCCCGGCCCGGCGAGGTGATCCGCAATCCGCAACTGGCGGCAACGCTGCGCACGATCGGCCGCGAGGGCCGCGATGGCTTTTATCGCGGAGCGGTGGCCGAGGATATCGTTTCGTGCCTGCGCCAGCACGGCGGGCTGCACCGCCTGGAGGATTTGGCCAGCAACCGTCCTGACTACGTGACGCCGATCAGCACACGTTACCGCGGTTTGGACATCTGCCAGATCCCGCCCAACAACCAGGGCATCACCGCGCTGATCATGCTGAATATTCTGTCGGGGTTTGACCTCGGCAAACTCGGCCCGCTGTCGGCCGCGCGGCTGCATCTGGAGATCGAGGCCGGCCGCCTCGCCTATCGCGACCGCAACGCTCTGGTCGCGGACCTGACCAAGGCGCCGGTGCCCGTCGAGGAGCTGCTATCGATGGACTATGCTCGCCGGCTGCGCGAACGCATCGATCCCGATCGCGCGATGACCGACCTGCCTCCGCCGTTGCTGCAAAAGAGCGACACGGTTTATTTCTGCGTCGTCGATCGCGACCGCAATGCCGTGAGCTTCATCAACTCGGTTTATCACAGTTTCGGCAGCGGCATTGTCACGCCCCAGACCGGCATCGTGCTGCAGAATCGCGGCGCCGGTTTCCGTCTCGAGCCCGGCCATCCCAACTGCATCGCGCCCGGCAAGCGGCCGCTCCACACGATCATGCCGGGCATGGCGATGAAGGACGGCCGCGCGGTGCTGCCGTATGGCGTCATGGGTGGCGACTACCAGCCCTTCGGCCATGTCCATCTGCTCACCAACTTCCTGGACTTTGGCTGCGACCTGCAGGAAGCCCTGGATCTCGCACGCGTTTTCTATTCCGGCGGGGTCGTGCAGGTAGAGCGCGGCGTGCCCCCGGAATCGGTGGCCGGCCTGGCCGCGCGTGGCCATCGTGTCGAGGTGGCGCCGGAAGCGCTTGGGGGTGGCCAGGCGATCTGGATCGACTGGGAAAGCGGCGTGCTGACCGGCGGCTCCGAACCGCGCATGGATGGCGGGGCGATGGGGTTTTGAGTCGGAAGAATTCAGCCCCAACCACAAAAGCGATTTTTGCGCGTGACGGGAAGGATACAACCAAGGGGTCGAGTGATACAACCAAGGGGTCGAGTCGTTACATGTTACACGGCATCACGGCTGTCCGGAATAACGATTGATGAGGTTCTGTAACATAAAGTACTTCAGCGGATTGTTCGCCGTGGAGGGTGTGACGCATTTTGCGTTTGGCCGGACCGATCGCGCTCCATTCTGCATGGATG
>CANJNJ010000081.1 GCA_947474995.1 Opitutaceae bacterium | reverse complement strand
GGTCCATTGGACCAAGCCGGATCTCGGGCTCTTCGAATTCAAGGGTTCGAAGCACAACAACATTATTTGGACCGAGCCGAAATTGGATAATTTCACCCCGTTCCGCGACTCAAACCCGGATTGCCCACCGGACGAACGCTACAAGGCGACCACCGCCGGTGGCGCGCACGTGTTGTGGGGGATGAAGTCAGCCGATGGCATCCACTGGCAGCGGATCTCCGACCAGCCGATCCTGAACGAGAAGCAGGGGCGGTACGATACCCAGAACAACGCCTTTTGGGACCCGGTGCGAAAACAATACTGGTGCTACATCCGCGGATTTCATGAGGCGAGCGGTCGCTCAACCGACGATACCAAGAACGGCATTCGCGATATCCGGGTGGCGACTTCGAAGGACTTTCGTCACTGGACCGAAGCCCAGATGCTGAAGTACGTCGGTGCACCGGATGAGGCGTTGTACACGAATCAGGTCGAGCCCTACTATCGCGCGACCGACCTCTTCGTCGGATTTCCCACGCGGTATGTGGACCGTAAATTTTCGTCGGCTGCGATGCGCTCGCTGCCCGACCCAGCGCACCGCCAGCACCGAAGTAGTTTTTCGCCGCGCTACGGCACTGTGGTCACGGATGGTCAGTTCATGACGAGCCGGGATGGCTACACCTTTAATCGGTGGGACGAGACTTTCATCGTCCCGGGACCGGAGCGGAGCAACAACTGGGTCTACGGTGACGCCTACCAGAGTCTCGGATTGATCGAGACTCCGGCGGAGGACCGGACCGCCCCGCCGGAATTGAGTTTCTACGCCGACGAAGGTCACTGGAAAGATGGCGAAACGCTGCGTCGCTACACGATTCGCATCGATGGCTTCGTGTCGCTCCATGCCAAGCAGCGGTCAGGTGAATTCGTTACCCGGCCGCTGACGTTCTCCGGTCGGGCGCTGACGCTCAACTTCGCGACCTCCGCCGCCGGCTCCATCCGCGTCGAGTTGCAGGATGCCGGCGGGAAACCGGTCCCCGGCTTCGGGGCGCAGGATTGCGATGAACTTTTTGGTGACACCCTTGGTCGGGTGGTCACCTGGCGCGATAATGCCGACGTAAGTGCCTTAGCTGGCAAGCCGATCCAGCTCCGTTTCGTGATGAGCGACGCTGATCTCTATTCCCTGAAGTTCCAGGAATAAGATTGCCGACCTGTCACTTTAATTACCACCTAATCGAGCCTTTTTCTCCCCCCGCCAGTTCTCATCCTGCCAAGCTCTTACCTATGATGCCTGAAGCCAAACCAACTGTCAGTTCACTCCGTCGTTACGCCGCCCTCGGCTTGAGGGCGTTACCCGCCAGTCTCGCCATGCTCCTCACCCTGCAACCGGCCCGGGCGCAGACCGCGGCTCCGGCCTCCGCGGCTGGAAAGGCGGAAGAAATCGTCAAGATGTCGTCGTTCGAAGTTCGGACGACGGCTGGCACGGGTTACTCCAACGGCAACTCGGCATCAGCCATGAAAACGTCGGAGTCCCTGATGAACCTTCCGGCCCAAGTCATCGTGATCACGAATGACATGGTCCGCGACATCGGCTCCAACAACGCGAGCGACATTCTAGCATACGGCGGTCTGGTTCCTTTCTACCGTGGCCCGGCCATCATCTCCCGCGGCAATCGCGTCGGTAATCCCTACACGGATGACGTTCCCCAGAACGCCGGCATTGGTATTTCCGATAACACCAATATCGACACCTACCAGGTCATCAAGGGCCCGCAGCAGGTGCTTTATCCGCTGGCTTCCCTGGGTGGTCTCGTGCTCCAGACGACCAAGAAGCCCCTCCCGAATCTGACCCAGTACTCTACGGAAATGCGTGTCCAGCAGTGGGGCCGGACGCGGACGACGCTCGACTTCAACCAGCCTCTCGCCGACGTAGGCGGGGCAAAAATCACCGGCCGCATTCTGGCTAATTATCAGGCGGGCGACGGTGCGTTCTACAACGTCAAGGACAACCGGATGGGCATCTTCCCCATGATTTCGGTGGACTGGAAGGACACGACCTTGGTGATACAATATGACGCGCAGGTTTATCAATACCTGCCCGGCGGCACCGGTATCCTGACGCCCGATGGCGGTATCTACACGGGCTTGGGTAACCGCAACATGAACACCCCGCCGCAAGATTATGACGATTACCAACTGCACAACGCCCGGATCATCTGGACGCAGCGGCTTTCGAGCAACTGGCAGGTCAAGTCTCAGGTGACCTACTTCAATGCCTGGCGCATTGGCTCGGCCGGTTTCCCGACCACGGTCAACTGGAACAACAACACGGTGACCTACACGATCCGCAAGGACGACGGCTTCAATTCGTGCTACAATGTGCAGACCGACGCGCAGGGCAACTACACGCTGGGTGGCCTGAAGATGACGAGCTCCTTCGGTTTCAATGTGCAGGAGCAGAACGGCTACAGCAAGTTCCTGACGACGGTTCCCACCCAAACGATTCCGATCGGCAATGAAGCCGCGATTAACGGCATCGTGTTCCCGCCGCGCAATTCCTATCCCCCGCTGGCGAATGGCAATATCGGTTCCCGCAGCATTCAAAACGTCTATAACGGCTATTTCATGCAGTCGGTCGACGTGATCAAGGATACGCTCACCCTCGTCGGGGGTATGACGTACGGCAAGATTGAGACCATTACGGACACAAGCCTGTTGAACAAGGCGCCGTTCACTGCCGTGGATCAGCCGGCCAACGAATGGCTGCATCGGTATGCGGCCATCTGGAAAATCAACAAGGAGGTATCGCTCTATTTTTCGAACGCGACCACGTTTAATCCCCCGGTCGGCCCCGACAAGAACAACATCCCGCTGGCGCCGGTCAAGGGCACCAGCAGCGAACTTGGCTTCAAGACTGCCTTCATGGATGGCAGGATTTCGATTTCGGCGGCGGTTTACGACATGAAGCTCACGAATCAGGCTATCCTCGCCCAGTTCCCCGCGCTGAACACCGCCGGAATCAATTATTATATCCCGATCGGCGACACCAAGTCGAAGGGCTGGGATGCCTCCTTCGCGCTCCTGCCGGTCCCCGGTCTCCAAATCGTCGGCACCGCTTATCAGGGAACCGTGCGTGACTTTAACGACAATACGATCACCGGCACGGTGGAAAACTCCTGGAGCCTTTTCACCCGCTATGACTTTAATCCGGCCGATAAAGGAAACGCCCTTCATGGCCTGGCTTTCGGTGGTGGTGCCCAGCGGGCGGGTGGCAAGTGGTTCACGATGGCCGGCATGGTTCTTCCGGGCGGAAAGCCGCTTCCGCTCAACAGCAGCGGCAACCCCGTGTTCAAGCTAAAGCAGGAAGTGCTCATGAATCTGTTCGCGGAATACCAGTTCAACAAGAACTGGAGCGCCCGGCTCGACTGTGTGAACGCCCTCGACAAGTCGTATGCCGTCGGCGCTCAGGGCGTCGGCTTGGGCGACCCGGTCGACCCGCGCACGTTCTCGCTCACGGTTCGCTGGAAGATGTAAGCGGATCCGTTATTCATTAATCTCGACGCCGGCCGGCTTCGCCCATTGCGAAACTGGCCGGCGTTTTCTTTTAATTGGGCCGGGCGCGCTCGAAGCGGACCTCCCGAGAGGCGGTCGTGCCCCTTAGCCACTCTCCAAACGCTTGTCTTGCTGGGACGAGGCGCCCCCTCGCCACAGCGAAATTAGCACGGAGCGCGACGAGGGAGTCGCGGGCTCCCGGCGAGGTTTGGTCGAAAGGCCTGACAACCTCTGCAAAGATAACGCCGCCGTGTTACCCGGTTGCTGCAGCACTCTAAAAAATCACCTCCGCCAACCTTGTGGAAAAATCGAAGACGCTAGAACGTTCCTCCGTAGTCTACTCGACACTCCCCGTTGTGGCGTGGACGGCGGTGGCTTTGCTCTGGCTCGCCGGGGGTTCGAATTACCTCACCCGAACGACGCTGACCACGATGCGCGGGTCGATCATCCAGGACATTCCGATGACCGACGCGCAGTTCGGGATGCTGACATCGGTATTCCTGTGGTTCTACGCCGCGGTCAGTCCGTTCGGCGGATTCGTCGCGGACCGCTTTAGTCGTCGTCTCGTGGTGATTTCCAGCGTGGCGGTCTGGTCGGCGATCACACTCGTCACCGCCCACGTGAAGGCTTTTGAGCCGTTCCTTATTCTCCGCGCTCTGCTCGGACTGAGTCAGGCATTCTATATTCCCGCTGCCGTCGCGGTAATCGTCGACTATCATCTGGGCCCGACGCGGGCCCTCGCGGGTGGCATTCATCTCACGGGTCTGGTCTTCGGTAATGCGATCGGCGGACTCGGCGGATGGCTGGCGGAAAAACAGGGTTGGAGCGATGCCTACACGTATATTGGGCTGCCAAATCTAGGCCTCGCGGTATTGCTGCTTTTCTTCCTGCGCGACCCACCACGCGAACACCTCGGCCTGACGGCCGCGAAGAGCCATTCGCAGCAGGTCCGACTCGGCGAGGCGCTGCTCAGCCTCGCCCGACCCGGACCGTATTATTACTTTCTTGGCTGCCAGGCGGTGCAGGGAGCGGTGAGTTGGATCATTATTGGCTGGGTTCCGACGCTCATGCGCGAGCAGTTCACGATGGCTCAGGGCACCGCGGGAATCTCGTCGCTCGGCCTGATGTATGGTTCACAGATGACCGGACTCTTGCTGGGTGGTTTCATGTCGGATCGCTGGAGTCGCTCGAATCCGCGCGCTCGCATCATCATCCCGGCCCTCGCCATCGTGCTGACAGCCCCCGTGTTTTGGGCCACCGGTTGGTACCATCACATCGCGTTGACGCTGCTCAGCCTGAGCCTGTGGGGCCTGGCGATGGGCTTCCTCGGAGCCAACAACATGCCCATCGTCTGCCTCGTGGTTGACCCGCGCTATCGTGCGACGGCCGTGGGTCTGATGAATTGTTGCACGGCGATCTTTGGCGGGTTTGCGATCTACGGGGTCGGCGCCCTGCGCGATGCCAAGTTCGGCGTCAGTTGGATACTAACCGGCACCGGCGTCGGGGTCTTGCTTTGCGGGCTCTTGCTCTGGCTCGTAAACGTCACGCTGAAACAGCGCGAATCTGACGTCGCGCCGCTTATTCCGGTTACCTAAACATCACCCGTTGCTTTTTCCTCATGTCCACGCCCACTGCACCCGTCACCGCGACCTTCCAAGCCGAACCGCTCCAGCTTTTTTGCCGACAGCTCCTGACGGCTCTCGGCGCATCCGAAAGCCATGCCGGGATTGTCGGCGACTCGCTCGTCGCCGCCAACCTGCGCGGAGTGGACTCGCACGGCATCCAGATGCTGCTGGTCTACATCCAGCAACTGCGGGCCGGGGGCATCAACGTGCCTGCGGCCGGCCGCGTGGTGAAGGAGGATGGGGCTTTCCTGCGCTATGACGGCGAAAATGGAATCGGACAGGTCGTGGCCGAATGCTGTACGGATCACGCCATCCGCATTGCGCAGTCCCACGGCATCTCGGTCGTGGTGACCAACCATTCCAATCATTTCGGAGCCGGTGCGTGGTGGGGTGAGAAACTGGCCCGAGCCGGATTTATCGCCATCGTCACGAGCAACGCGTGTCCCGCGGTGGCGCCGTGGCAGGGCCAGACGCCCATCCTTGGCACCAATCCGCTCTGCGTCGCCGTGCCCGGTCTCGGGGGGCGCGGTCGCTGGCTGCTCGATATGGCCACCACCACCGTTGCGCTGGGCAAACTCAGTCATGCCGCGCACCTCAACCACGCGGAGATTCCGCGCGAGTGGGGATTCCTCGATTCCACCGGTCAACCGACGACGGAAACGGCCGCGGCCCAGAAAGGCGCCCCAACCCCATTTGGTCGCTATAAAGGCACGGCTTTCGCCATGCTGGCGGAACTGCTTTCGGCCGGACTCAGCGGCGGAGAAATGGCGACCGAACTTCCCATCTATCGCACGGGAGGAGATCCGCTGGGGATCAGTCACTCTTTTATCGCGATCGATCCCAAGCGTTTCATGCCGGCTGGCGAGTTCGAGCATCGGGTCGATCGCTTGGTTGGCATGGTCAAGGCCTCGGCTCCGGCGCCGGGGTACGACGAGGTCTTGGTCGCCGGCGAGCCGGAATGGCGTTGCGAGCAGCTTCGTTTGCAACAAGGCATCCCGGTGCCGTTGAAACTTTGGGCGAAATTCACCGCGGTGGCGGCCGAACTGGGGGTTGCTCCACCGTTGCCAGATACTCCCCGGTAATCGAAGAACTTTTCTATGAAAAAACTACGCTTTGGAATTCTGGGCTCCGGTTTCATGGGGCGCACTCATGCGGAAGCGGTGCGCCGCCTCCCCAACGCCGAACTCGTGGCCGTGGCCGGCGGCAGTCGGGCTCCCGCGCTGGCCGAGCGCTATGGCATGGCCTGTGAGCGCGACTACGAGGCATTGGTGAAACGCTCCGACATCGATGCGATCGTTGTCACGACGCCTCATCATGTTCACGTGCAAGAAACCGTCGCCGCCCTCGAGCAGGGCAAACATGTCCTGGTCGAAAAGCCGCTCGCGACCACCGTGGCGGATTGCGATCAGATGATCGCGGCGGCGAAGGCTCGAAAGCTCACGCTGGCGGTCGGCTACCAGCAGCGATTTCGCATCAACAATGCGCGGGCCCGGGATTTGATCCGGGAGGGAGCGATTGGCAAAGTGGTCGTCGCCCAAGTCTGCATGCCCATGTTCGCGGGCACGATCAAGGCAGGCGGTTTCGGCGGCAATTGGGCGTGGTGGAACGATCCCTCCAGCGTCGGACACTTGTTCAACAGCTCACCCCACGCGATCGACATGCTCCGCTGGTTCACGGGCGGCGATGTGGTCACGGTCACCGCGTTCTGCCGCACGTTGCTGCCGGATATTACGGTCGAGGATACGACGCTCGGGCTCTTCGAACTTTCCACCGGGGCCATTTGCTCGTTGTTCTCGAGCCGCGCTTTGCCGACCGCCTCGTTTCCCGGAGAGGAATTCCGATTTCGCCTTACCGGGAGTACCGGCCTGATGGACCTCGATCCTTACGGGGAACTTCGCCTGAGTGACGAGAAGGGTTGGCGCACCGTTTCCCAGCAGCCACCGGTAAAGCATGAAGGCGCCGACACCGCATTTGCGGACGTCCGCATGCAGGCCTACTGCGACCAAATGAAGGCCTTTATTGCGCGAATCGAAGGCAAACCCAGTGAGGTGGGTTCGGGTGAAGAAGGGCGCGCGGCGGTCGAAGTCTGCGCGGCCATGATGACCTCATCCGCCGAAAAGCGCTGGATATTTCCGGGCAAAGAAAAGCGAGCCTAGGCAGATCCGTCCGGTGCGGGCGGCACGTCACGGCACGATGGGAGCGAATGCGACTGTCTCGCGGCTGTCATGAACTTTGGAGTGTGGCGACCTGTCGCCGCACTCCACGGAGCGACTTCCTGCGTGCACGGCGACGACGAAAAAGTACCTGACGGCCCGCTAACTCCACTTGAGCACAATTCCCAGCCAGCCAGCGCCGCCCCGCAGAATCATATCGTAGATTCCAGGGGCTTGTTCCACCGGCACGATGTGGGTGAGCAGGTTGTCCAACCGCAGCTGGCCCGAAGCCAGCAGGCGCAGGCAGGCCCGGCGGTTGCGCTGTCGGGTCCAGCGCCAGTAGGGGTGAGACTGATTCATTCCACTTTCATACGTCCCGGTTAAAACCAGCTCTTTGCGCAGCAGTTCTTCTTTCAGGCGAATGGTTGCGGTGCCTGGGGGACTGCCGGTCAGCACAACCGTTCCGCGATCGGCGGCACATTCGAGGGTCGCTTGGAGAATGCTGGCCGCTTGCGCGCAGTGGAATACCGCCTCGGCGCCCACCCCGTTTGTAATCGCTTTGATCTGCTCCACGACGTCTTCGCGCCCCGCGTTGATGGTGTGAGTCGCCCCGTTCTCTTTGGCCTGGGCCAGCCGTTCGTCGACCAGGTCGATGGCAATCAGCGGATGCGCGCCGGAAATTCGGGCCAGTTGCAGGACCAGCTGGCCCACGATTCCCATCCCGAATATGGCCACGGACTGATCGATTTGGAGTGCCGCCCGGCGCACGCCGTGAAGGGCCACATCGCCGAGGGAGGCAAAGCCCGCGACCTCGTCGGAAACGGCATCGGGCACCGGGTCGATGGCGGCAGTCGGCGTAACGTCGACGAGGGCGTAGTCTGCATGCGGTGAACCCGTGGTCACGCGATCGCCCACCGCGTAGCCTTCGACGGCGCGGCCGACGGCCACGATGCGCCCCACGGCCATGTAACCGATATTGGCCTGCGGCAGGCCATCGGGCAGCCCATAGGATTTGGGGCCGAAGCGCAGAAAGTTGGACTCACTGCCCGCACTCACCTGGGTGTGCGTATGGCGCACGAGAACCTGATGGTCGGCCGGCGCCGGTACCTCGAAAGACTCGAGTTCAACTCCAGGCGGTGTCACCCTGAACATCAATCGGCGAGCGGAAGTCATGGATTAAGTGGACGGTAGGCCGGGTGGGTCGGCGCGCTGCGGGAAAGCCCGCGGTTAAATTTGCAACCTGTGACCCGACAATCATCAGCCGGGAATCTTGACGCTACGAGCGCGGAAGCACGGGCGTGGTTTTTACGGTGACGATGCGCCCGTCAGCGGAAGATTCCGCCGCCGCCTCGATGATTCGCGCCGTTCGGACGGCGTCCTCGAGCGTCGTGGGCGGCGCGCCCTTGCCTTGGGTGGCTGCGATGAACTGGCGGAAAAAATCCTCACCGCCGGTGCCGCCGTAGGAAGTCGACGGGGCGATGACGTAAGACTCTTCGCGATGTGCCGCCAGGTTTGGGCCGGGCGGACTTTCGATCACGAGATGCGGGTCCAGGTCCGGCCAGACAATCCGGCCGGCGCGACCGTTGAATCCCAAATAAGAATCATAGCCGCTCGCGTTCACGTAGCCCTCACCGCTGTAGGCCATCGTATAGCCGGCGTGAAATGTGCCGACGGCGCCGGAGCGGAACTTGAGCGTCAAGACCGCGCAATCCTCGACGTCAATCGCCTCGCCTGACCTGATCGCCAGCATCGCACCGACTTCGGCGATCTCATCGCCCGTGATGTAGTGCATTAGGTCCAGGCAATGGCAGCCTAGCCAGAGCAGCATGCCGCCGCCCGCGTAGCGGCGTTGGAAAAGCCAGGACTCGGGGTGGCGAAACTTTACCTGGGTCGTGAGAAAACGACACTCGGCCGTGAGCAGCGGCCCGATGGTGCCGGACTGGGCAAGTTTCCGAGCCGCCGTGACGCACGGATGAAACCGGCGGGTGTACAATACGCTCGCCACCACCTTGGCGCTGGCCGCCGCGCGCTGCACGCCGAGAATTTCCGCGGACATCAGGCCACCGGGCTTCTCGACCATCAAATGCTTGCCGGCCGCGACGACCCGCGTCGCTACGGCGGCCTCCTGGTCGTGCCGCACGCAGACCACCGCGAAGACGAGATCCCGTTGCGCGAGAATCGAGTCAAGGTCGGTGGTCGTGCGCGCCACCTTGCGTGAAGCCGGGAGTCCCTGCGGCCGCGCGACGACCGCCGGATCGGCGTCCCAAAGATCAACGCTCGTGATCTCGGGCAGGTTCTCGAGCGTTGTGAGGAGAATCCCGGCATGCGGATGGGAAAGACCAAGGAGGGCGACTTTCACGGGAGGAGGGGGTTCAATCAGTTTCGAGTTCGGCGAAAAGCGCTGGTTCGTCCAACGCCAGAGCGGCAAAAGCCTGATCGAGTTGGTCAGGAACGCGACCCCCAATCAGGACCGACGTAACGCCGGGCGCGTGGAGCGCCCAGGCGAGCGCGAGGTGCGACAGGGGGTGCCCGGTCCGCTCCGCGACCTGCGTCAACTTGGCGAGTCGGCGTTCCGGCAGCGGTTGAAAATAAATACCCTGGTGGCCCGGGGCCACGTCGAAGCGCGAACCCGGGTGGACGCCGCCGCGGTGCTTGCCGGTAAGAAATCCGGCGCCGCGCGGACTATAGGTGACAATGGCGATGTCGTGCGCCGCGCATATTTCTCGGAGCGACGTGTCAACTTCGCGGACCGCGAGGTTGTTGCCGTTCTGGAGCGCCCGCAAAGTGGCGAGACCGAGTTGAACCTGCAGATCGATGATCCGACGAAGCTGCTCCGCGTTGAAATTGCTGACGCCGAGCGCCCGTACCCGGCCGGTGCGCAGCAAGCCATCGAGCGCCTTGAGCGCGGCGGGGGTTTCCGCGCCGGCATCCCATTTGTGAAGATATAGAAGGTCGATCGTTTCGACGCCGAGTCTTTGGGTACTGGCGGCAACGCCCGCGTCGATCGCTTCCGGGGTGTAGGGCGGATAGAGCTTGGTGGCGACGGTCAGGGTGCCCGGCTTGGGCTGGCGCGAGGCGAGCCAGGCCCCAATGATTTTTTCGGAGGCTCCCGCGGTATAGGTGGCGGCAGTGTCAAAATGCGTGACCTTCCGCAAGTAGGCGTGGTCCATGTACGCGAAGGCCGCATCCTGGTCGAGCTCGCGACCGAAAACCGAGCCTCCGATGGAAATGCGACCGAGCGCGGGCGCGCCGGAGAATAGAATTTCAGGCTTCATGGTGGTAACTCAATGGGCGGTGTAGCCGCCGTCGACCGGGAGGTTGGTGCCGGTGACATAACGCGCGGCGTCACTCAGCAGAAAAATAACCGGGCCGCCCAAATCGTGTTCGTCCGCCATCCGACGGAGAAACGTGGCGTTCGTGTAGCGTTCGACGAAGGTGGGGTGCTGGCCGGTGAAAAATCCGCCCGGCGAAAGACAGTTGACGCGCACGCCGCGGGGACCATAGCGCGCCGCAAAGAACCGGGTAAGATTCACCATGCCGGCCTTGTGGAAAAAATAGTCGGGAATCGCGTGCATGTTGAGCCCCTCGTAAAGCGAGTAGTCGGGCCCGACCATGCCCTGGATGGAACCGATGTTGACGATGCTTCCGCTGCCCTGGGTTGCCATGGTATCGGCAAAGGCGCGAGTGATGGCGAACAGGCCGGTCGCGTTGGCCTGCATGGAAGCCTCCCAGTCGGCGAGCGGGGCATCGGCGGATTTCATCGGCCGGGACACCGCATTATTAATCAGGCCGTCGATGCGACCGAATTCGGCCAGCACACTATCGCGAAGCTGCAGGATGGAGGACTCCACCATCAGATCCAGCGAACGCACGTGCGCGCTGCGGCCGAGGGCGCGTTCTTCTGCCGCGACTTTTTCCAGTGCCGCGACGTTGCGCGCGGCGAGAATCATGGTTGCGCCCGACGCGGCCAGCTGCGCCGAGAGACCGCGGCCATAAATACCGGCGCCGCCCGTCAGGACGACAACTTTGCCGGCGAGCGAGAAGGTGGTGGAGGGAGCTTGGGTCATGGTTCGACAGGTCGGTTTTCCCGCCACGATTGGAGGGCGGCGAGATTGAAGCGAAGGGTGCGCGCGCCCTCCTCGAGGGTGCAGAGAAGATTCGGTTTGCCCTCGCAGCCATCGAGGAACGCGTTCGCTTGGGCGAGGTAGAGTTGGTCGCGCTCGGCCACCGGGGCGGCGTGCCATTTCCACTCGGTTTCGCCGCGGGCCATCACGCCCCAGCGCTGGGCGTTGAATTCGATGCGAACGGAGCCGGTCTCCGCGTGGAAATCCATCCGCGTATCATTGGCGGCCTGGAATTGGGTCAGGGCATAACTGACGAGGGCCGAGCCATTGCGCGCCGTGGCATTTACGGTGTCTTCGACGCTTACGCCCTCGAGGACCTGGTGGGCGGCGTCACAGTAAACCCGCGTGGTGGGGCCGACGATCCACTCGACGGCGTTGGCCATGTGGGTCAGTGCGTCCTGAATGGCCCCACCGCCTTGGGCGTGATCGCGATAGTAAATCTCACGGTAGGCTGGGCGGAAGAGGGGGAAATGCTGGCCGGTATTTACGGCGACGTGCCGGATCGGACCAAAGGTTCCGGCCTGCAGGAACTCGCGGGCCTGTTGGAGGCCCGGCACGAAATGCAGGGTGTAACCGACCGCCGCGAATCGCTGGGCGGCGTCGCGCGCCGCAATCAGTTGCTCCACGCCCACCAGGTTCAGGGACAGGGGTTTCTCACAGAGCACGTGCCGTCGCGTTTCCAGCCAGCGTGTGGCCATGGCCACATGCTGGGGCGCGGGTGTGGCCACGACGACTCCCGTCAACGCGGAATCTTTGAGGGCGTCCGTCCACTCGGAAATCGTCTCGACGCCGTAGCGTTCGGTCATCTGCTGGCGAATCTGGGGCCGGTTGTCGCAGGCGATAATCTTCGCGCGTCCCGTCGCGAGGAACGTGCGAACGTGGCGTTCGCCAATCGAACCACAACCGATGACGAGAATCAGGTGAGGAGGCATTGGCATGGAGGCGGGAGGCCGCTAGGACTTTGGCGCACTGGTCGCGGTTGGTTTGATCAGGTACAAAAGGCAGCAGCAAATCAGGGTGATGAAGACCGCGGCGTCGAAAATTATTGCGACCGGGATGTGCGCGTCGCGCAGCGCGCCGCCGAGATAAATGGTGATTCCGCCGACGATGCAGGAACAGAGATTCAGGATGCCGTACCCCGTCGCCCGGTAGCGCTCATCCGAGATCAGGCAGAGAATCGGCATCATGTTCGAGTTCACGAAGGCGACTCCAAAGGACCATAGCATGAAGCCGGCGATCGCCATCCAGAGCACGCTCGCGTTGACCCCCAGGAAGATGCTAGGAGCGGCGATCCCCAGGCCGATAATTGTCACGTACATCCGGCCGCGGGGATTGCGGCGACTCGCATAGTCGGACCACAGGCCACCCACCACGAGACCGACCCACGTGGCAGGCTGCAAATATCCGGTCGCGGACATTCCCGCGGTGCCCTGGGTGAGATGGAAGCGCTCGCCGAGGAAGGTTGGCAGCCAGCCGATCACCGCCCAGCCGCCCACCGAGACCAGCGCCCAGAAGGCGAGCGCGATCCGGTAGGCTTTGGAAGCGAAGAGGCTGACGACGGCCTCGCCGAACTTGAGCTTGGGCACGGCGGCTGTCGCCGGATCAAGCGGCGCCTTGGGCGCATCACGCAGCATCACAATCAGCAGGATTGAATAGCCCACGCCAATGAGGCCGAAGAGCCGGAACGCGTACGCCCAATCGTGCCGTTCCGCCAAAACGCCACCGAGCCCACCCAGGCCCTGGCCAACCGAAATTCCGATCATGTGAATACCGGTGGCGAGGGAACGCGTTGGCCCCCGGTGATAGTCAGCGATAAGCGCCAAGGCCGCCGGAATGTAACAGGCCTCACCGACTCCCATGAGAACACGCGTCAGCAGCAAACCGTCAAAGGTCGTCGCGTGCGCGGTCATCCAAGTGACCGCCGACCAGAGAAACAGGCTGCCGATGACGACCTTGGTCCGGCTGACGCGGTCGGAAAGGAACCCGCCGATGGGGCTCACGAAAGCGTAGACCCAGAGAAACGCCGAGGTGAGCAGCCCGAATTGCGCTTCCGTCATGGGAATCGCTGCAACCAGCGAGCCGCGCATGGTTGTCAGGATCACCCGATCGAGATAATTCAGGGCGCCGACGACCGCCAGAAGGCCCACCACCAGCCAGGCGCGAAACGCCGGGGGAGAATAGGTCGAAATGCCTGGAGGAGTGCTCAAACGGATGGGGGAGGTGGGGAATTCGGGGACAAGGCGGGGGTCCAGCCGCGTCGTAAAGCGTCGGACAAGGGAACGGCGAAGTGTGGGTGGCGGTCACGCTTGCCATCGAGACAAAACGTGCCTGTGAAATTACCGGACATCTCCGCCACCGATCGCGGATTTCGATCGCGGCATCGCGTCGGTTCGCGTGCAGCAGAAAATTTGATTGGATTTTCCTGGCCGAACCTGCACCTTTTCGCCCTTCCCGCGAGGGTAGCTCAGTGGTAGGTTAGCCCCGACTTGCTCGGGGTTGGCTGCCACCGAGTGTAAAGCGATTGATGGAGTGTAAAATTGCCAGAGTAGCTCAGTGGTAGAGCAGAGGACTCATAAGCCTTTGGTCGCCGGTTCAACCCCGGCCTCTGGCACCACTTCCATCATGCCGTGGTGTGCCCAAGGTCGGCCAAAAGCGCCCGAAGCTCCCGCTCGGGATCTTCGTGTTGTTGCGTCACGGCAAGACTCAGCGCCTGCTCCAAAAGAGGTTTCGCCTCTTCGCGCCGGCCAAGGTGCAAGAGCGCCTTTCCGGCCAAAATTCTCGGCATCATCCAGTCGCTCTTCCTGGCGACACAAAACTGAAAGTGCGGCAGTGCCTCTGCGGTACGGGCGTCGGCCGAAAGCGCCTGGGCAAGGCTGAAGCGAAAGAGTTCGTTGTCCGGTTGCCGGCCGACCAACGCCTGAAATTGCTCCGTGCGTGACGGCACGGATGTCACACGTGGTCGATATAGATCACGACTCCGGTCGCATTGTCCGGACCGCCACGTCGCACCGCCAGGGCGACAATCTCATCGATGGCCCCCTTGGGATTGTCGAACTTCGAGAGAATCAACCCCAACTCCGAATCCGGCACCAAGCGGGTCACGCCATCGGTACAAAACAAGTAGCGTTCACCCGCGGACAATGGGCGGTCGATGATATCCACCTCGGGCGGCGTGGGCTGACCAATGCACCGGGTGAGCGCGTTGCGGTTGGCCTCGTGGTAATACGCGACTTCGCCCTTCGCCCGGCGGAGACGCGCTTCATTTTCAACCGAGTGGTCTTCGGTGAGACGGGTGAGGGTTCCGTTTAGGTAGACGTAAGCACGCGAGTCGCCGACGTGCGCGATGTGCAGAAAGGAGTCGCGCACGCAGCCAAACGTCAGGGTCGATCCAATCCCCATCGAGGGGCTGATTTTTTGGCCCAGGGCGATTACGCTCTCGTTCGCGTGGCGCACAATGGCCACTAGGTCGGGTTCCTGTTCCGGCGGAAGGGCGTGTAGCGCTCCCGCAATCTCATCGACTGCCAGTTGGGCCGCCTCGCCCCCGCCCGGAAGCCCGCCCACGCCGTCGGCGATTCCGAAAAGCCCGAACTTCTCATCCAAGAGCAGCCGATCTTCATTTTCCCGGCGGACTCGGCCGATGTCAGTTAGCGCGGCGGCGCGAAGAGAAAGCATGGTTGAAGGCGAAGCTAGCCAGCCAACGGCTCAGGCGAAAGGATGAAATTTCTCATTTCGTGTTTCTTTAGTCATAACCGTAAATTCCGGTTGAGGCAGGCAATCGAGAAATTGCCGGCCGTAGCCCTTGGCGAGCACCCGCGAATCGAGCAGGGTGATCTGCCCGCGATCGCCGGCGGTGCGAATCAACCGGCCCACGCCCTGGCGAAATTTCATCAACGCATCCGGCAGCGTCAGCTCATTAAATGGATTGCCGCCGCGCTCGCGAATGTGGTCGCAGCGCGCTTCGGTGATGGGATGGGTGGGGGGATCGAACGGCAGGCGCGTGATAATAACCTGCGCGAGCGCGTCGCCCGGCACGTCCACCCCGGTCCAGAAGCTGTCGGTGCCAAAAAGCACGGCATTTCCAAGGCCTCGCATTTGGCGGGTCAACTCGGTCCGGGACAGGTCGGCGCCCTGCATCAAAAAAGGTCGGCCCGCTTCGCGATAGGTCCCCTCGAGCGTGGCGGCAATCGCCCGCATGTCGCTGTAACTTGTGAACAGGACCAGGGTGCCGCCGCGCACGCGCTCGGTGCAAAAGCGGATGTAGTCCGCCAGCACATCGAGGGCGAGTTTGGCCTCTTGCGCCGTAGGTAGGGGGACGTCGTTCGCGACAAAAACCCGCATCCGCCGTTCGAAATCAAAGGGCGACTTTACGATCACGGCGCGCGCGTCGTCCGCTCCGATGCGCGCCGCCAGTGGCTCGATTTGCCCGCCCATCGCCAGCGTGGCACTGGTGCAGACCACACTGGTGCCACAGCCGAAGAGGTGCCGGCGAAGTTCCGGCGCCACGTCGATGGGCGCGCTGCGCAGGGTAACAATGGTTTGTTTTCGTCCACCGCGCTCCGCCCAGTAAACGTGCCCCTTGTCGCCCAGGGTCAGCCATTCCGTGACTCCCGCCTGAATCGCTTTGACCCGCTGCTTCTGTTCAAGGAGTTCATCGCGTTCGCGACCGTCCTCCAGTTTGTCCGCGAGTTTACCCAGTAGCCGGTGCAGCGCACCCAACGGGCCATCGAGGGTCGGCTCGGCCACGCCTTCCTCGCGAACCCGCACAATCGCACGCTGGCTCAGGAGCGAACCTCCGATAAAATCGAAGAATTGGCGGGACGACTCGAGCGCGTCGTGGACCAACTGTTGGGCTTCGGGACCGCCAAGCTTGCGGAACAGGCCGCGCTGCGAGCGGGGATTGAAGAGGTACTTGAGTGCCCGATCGACGCCATAGCTGGAAAGCGAAAGGCCAAAGTTTTCGGTGGCGACATCGGGCACGGTGTGCGCCTCGTCGAGCACGACGAAATCGTCGGGAAAGAGCACGCCACGTGTCGCCGTCGCCGGGCCATTCACCTGGGCGCCGCCCGCCTTGATCAACGCGAAGAGCAGCGAGTGGTTCACGATGACCACGTTGGCCGAACGCAACCGGGCGCGAGCGCGCTGGTAAAAGCATTTGGCGCTGTCGCAGTGTTTGCGCGAGCACGATGCCGAGTCGGCGTTAACGGCATCCCAGACCTCGGGGCGGGGTGGAGGCTGGAGGTCGTGCCGCAGGCCGGTCTCCGATGTCGCGGCCCACCGGGCGATGCGCTGCAATTCATCATACTCCGCATCGGCCAGCAGAGTGGCGCGGTCGGCGAGCGTGTGGCTCAGCCGGGTACTGCAGAGATAATTCGATTTTCCTACGAGCACTGTGGACTTGAAATCGGCGTACCGGGCGAGCGCGGGGGTCGACTTGAACAAGCGCCGGCAGATCGGGAGATCGCTGGACTCGAGTTGTTCCTGCAGCGAGATCGTGTGCGTCGAAACGATCAACTGCCGCGATTGGTCGACCGCGTGGACGATTCCCGGTAAGAGATAGGCGAGGGACTTTCCCACCCCCGTGCCGGCTTCGAAGAGCAGCGGGGCATCTTCGGCCACCGCGCTGGCCACGGCGCGGGCCATGGCTTCCTGCTGCGGACGGTGTTCCAGCCGCAGCAGATCCTGCAGCCAGCCGCCCTCCGCGAAAATTTTCGCAGCGAGCGCGGGCGCATGGCTGACAGGAGGCGGCGCGGAGCCGGTATCGTCGCGGAGGCCGATCATGGGGGCGGTGGTGCGGTAGACGTGACGCGAATTTGCGCCGATATTCAATGGAGCAACCGCGCCGCGACGCATTTTCCCGCGCTTGCCAGTTTAGCGGGCCATCATTTCGCTCTCGCCATGAGGCTTTCCAAGCAGAGGGAACGACCGGAGCGGTCCTTCGGCCAGTTCGCTGGCCGCCCGCTGGCACGAATGCTCACGATGCTGCTCTGCGGTATCGCCAGCGCGCGCAGCGCCCCGCCCGAGTCGGGCAAGCCCTGGGAGAATTCCCTAGGGATGAAATTCGCCCAGGTCGAAGGGACAAAGGCGTTGTTTTCCATCTGGGAGACACGCGTGCAGGACTTTGAGGCGTTTGTCCAAGCGACCCATTACGAGGCCACGAAAAGCATGCTCTCCGACCGTGGGGACGGTTGGAAACAGGAGGGCGACAACTGGAAGTCCCCCGGATTCAAGCAGACCCCCGCGCACCCGGTATGCGGCGTCAACTGGGACGACGCGAAGGCATTCTGCGCGTGGCTGACCAAGCAGGAACGGGACTCCGGTCAGCTGGCAGCCAATCAAGAATACCGGCTGCCGACGGATGACGAATGGAGCGCGGCCGTCGCTTTACCCCGTGAATCCGGCGCGACACCACGGGAGCGCAACGGCAAAAATTTTGATCTCTACCCGTGGGGAAAGGAATTTCCCCCGCCCAAGGGCGCCGGAAATTTCGCGGATGAAGCGGCCCGCCGCGGCCGCCATGCGGATTACCGCATCGTTACGGGCTATGAGGATGGATTCGAGGACACCGCCCCGGCGGGAAGTTTCCTACCCAATAAATTTGGGCTCTACGATTTGGCGGGAAACGTGTGGGAGTGGTGCGAGGATTTTTTCGACGGCAAAACGGGCAACCGCGTGCTGCGCGGCGGCAGCTATGCGCGGCTGGGGCCGCATTACCTGGAATCAACCTTCCGCCTCGACGTGACCCCGACCCGGCGCCGCGCGGACATGGGCTTTCGGTGTGTGCTGGCCCCGGTCACAGGCGCTCCGTAACGGCGGACGATAAGTTCTCGTTCTCCGGTCGCGTTGGCCTGCTGGAATCAGCCGCGGCGGCTCGCAATTAAATTTGCGGGCAGCGGGAGGGCGGCGCGATACTGAGGCCGATGGACACCGCTGTGAAAGATTCTGCCGCGTGGATTGAGGAATTGATTCAATTCCTCCGCACCCAGCCGGCGGTTACGGCGGTGCGGATTGATCCGACGGCCCAAAAGGTGTCGGTGGCAACGATTGGCACGGCGTCCTTGGACGGCCTCGATGAGAAGCTGGCCGAAACGATTGCCGCCATTGAAGCCCATCTGGCGGCCAAACCGGCGTTAAAGGTGCCGACGGGGTATTCCGTCCGACAAGATGGCGGAGCCACGGTCGTGGGCCGCAAGATGGGGGCGACGGCGGAGCACCTTTGGCTTTGGCGGGAAATGGAATGGCCGGAAATCAAGGCCGACCCAACGCCCGCCGACCAAGAATGGCGAACGCTGGCGATGCTCGCGACCGTGTGTGGCATCGCCGGGTTGGCCGGGGCCGCCTCCTCGTCCCTGGCGCCCGGACTGCCGTGGTTGCCGAAGGCCTTCTTTTTAATTGGGCTGATCACCGGCGGATGGGACGCCGCGGTCGACATGGTGGAGAGCCTGCGCAAGCGCGAGGTCGACATTCACTTCCTCATGCTCGCCGTGGCGATCGGCGCCATGTTCATCGACGCGTGGGGCGAAGCCGTGCTGTTGCTGTTCCTGTTTTCCGCCTCGGGTGCGATGGAAGAATATGCGCTCGACCGCACCCAGCGCGAAGTAAGTGCCTTGCTGAAATCGTCGCCCAAACAGGCAACGGTCGTGCGGCCCGACGGCACGGAGAAAGACATCAAAGTCGAGGACCTGCAGTTGCACGACCACGTGCGGGTGAAGCCGGGCGGGGCGTTCGCGGCGGACGGCGTGGTCGTGAAGGGAAAGAGTGCGAGCGACGAATCGGCGCTGACGGGCGAGGCCGTGCCGGTGGAAAAAAACATCGGCGATCAGGTTTTCAGCGGGACCCTCAATCTCTGGGGAACCGTCGATTACGACGTCATGCGTTTGCCGGCGGAAAGCACGCTGCAAAAGATCATCCGGCTTATCCAGACGGCCCAAAAGCTGAAAGCGCCGAGTGAGCGTTTCACGGATAAGTTTGGCACGGGCTACACCTACCTCGTCATCGGTGGTTCGACCCTGATGTTCCTGGTGTGGTGGCTCGGGTTCCACTTGCCGGCGTTCAGCAATACGCCGGAGACCCGGTCCGCCTTCTACCGGGCCATGACGCTGATGGTGGTGGCCAGTCCGTGCGCGCTGGTGCTCTCGATTCCTTCGGCGATTTTGGCGGCCATTGCTTGGGGGGCCCGGCACGGTATCCTATTTCGCGGCGGGGCGGCGATTGAGAAACTCGCCGATATCAGGACCGTGGCGATGGACAAGACCGGCACCCTGACCACGGGCGAACTTACCGTCGTGGGTTGCGAGAGCTATCCGCAGGGACGTGAGCGCGAAGTCATGGAGCTCGCGTATGCCATGGAGGCGAAATCGCATCATCCCATTGCCCGGGCGATTGTCCGGCACGCGCGGGCCCAGGGGGTCAAGGAGCTCGCGCTCGATGAATTCCAATCGCTGACCGGGCAGGGGCTTCGCGGCACGTTTGAAGGCACGACTCTTTTGCTCGGCCGTCGCGAACTGTTGGAAAACGGTCCCCTGGGCGAATGGGCGAAGAAACTGCCCGTTGCCGCGGCGGATCTCAGCGAAGTGTGGATGATCGGTCGGGGACTGGTGGGGCGGATTCTTTTGAAGGATCAAATTCGCGCCGAATCGCGCGGTGTCCTGCTGGAGCTCAAGGCCCTTGGGATTAAGACCGTCATGCTCACCGGTGATCGGCGGCATACGGCCGAGGCCGTGGCGAAAGAATTGGGTCTCGACGAAGTGCGCGCGGGGCTCTCTCCGGAGGATAAAGTCGAGGCGATCCAATCGCTGCGGCGTGAAGGGCGGAAGGTTGCGATGGTGGGCGACGGTGTGAACGACGCGCCCTGCCTGGCGGCGGCGGACGTGAGCGTGGCGATGGGTGCCCGCGGGAGCGATGCCGCCTTGGAACAGGCGGAAGTGATCCTGATGGATGATCGGATTGAGAATTTTCTTTCGGCGCAACGACTGAGTCGTCGTGCCCGAGCCGTCATCCGGCAGAATCTCGCGATTTCGCTCGGCGTGGTCATTGTCATGGTGATCGCCACGGCGTTTGGCGCGGTGCCCCTGGCGGTGGGTGTCGCGGCCCACGAAGGCAGCACGCTGGTGGTGTGCCTGAATTCCCTACGGCTGCTCTTTGGGCGGAATCGCGCCTGAAACCCACGGCCACGGCGGAGCTCGGCCCTCCCTTAAAACGCGCTAACGCTTTTTGTCGCCGTAGCCGTTCGGATGGGTGGAGTGCCACTTCCAAGCGGTTGCCACGATCGACTCGATGTCGGGAAATTTTGGCACCCAATTGAGCTCGCTCCGTGCTTTGGCCGAATCGGCAAAGAGGGCCGGTGGATCCCCGGGGCGACGCGGACGTTCCACGATTTTCACCGGCCGCCCGGTGACTTTTTCGACGGCGCGAATCACGGCGCGATTGGACGTCGGCGTTCCGGTGCCTAAATTATAGAAATTCTGGCTTCCGGGATTCGCGAGTCGGTCGAAGACGGCGATATGGGCGCGGCTGAGATCGTCGACATGGACGTAGTCGCGCAGGCAGGTTCCATCCGGGGTGGGGTAGTCGGTTCCGAAAAGTTCCAGGTGCGGCCGCTTGCCCGTCGCGACATCGACCGCCACCGGAATGAGGTGGGTTTCGGGATCGTGGTCTTCGCCGATGGCACCGTCCTCGGAAGCTCCCGCGGCATTAAAGTAGCGAAAGGCGGCAAAACTCAGCCCGTGGGCCGTCGCGAGCGCTTTGAGTGCGTTCTCGATGTCGAGTTTGGTCTGACCGTAAGGATTGATCGGTGCCTGGGGCGCATTCTCCGCTATTGGCAGCGTCGCGGGGACGCCAAATGTCGCGCAGGTGGACGAAAAAACATATTTGGTCACCTCCGCGGCGAGCATGGCACGCAGCAAGTGGAGCGTTCCAACCGAATTGTTGAAGTAGTATTTCAACGGGTCGGTGACGGACTCACCCACGTAGCAAAAAGCGGCGAAGTGCATCACGACGTCGATTTTTTCCGCGCGCAAAATGCGGCCAACGAAGGACTCATCCTCGAGGTTGCCGCGGTGGAGTGCCACCTCGGCCTTGAGCGCGGCGTGGTGGCCGTAGACGAAATTGTCCAGCACCACGGGCCGGTGTCCACTGGTCGCAAGCTGGCGGACACAGTGACTGCCGATGTAACCGGCCCCTCCGACAACGAGAACGTTCATGACGCAGGATGTGAGGTTAAATGGGTTGGCTGCAATCGCCCAACGCAGGCCAAGGTTGTATTGCTTTCAGCGGGAGGTTGGCTAGCGATTTCCGTTTCAACTGAATGAAGCCCGCGCGTATCGTTATCACTGGAGTTGGCCTGACGGCGCCGAATGGCAATAATCTGACCGAATTTCGGGGTAATTTGCTTCAGGGCGTCGCCGGAATCGAACGCATCGATGTTCGCTACATGGGTTCACAGCTCGCCGGGGTCTGCCACTATGATCCCCTGAAATACCAGAAGAAGAAGGAGGTCCGGGTCGGCACGCGGGCTGGAAGCATCAGCATTTATTGCGCCCGCGAGGCGTTGGCGGACAGCGGGATAAACCTTGAGACCCTGGCCAAGGATCGCACCGGCATTTACGTGGGGTGCACCGAGCACGGCAACGTCGAGACGGAGAACGAAATCCACGCGATTTCGAAGTTCAACTACGATACCAAGTTCTGGTCGCACTACCACAATCCGCGGACCGTCGCGAACAACCCCGCGGGCGAGGCCTCGCTCAATCTCGGCATCACCGGACCTGCGTACACCATTGGCGCAGCCTGTGCCGCCGGAAATCTCGGGCTGATTCACGCGACCCAAATGCTGCGCTTGGGCGAGGTGGACCTGGCGATTTGCGGAGGCGTAAGCGAAAGTATCCACACCTTTGGCATCTTTGCCGGGTTCAAGTCGCAAAACGCGCTCGCGACCCATGCCGATCCCCACAAGGCGTCCCGGCCGTTTGATCTGGCGCGCAACGGCATCGTCATATCCGAGGGTGGGTGCCTTTACACGCTCGAGCGGCTCGACGACGCGCAAAGGCGCGGGGCAAAGATTTACGCGGAAATTGCCGGTTACCACGTCAACAGCGACGCCAGCGATTATGTGCTGCCCAATCCCATCCGTCAGGCGGAGTGCATCCGGGCCTCGATTGCCCGGGCCGGGCTGACGCCGCAGGAGATTCATTTGGTCAACACCCACGCCACGGCCACGCCGTTAGGGGATATTCAGGAATGTGAGGCCATTCGGGCGGTCTTTGGGGTGGGGTGTCCCGACACTTACATCAACAACACCAAGAGCTTCATTGGCCACGCGATGGGTGCGGCGGGGGCCCTCGAGTTGGCGGGCAACCTGCCGACGTTCACGGATCTCACCGTTCATCCGACGATAAACGTCGATAATCTCGATCCCCAGTGTGCCCTGCCTGGGCTGGTGCTCAATCAGCCGCGCAAAGTAGCCAAAGTAGACACTTTCCTAAATAACTCATTTGGGATGTTGGGAATAAATTCCACGTTGATTGTTAAACGCTTTGTCCCCTAATTCGGCGCCTAATGACCAAAGACGAATGTAGGAAGGTAGTGCTCGATATCATTGCGGACATCGCGCCCGATGAGGACTTGAGCAACGTCAAGCCCGACGTCCGCCTTCGCGACCAACTCCAGCTCGATAGCATGGACTTTCTCGATATCGTCATGGAGCTGCGCAAGCGGCATGGCATCGAGGTGCCCGAGGCTGATTATCAGCAGTTGGCGAGTCTTGACAGTGCGGCGGAGTATCTGACCCCGAAGTTCAACGCCCTCGCGGCGAAGAGCTGAGTGCGGTCTCTCCCGCGAACCTGCAGAGCCGGGCTTGGGCCCGGCTTTTTGCTGTGCGGTCAACGCGTGCGCCAGTCGTTGCGAGCTTGTTCTCGCGATTTTCCGACGTCTCAATTGCGCCTTCTCGCTTGAACACCCGCTCGCACTACGACGTCGCCATCATCGGGGCCGGCATGTCCGGGCTCGCCGCCGGCATCCGCCTCGCGCATTTCGGCAAGAAGGTCTGCATCTTCGAGCGCCACAACGCCGTCGGCGGACTCAACAGTTTCTACAGTATCGCCGGCCGGAAATTCGACGTCGGGTTGCACGCGATGACGAACTTCGTGCGGGCGGGCGTGAAGGGCACCCCGCTCACCAAGTTGCTGCGGCAGCTCCGGATCGAGCGAGACGAATTTGCCCTTTGTGAGCAAAAACAGTCGCGCGTCGCCTTTGGGCCCAAAGGCGAGATTTCCCTGCGTTTTACCAACGATTTCGCCGTGCTCGAAAGCGAAGTGGCGGAAAAATTTCCGACGCAAGCCGACGGCTTCCGCGCCCTCGTCGCCGTGATTCGGAGCTACGACGATGTGGCGCTCGACCTGCAGCCCGTTTCCGCCCGCGAGGTCGTGCGCCGGCATATTTCGGACCGCCTGCTGGAAGACATGCTGTTCTGTCCGCTGATGTATTACGGCAGCGCAACGGAGCACG
>CANJNJ010000080.1 GCA_947474995.1 Opitutaceae bacterium | reverse complement strand
TGTAACGGGGGCTGATCGTCTCGGGCTGATCGTCGTTGCTTTTTACTGCATAGATCGAAAGTCCACGAACCGGCATCACGGTCACGCCGTACCGGGGCGAAATCGTCGGCTTTCCGACCGGAATCTCGAGGTTCGGCCGCGCATCCGCCAGATAATCGGTCAGGCTCTTGCGATAGTCGACCCGCATGCCGGCAATAAAATTCAGCTTGTTTCCGAGGAAGCCGGACTGCTGCTGGCCAATCAACCCCAGGCTTCGGTTCGTCACCATCGTCGTGCCGTTGGCAGTGGTGGCAAGGTTGGTGGGCTGCGCGCCATACACCGGATGCGTATAATTTATAGGCGCCAGCGCACCCTCCTGCTGAAATCCGTCTATTTTCAAATACTCCAGTTCCGTACCCAGCAGCGTCTGGTGTTTCCCGCCGAGCGCGTCGTACTGGGCGAGAAAATCCCCTTGGTGACGGAAAGACTGGTTCTCCTCTGATCGCTGCCGCGCCGTACGAGCGATCAGAATATCCTTCGTGACAGGATCGATGGTATCCCGAACGCCGCCCAACGCCCAGTTATAATTCACGCGGGTGTTCTGCAGTTGGATTGACTGGTGGGTCGAAAAGACCCCGTTAAATGCATGTACTAGGGACGCGATGCCGCTGTTCACATCGTCGTTTCGCTTGTCCCACGGCTCAGCCTTTTGAAAGTCACGACGGGTCGCCATGTCCGGCAGGCCCGGGGAATTTCCCGGCAGCTTGCTCGTGATATAGGAGCGACCGCTATTCATCGGGGCCGAGATATGAAGGCTTTCCCACGAAACATTGAGGACCGTCCGATCAGAAATCTTCCATTCGACCGAGGGGAAAAGCGCCCGCTTATGGGTATGGGCAAAGGGCTTGATGTCGTCGGCGTCGTGATAAACGCCGATCAGTCGGTAGTTCACTTTCTTCCCGGCATCGAGCGGACCCGTGACGTCCCCGACGGCCCGGATCAAATTTTCACTTCCGACGGTCAGGTCGACCTCCGCCTGAGGAGTGGATAACGGATGTTTGGTGATGAAGCTGATGACACCTCCGACCTCACCGCGGCCCACGCTGGCTGACGCGGGGCCCTTGATAACCTCGACCCGCGAGATATTGGCCATGTCGCGATTCGATTCGGTCACCCGAAAGCCGTCAAAGAACACTGCGCCCGTGACGAATCCTCGCATGATATACTGTCCCGGCTGATGGTTGGCGGTGCGCCGCGCCACATTGGGAATGTAGCGCACGGCGTCCTGGCTATCCATCGCGAAGGTGTCCGCCAGGAATTTGTCGGTAATCACATTGATGGTCTGCGGCACCCCCATGAGTGCGGTGTTCATTCGCGTGGCCGAATTCGACATCGTGGCCCCGTAACCGGAGGCGGTTTCACCGGCGACGGTGAAGGCATCCATCTGGATGGTTTCTTGCTTTGGGTCACTGGCTGCGGGAGCTGTCACTTGGGCGAACAACGGGCCGGAGGTACCGGTCATCAGGCCGGCAATGCTGGCGAATAACGTAATGGGCTTCATGGTTGGGAGGGGTTTATTCAGACCGGTTCAATAGGATTGAAACCTGAGTCAAGGTGGTTGCGTGGTCGGGCCGTGCGAGGGAGCAAGACGCCAAGTTGGCGGGGCAGGGCAGAATGTATTGCGGGCAGCGGTTCTCATCGGCATGGCCATGGACAAACCGCGACGGACATGCTCCGGTCACTTGTAGGTAACCAACGCCTCGACGCTCAGCAGAGTAAGGGGCGCGCCGACGTGGGGGTTTCGCCCGTTAACCTGTACGACAAATTCATTGGCGCCTTTTTTGATCGTGCTCGTCACATCCAGGTCCATCCAACTGTCGTTGTAATTGAGGCGGACTCGGGCGTTCGCGGGATCGAGGCGAACCCCATTGAGGCTGAGTTCGATTTGATCCAGCGAGGTCAGTTGTTCCACTTCAAAGCGCAACGTGGCTTTCGCCGCGTAGCCTTCCCGGCGGGCGCGGCCGACATCGTCGGCGACCTCGACATTGACCGTGGCCTTCGCCCCTGCTGCGGCCAGCACGATCGGCAGGGAGCCTCCCTTGCCGGTGGGCCCCACGAGATAGTGTTTGTTGAGGTGGGCGAGAATCTGGGGATCGCCGATTTCCTTCCAATGTTGCCGGTCAAAGTTGTCGTCGGCCGAAAATTGCAGGAAGTGCTGGTTCCAGATGTACTGGCCGTCCGCACCTGCCTGCCAGTGGCGGGCGGCGACCGCGCGAAACTGCTCGGTGGTGTAGTAGGCGGTCGTACCCGACGTCACGCCGGCGGCCGAAGCGGGTCCGGAGCGCTCGCCAAAAAGTACGCTGGCCGAGCGGCCGCGATCTTCGCGGAAAGCGCAGAGATTTTGGGCAATGATCTTGCACTCCGTGCCCTTGGCCAGCGCCAGGTAATCCTCGATCGGCAGACGATAATGCCAGCCGCCGGGATCGCCCACCACGACAATGTCGGCGATGCGTTCCTTGATCCACGTGTCAACATTGATGCCGACGCTCTTGTTGGCCGCGAGGTCGGGAGGGACGCGCATCGACAAGTAAAGCCTCCGGCCTGCTGCCTGGCCCTTGGCGTCAAGGGCTCGTCGGATGTCGCGGAGCAACTCAGTCACCAACCGTCCGCCGCTCTCCGCCTGGCCCTTTTTAAACAGCGATGGCTGCCGGCAGAAATCGAGGTCGAATCCGTCGAGATCGTAGTTGGCGATGGCCTCTTGGACGAGCGCCAGAATGTATTGGCGAACCTGTGGGAGCGAGAAATCATAGGTAAACCGCATGTGGGTGGCCAGCCGTCCTGTAACATTGGGCGGCTGGATGGCATCGTCGCCCAATAACCACTCAGGGTGGGCATGCCGCTGCGGTGCCATGTTGGCATCGGCCAAGCCGTCCGGCAGGCGGGCATCGTGACCGTCGTTGATCCGCAACGAGAGGAAGACATCGAGACCGGCCTTGTGTCCTTCCGTAATCACCACTTCGGCCGAATCCGTCCCCTGTTGTTCCAACTGGCGTTCGTTTTCGGCCACGCGCCATTCGCCCGCCGTCTTGAAGACTGATCGGCCCTCGCCCCACTTGCTGCCGACCTTGGTGCGGTGCGAATACCAGTCGGACAAACGGCTGGTGGCCGTACCAAAATAGGGATCGGTGCCGATCTGCCAGTACAAGGTATCCACGGTCGTGTCGCGCAGCGGATCAATCGTGCTGCGGATGAGCCCAGCCACGCCGATCGGCGCCTCGAGGTTGGGCGCCGCCAGCGTTCCGCCATCGTTACAGAGAATCAGGCGCCGCTTCTCTTGGTTGGGCCGGGGCGCGCCGCTTGCGACCGCACCTTCACCGCACAGGAGGCCGAGCAGCAGGCCGGCGCGGAGCAAACTGAGGCGGGCCGTCGTGATGAGGCGCGGGTCGAAATTCGCGAACCGCGATCGGGTGGCACAGGAAGCGGGCATGGGTAAACCGGGCCCGAACAAAAACAGGGGTTGGGAAGACATGGGGTAAAAACTAATCCAACGTTACATTTCAGGTGATATTTCAGAGTGCTGCCAAGCGTAAAGTAGGAGGCCCAATCGGTTTTGACCGGATGAAAAATTTCCGGGTGGGATGGCGACTCAAATAAACGGAGCAGAAAACAACCTGTCTTTGTTGAACCGCAAGTGGGCGCGAATGAGTTTTTCGGCGCGATCCGGATCCGGATTCCGCAGCTCCCGAATCAAGGTGACGTGGTTACCCCCTGTGAAGGCCTCGCCGCCCAGCATCAGGTTGACGGAGGCAAAGAGCTTTCGCTGCATCACCTTCTTGTACGCCTCCACCAAGACCTCGCAATTGGTCAGCTCCATCACGGCCAGATGAAAGGCCGACTCGGCCTTCCATAGCTCAACGAAGGACTTCAGTTCGCCGGCATCAGCGTCCAGTGCCAGTTTCCTGAGGTGACTGGCCTTGGTAATCGGTTCGCCGCAGTAGTATCTGGCCGCCTCACACTCCAGCGCTTCCCGCATGAGCAGTTGCCCGCGAAACAGTTTGAAATCAACCCCACGGACCAAAGTGCCTTTGCGCGGCACGGACTGCAGGAATCCTTCCGCCTCCAGTTGGACGATCGCTTCCAACACCGGCGCGACACTCATTTCCAGGTCAAGGGCGAGTTCTCGTCGATTCACCAGCATTCCCGGCGACAGCTTGTTCGAAAGCAGTCGCTCCATTAATTTTTCATAGGCTTGCTCCGACAGCGAAACCGGAGAGTCCGCGGAGCGTCGTGACTGGAACAGGGTGTTGGGCATCAGGTGAGGCTTGGGCGGCGACGGACGGGATTAGTGGCGGCCGGTGTTGCCCGGGATCTTTGTCCGAAGAGTTGGCGGTCGTCCCCGTGCGATGGAAATCGCCACCTGATATATCAGCTGGGCGATAGTCAAGCGGCAAGCATCGTCTCGCCGGCGGTGGGTGCATCTCACTTTCTTGCGGCGCCATGTTGTTCGTAGTTCCGCCTTCAGGCGGAAGGATTGAGCCGCTCGGATTCCGCCTAAAGGCGGGACTACGAACAGAGCACTCGGAGGACGCTGCAGGAAACTGAGATGCGCCCCCGGCGGTAATTGAAGCGCGGTTTTCGCCCGGGCTTTTCCTGATGACCTTCATTCATTTCCGTCGAGGCTTTCGCCTGAAAACAGATGAGTGGCAGACGTGCGCCGTCCGCCCTCCGTTTCTGCGGCGAAGCCAGTCCCCCCGTCAGCGTGACTCCGCGCGCTTTTTTCCGCCCGACGCCTTGCCGCCCTTGGCGGTGGGAATTTCCCGGTGCTGAGGTTCCATGATGTAGAGTTCCTCCTCGGTCGGGCCGCCGCCGAATTGCTTCCAATAGTCTTCCTTGAACGGGTTGAGCCGGGGGCCGATGGCCTGCTCGTTCACCATCAGGGGTCGGGCGGACTTCCACCACGTGTCGTATTCCGAGCGCAGGCGGGCGACGACGTCGGCATGGCCGGCCGCCACGTCGATTTTTTCCCCGGGATCGGCGGCGACATCGTACAACTCCCACGCGGGCTGAGCACCACCCTGGATCGAGACGAGGTGCCAGCGAGGCGTGCGGACCGCGCAGTCCGTGAACTTGGCGGTATTTGGCTCCGAGAAACGCGGCCAGCGGCCGACGTGGGTGAAAAGCGTGCGTTCCGGCCACGCGGCCGCGGGGTTGGCGAGCAGCGACGCGAGGCTGCGGCCCTCGACTTGCGCGGCGGTCGTCCCGGTGAGCTTGACGCCGGCGAGTTCCGCAATGGTGGGAAAAAAATCAATGCCCGACGCGAGCGCGGTCACGTCCGCCGGCTGGAAGCGCGCCGGCCAGCGCCAGAAGGCGGCGGCGCGCGTGCCGCCGAGCCAAGGAGTGGCCTTCGGTCCCCGCATCCCGGCGTTGAACACCTTCACGCCGCCGGTGCCGCCGTTGTCGTTCATGAAAATGACGAGCGTGTCGCGCTCCATGCCCCAGGCGCGCAGTTGTTCCAGGAGGCGGCCGACGTTGTCGTCGAGGTTGGCGACCATGCCGAAGTATTTCGCGGTATTGGCGTCGGGCACCTTGCCCGTGTAGCGGGCCTCGTCCTCGGGCCGAACTTGGAGCGGCGTGTGCGGGGCATTGAGCGCGACGTAGGCGAAGAACGGCTGCCGGCCGCGGGTGGCGTCGATCCATTTCAGCGCCTGGGCAAAGAACACGTCGGTGCAGTAACCCTTGGTCTTTTCGAAGGTGCCGTTGTGACGGATCGCGGGATCGAAATACATGTTGCCGGGCGCGTCGCCGCAGGAGCCCGGATAGATCTGGCCGATGCCACCGCCGCCATGGATGAACACCTCGTCGAAGCCGCGGCGATTCGGTTGGTACTCCGGCTCGTCGCCGAGATGCCACTTGCCGAAGATGCCCGTCTTGTAACCGGCCTGCTGGAGCACCTGCGCGAGCGTGGTCGCCTGGAGGGTGAGCCGTTCCCGTTCGAAGATGGTATGGGTGACGCCGTTTTTGAATTCATGCCGGCCCGTGAACAGGGTGCTGCGGGTCGGCGAACAGGTGGGACTGACGTGAAAATCCGTGAAGCGTACACTCTCGTCGTGCAGTTGGTCGAGGTGCGGGGTCTGGAGGACCGGGTTGCCGTGGGCGGAGATGTCCCCGTAGCCCTGATCGTCGGAGAGTACAAAGATGATGTTGGGCCGCGTGGTTTGGGCCGCGCGGGTCGCCAGGACGGTGAGCGCGCCGAGAAAAAGCCAACGCAGCAGGCGGGTGGGGGGCATGCGGGGAGTTATCGGCGATTGGTCCGAACGGGCAATGCGGGAGTTTTTTTTGGCGGCGAATGAAGGAGTGGGTTGGCCGGTAGGATCGGGAGATCCGATCACGTCCCGCCTCTCCCGAAGCGGGCCACGAAATAGTGCTGGTCGGAAGTAGCCCGCCTCGGGATACGTCGTGCAAAAGCCCACCGAAGGCGTACCGGGTGGGCCGTGCACTCCGTGCGCGGCCATCGAACGTGAGATCGAGCCCAACGCTGACCGCGCGCGGAGCGCACGGTCCACCTTTCGGCGCCCTTCGTGAAGTGTCTCAGGATGACAGACTTTTCATCCAGTCTGGAGAGAGGGGGGACCGACGGTCCGAGATGCCCCGCTCGCCCTCCGGCCGTGCCGGAAAAAACGAATCTTCGTTCGATGAACCTTGCGGTTCTTTTGGCACTGACCATAGGTAAAAACTCTTCCCGTGGTCGGTGAAGATCCCAAAAACTACATGCTGCAGGCACCTCGTTTGATTCGGTGGATCGTCTCGCTCGGGCTTTTCTTTCTGGGGATCATGACGCTGCTGCGGCTCGGCGCGTACCTCGCCTTCAGTCGCGAGCTCGTGCCGTTCGCCGAGGCCGAGCCCGCCTTCTGGCTGGGGTTGCGCTTTGACGTGCGGGTGGTCGCCGGCGCGATGCTGCCGCTCCTGGTGCTGGGGAGTTTTTCGTTTCTCGATGCCTTTGCGGCTCCTTTTGGCCGGCGATTTTGGTGCGTGCTCCTCGGTGGGTTCAGCGCGTTTCTACTCGTTTTCTATGTCAGCGACTTTCTGCATTACCGCTATCTGAACCAGCGGTTGAACGCGTCGGTCCTGGGTTTCCTGCAAGACGCGAAAATCTCCGCCGGGATGGTGTGGCAGTCGTATCCGGTTGTCCGGATTATGTTGGGCTTGGTGGTGGGACTCGTGGCCTGCCTGGCCGCAATCAGGTTCCTGCATCGGCGCGTCGCGACGGCCCCCACCTCACCGCGGAAGCGCGTGCGCGTGGCTTGGTTCGTCGCCGCCTCTGTCGCCTGTCTGCTCGGCATCTGGGGCCGGGTCGGACAATATCCGCTGCGCTGGAGCGATGCCTTCAACCTGCGCAACGACGCGCTCGCCAATCTCGCGCTGAATCCGGTGCAGTCGTTTCTCAGTTCCCTCGATTTTCGCGCCTCCAGCTTCGACGCGGCAGCCGTCCGAAAAGTCTACCCACAGATGAGCGCCTACCTGGGCGTGACCGCGCCCGACGCCGGGAAGCTTTCCTTTGCCCGCGAGGTGCGGCCGACGGGCGCCAGTCTGAATCCAAGGCCGAACGTGGTCGTCGTGATTTGCGAGTCCTTCAGCGCCTACAAGAGCTCGATGTGGGGCAACCCCCTCGATACGACGCCGTTCTTCAACTCGCTCTGCCAGCAGGGGCTCTTTTTCGACAACTGCTTCACGCCCCACATCGGCACGGCGCGCGGCGTCTGGGCGACGCTCACGGGCATTCCGGATGTCGAGCCGGTGGAGACGGCCAGCCGCAATCCGGCCATCGTCGACCAGCACACGATCATCAACGATTTCGCCGGCTACGAAAAATTCTACTTCATCGGCGGCAGCTCGAGCTGGGCGAACATCCGCGGGCTCTTGACGAACAACATCGCGGGCCTGCACCTCTACGAGGAGGACAGCTACCAGGCGCCGCGCATCGATGTCTGGGGCATCAGTGACAAGAATGTGTTTCTCGAGGCGAACAAAGTGCTGCGGACGCAGACGAAGCCGTTTTTCGCCGTGATCCAGACGGCCGACAATCATCGGCCGTACACCATACCGAAGGAGGATCTTGGGGCGTTCAAGAAAGCGGAGGCCTCGGCCGAGGCCCTGAAGCGCGGTGGGTTCGAATCGCTCGATGAGTTCAATGCGTTTCGTTACACGGACTTTTCCTTCCAGAAATTCATCGAGGCGGCGCGGCAGTCGCCGTATTTCGAAAACACGCTGTTCGTTTTCGTGGGGGATCACGGCATCGGCGGCAACGCCGGCACGATGTTTCCGTCGGCCTGGACGGAAAACGATCTGACTTCGTTCCATGTGCCGCTGCTCTTCTACGGGCCGAAATTCCTGCCGCCGCAGCGCGTGCACGCCATCGCGTCGCAAGTCGACATCCTGCCCACGGTGGCCGGCATCGTGAACCTGACCTACCGCAACACCACGATGGGGCGCGATCTGCGGAAGCAGCTGGAAATCGACGGCGGGCGCAACAACGTCGCGTTCATCGTCGAGCAGCACAACAAATGGATCGGCGCCGTGAAGCTGCCGTATTTTGCCCGGCACGGTAACGATGGCAGCCGGCCGGAAGTGGTCTGGGCCGAGTTTGGCGCCGCGCCCCCGGCCAAGTTGCCGGCGCCCGCCGAGGATTATCACGCGCTGGCGGAGGCGTTCTACCAGACCGCCAGGTTCATGCTCTTCAACAATAAGAAAGCCGCGAGTAGCGCTGGTCTTTGACCGGCGTTGCGTGGGAGCACCCGCTCGCGAATAACCCGATGACCCCGCCGCAAGCAGCCGCTGCCAGATCCTCCGTCGCGCAGTGCGGTCGGCTGTCGCTGCGCCATCGGATCATCTTCATTGCCGTTACCGTTCTGGTTGCCGCCGCCGTCGCCTATCGTGGTTCGAGTGCGGGGCGAAATGCTCCGGCCAGCCTGAGCGGAGTCGGAATGACGGCGGCGCCCTCCAGGGCTCCCGACCGGTCGCCGGCTTTTTCGTCCTCCTGGATTACCCCGGTCGGACACACCGAGTCCGCACATAGCTGTTCGGTTTGTTTGCTGCCGGGCGGCGATTTGCTCGCGGTTTGGTTTGGCGGTACGCGCGAAGGCGCCGCCGACGTCGCGTTGTTTACCTCGCGCCTCGTCGCGGGCAGCGCGGCTTGGTCCGCTCCCGTCCGGGTCGTGGATCGGGAGAGTGCGCAACGGGAGCTTGGCCGGTCGATTCGCAAGGTGGGCAACGCGGTGATTTTTCCGGACGGCCAGGGAAACGTCGGCATGGTGTATGTCACGGTGACCTTCGGCGGGTGGTCGGGCAGCGCGCTCAATTACAAAGTCTCGCGCGACGCCGGCCAGACTTGGGGCCCGAGCCGGCGCTTGGGCATCAATCCATTATTCAACCTCAGTTCGCTGGTGCGCAACCAGCCGATTCGCGCCAGCGATGGCCGCATCGGTCTTCCGATTTACCACGAAATGGCGCGGACGTTTCCCCAGCTGTTGTGGTTAACGCCCGCCGCGGACGGGGACCTGTCGCAGTATCTCGTGCGCAGCCTGCCAGGGAGTCAGCATTTGATCCAACCCTCGCTGGTGCCGCTGGAGAACGGACGGGTCCTGATGGTCCTGCGCGATCACGGGAGCGCCGGACGCATGCAGTCGGCTTTTTCCGATGACCGCGGCTGGACGTGGTCGCCGGCGGTGTCAGGGGACTTGCCGAATCCGGATGCGGCGGTCGATGCGATTCGCGTGAGCGATGGGCGACTCGTGCTCGTCTACAATGACTCCACTCGCGGCCGCGAAAACCTGCGGCTGGCGGTGTCGTCCGACGCGGGTCGAACCTGGCGCCCGGGACCGGTCGTCGAAGACGAGGCGAAGCAGGAATTTTCCTACCCGTGTCTCGTCGAGGATGCCCGCGGCCGAATTCACCTGACCTACACGTGGAAGCGCCAGCGAATCAAACACGTCGAATTCAACCTCGCCTGGCTCGACCAGCAGATGCGGGAGGGGCAATCCGCTTCGCCATGACGAACTCATTCGGTGCCGTTTACTACGTCTTCGGCTTCGTCGTCACCCTTTGGCTGGTGTTCGTGTCGGTGCTCGCGCGCCTCCAGGGCCGGGCGTGCTCCCGTTCCACTGTTTTTGGCCTCGGCGCGGGTGTGCTCGTCCTTTCGCTTCTGCCCTTGGGAGGTCTGCCGGTCTGGCGGTGGGGCCTGAGCATCTGGCCGAATCCCAGCGTGCCGTTCGTTGGCCTGATATGCCTCGCCCTTTGGCCCCGTTTGGGTGGATCCGCCTGGTTCGCGCCGTCGGACCGGCGGGCCACTTGGTTATTTGGCGCGGTGGCCGGAACCGCACTGGCCGTCCAGACGTTGAGCCCCGTCGCGATTGATCTCTACGGTGGGGGCTGGGAGGGAGCGACGGCGGTCGGAGTCACGGCCTTGTTGGCCGTGGTCTCGTTTGCCCGGGGCAACCGCTTCGGAGCCCTGTTGCTGGTCGCGATGATCGCCTGGGCCTTGGGCGCGCTCGAATCGCTCAACCTCTGGGACTATCTGGTCGATCCGGTTTACTGGCTGGTGAGCCTCGGCGGGGGTTTGCGGACGTGGCAAACGCGGGGGCGCGCCTGCCGCTGTTCCCCGCCGCTCACCCCGATCACTCCTTCGTGAGTTGCCCGTCGAGATCCAGGTTGATGCCGGCCGCGGCCAGCGTGCGCTGCAGCGGGACGACATAGTTGCACTCGAGGTCACTGAGTTCGAATTCGAGCTCGGTGAAGTCCCCTTCGCGCGCGAACGCAATCGCGTCGGCGAGGTGCAGGATGTCCTCGTCGCTGAAATGTTCCTCGATGACCGACTGGTTGCCCTCGAGGGCCGTCAGAGTGGGCCAGGAGTGTTCCTCGGCGGGAGCGGCTGTTTGCAGCCGGACGAGGCCGTGCAGGCGGGCGGCGGCCACGCGCGTGGCGATTCGCTTCAGCGCGAAGTAGCAAAACGCGAGATTGGCCAGGTAAGCCTGGCGATTGAGGGTTTGGCGGTTGGCAAGAAGTCGCGAAAGTTTCATGGGAATGAATCTCCTGGCTTCGGTGCGCGGGCACCCTGGGTTAATGGTTGAGGAATTAACTCCTGGCGTCTGTCACTCGCATCGCCGCGGCGAACTTCTCGCGAAATCCGCGCGGGCGGCACGTTGTCCGACTCTCAAGGAAGCACTGGGCTACCACTGATTCGTCTGAAGCTTACGGCCATCGTCCTGACCTAGCCCCGGTCGTTTACCAAGCTGGCCACTGACTGCGCTCGCTTTCTCCAACGGTCGATTGACTCGATGCGGAAATCTTCGAACAGCGGAAACCTAACGATTCACCGGCACGAAGCAAGTGCTACGGTGGCCGTCTGGTTGGCCGGAGGTTTGACAGAAAATCGATTGGCCGGGGCACGATCTCGCGTTGCTGGTCCCGCCTCTCTCGAGGCGGGCTACCTCAGATAATCGTCCTCCGGTAGCCCGCTGCGGGAGAAGCGGGACCGGATCGGGTTCACGGCAGGCGAAACAGAAAATAGCCCACCGGAGCCGCCAGGATCAGACTGTCGCTCATGTCGAAGAAACCGCCGAGGCCGGGCAGCGCCGAGCCGGAGTCCTTGAGGTTGGCCCGGCGCTTGAGCACCGACTCAACCAAGTCGGCCACGATGCCGAGCGCGGCAATCGGGATGGCCATGAGCGCCGCCACGAGCGGCGTCATGTGCGGAGGCAGATCGCGCCGGCCCAGCCACGCGATCAGCGCGCCGACGGCCATGGAAATGATCACGCCACCCACGGCGCCTTCCCAGGTTTTCTTCGGACTGATAACCGGCGACATCTTGTGTCGGCCAATCGCGAGTCCGGTCAGGAGCGCGCCGACGTCGCAGAACTTCGCGACCGCGACCAGCCACAGGCAGAGGAGCAGCCGGCCGCTGGGCGTGGTGCCGTCGACCGAAAGGGGGGTCGCGATCCGCACCAAGTACTGCAGCATCAGGGAAACGTAGACCAAGCCGAAGAGGGTGGAGCAAAGCGACTCCACCCGGTTTTCGGGCGTGCGCTCACCGAGCAAGCGGACCGCGAAGACGGCCGTGGTCAGGGGAAGCAGCAGGTGGGCGGGGAGCTGGAACTGCACCTCGAGCCACGGGGCGAGGGTGATGAGCCCGCCGAAAAATATGCCGAGCTTGTGGAAGGGCGAGTAGCCTGCGGCCTCCATGATCCGGTAGAACTCGCGCAGCGTCATCACCGAGATGACGGCGATGAGCAGGAGCGCCCCGCTCGTGCGTTGCGACCACAGGGCTGCTCCGACGATAGTCCAGAGCAGAAAGGTGCTGAAGATCCGTTTTCCCATATCGCTTAGCGGCGCCTGACCGGCGCCGGTTTCGTTCCTTTGCGCCCGCGCAACCGGGCGATCATTTCGCGGCGGCCTTAGCCGGGCTGAGCAATTGTTCGCTGGTCAAACCGAAACGACGTTCCCGGCGGTTGTACTCTGCGATGGCCGCGGCGAGATCGGCTTTGGTAAAATCGGGCCAGAGGACGGGCGCGAAAACAAATTCCGCATACGCCGCCTGCAGGAGGAGAAAATTACTGATGCGGGTTTCGCCGGACGTGCGGATCACGAGGTCGGGGTCCGGCATGTCCGCGGTTTGCAGATAGCGGCTGAAGGTCGCCCACGAGCCGTCGTTGAGCTTTTCCTTGCCCGCGGCAACGGCCGCCGCGTAGGCCCGCGCCGCGTCCACCACTTCGGTTCTAGACCCGTAGTTCAAGGCGAGCACCAGCGTGTAATCCGTAAAGTGCTTGGTGGCCTCAATCGTCGAACGAAGGACTTCCTGCACCCCAGCGGGCAATTCCTCTGTCCGTCCGATAGTCCGCAGCCGGACGTGGTCGCGCACGAAGGTCTGGAGTTCCTTTTTCAGGTAATACTCAAGCAGACTCATCAAGGCTCCGACCTCCTCCTGCGGGCGTTTCCAATTTTCGATCGAGAAGGCGTAAAGCGTCAGCATCCGGACGCCGAGATCGCGGGCCGCGTACGTCGTCGTGCGGACCGTTTCCACGCCGCGGCGGTGGCCCTCGATCCGGGGCAGTCCCCGATTTTTCGCCCAGCGACCGTTGCCATCCATGATGATGGCGACGTGTTGCGGGAGATTGGGCACTTGAGCGGACATGCGTGCAGTCTGAGTTAGGGCGGCAGGGCCCCCATTGACAAGCCGCCTTCGTAGTCGCGATGGCGGTTGGGTGCAAATCAGCTTTTGCCCGAATATCGGTCCCGGTGGAACCGGGCCCTGCTCGTAGTTCCGCCTTCAGGCGGAAGGTTTGGCCGGGTCGGATTCCGCCTGAAGGCGGAACTACCAACAGGCTCGCCGCGGGCCGGATTTGACGCGGGTGGGGCATTGGGGCAGCGAGGGGTGATGAGCAAACCCTTGACGACCGGGAAAATTGCGGCCGCGTGCCGCTCGCTGCCGGGGTGGACGTTTCGGCGGAACGCGCTGGTGAAGAACTTTCAGTTCGGATCGTTTCGCGAAGCGCTCAGTTTCATGCTGCAGGTGGGATTCGAGGCCGAGGAATTGAATCATCATCCAGAGTGGACCAACGTCTACAACCGGGTGTCCGTCCGACTAAACACCCACGACGCGGGCGGTCGCGTTACCGCCCAGGATGTGGAACTGGCGAAGCGAATGCAGAAAATATCCTGGGTTGGATAGCCCGCATTTTCACCCTCTGGTTGGTTTTAGTCCGGACGCTCCAGGCGGCTGAGACCGCGGTCAAGGTTCTCGAACACGCCGTGGCTGCGCACCAGAGCAGAGGGTGAAAATATCAGTTCGGATCGTTCACCTTGGCGACGATTCCAGCCCGGGCACAAACCGTTGAACCGCTGATGGGATTCATCAATGGATGAATCCTTGGTAGTGAGCTGCGACTCATCGTCTCCGCTGGCAGCTTTGGGGCCTGCTTATCGCAGGCGGGGTTGGAGTCCCGGTCTGCGATTAGCAGACCCCGGATCTGATTCCGGAGGCGACGGAGCGCGTCAGCGCGGAGATGGTCGCACCGCCTCGGTGCGGCCCCGGAGCGAAGCGCAGGGGGTGACGGTTGCGGGTGCCCTCCGGGCAGCAGCCGTCACATCAGCCGGAGGGGATTTTTAAAGTTTCACCGATTGGTGAAACTCATCAGCGGTTCCTCCCGGTTTGGCTCTTTCCCTCGGTTGCGGCGGCGCCGCGTTGGGAAAAATCCGCGCTACAGGCCGCGCATGAAGTTGAACGTGCGATCGATTTGGCCCGGCAGCGGCTCGTGGGCGAAATCGGGGTAGAGGACGAGATCCTTTTTCGCGGTGATTTTATTGTACGCGGCGAATTGGGCGCTCGGTGGACAAACCGGGTCCATGAGGCCCGTGAACATCAGCACCTCCGACTTGATGCGGGGAGCAAGATGCTGGCAATCGATGTAGCCGAGCCGCGTGAAGATATCCTTCACGCGCTCGTGCCGGGGATCAAACATGCGGAAGAAGAGTCGGATCTCCTCGTAGACCTCCTTCGCCAGGTCCATTTCCCAGACCCGCTGGTAATCGCACAGGAAGGGATAGACGGGGGCGGCCCGGCGGATCCGCGGCTCCAGCGCCGCACACGCCAGGGTCAACGCGCCGCCCTGCGAACCGCCAAAGCAGCCGACCCGGCCGGCGTCGACCTCCGGGAAATTCATCACGACGCGCGCGAGCTGGACGGTGTCCAAATAGATTTGGCGAAAGGCGAGCTTGCGGGGATCCGGGTCCTCCAGTCCGCGGACGATATGACCGCGCAGCGTGGGGCCCTTGATTTGCGCGTTGTCCTCCGAGCGTCCGCCCTGGCCGCGGCAGTCCATGGCGGCGTAGCAAAATCCCTCGGCGGGCCAGCCAAACTTGTCGAGCCAGTCGCCCGAGTGGCCGGAGTAACCGTGAAACTGGAGCACCGCGGGATGCTTGCCGGCGGTCGGGGCATTTTTCGGCCGGATATACTTGGAGTAGATCCGGGCGCCACCGACGCCGGTGAACCACAGGTCGAAGCAATCGACGTGGCGCGAGGAAAGCACGGGGTTGGGCTTCAGCTCGGGTCGCGGATCGGTGGCGTCGAGCTCGCGCAAAGCGGCCGCCCAATAGGCATCGAAGTCGTCGGGGCGGGGATTGCGGCCGCGGTATTCGTAGAGTTCGGGAAGCGGTTTATCGACGAGAGGCATGGGGAAAGTGTGGTCGGGGAAGCGGGGTGGGTGGCGAGGGAAAAATGGGGGAGCGTTTTATCACGTTGATCGTACGGGTGGGCGGTGCGCTCCGCGCGCCGCCAGACCGCGCCGCGGCAGGCTACGGTCTTGGTGAATGACTCATTCTTGCGACGATTTCCAAGCCCCAGACCAGTGCATAGGAGACCGAACCGAGGACAAGCCGAGTTCGATCCCGGCCATTCCTATTTCTCCGGTCTCGGCCCGGCCTCGGATTGAACTTCTGTGCACGGTCTGGGTGGTTCGTTCAACGATCTCGAGGCGGTCACCCGGTCGAGAAATCGCTTCCGGTCCGCCAGGCAATGTTTTCGCTGCTCCTTTGGTTGCGGCGGAGTTGCGTGGGAAAAAGTCCGGCCTAGAACACCCGCACGAAGGAACGCGGGCCGACGTCGATGAACGGGGCATTGGCCGGGTGCGTGCGCCGGAGCCGGCCGGATTCATCGAAGACTCCGAGACCGGCTTCGGGCCCGGTGAGCGGCGCGTAGAATTCGCGCGTCGCGGTATCATAGCCGAGCGAGGTGCCAATTTCGCGGTCCAGCGTGATGAGGCCGGTTTCGTGTCCTTCCGGATCGCAAATCGCGATGCGGGCCGGGGCGGTGCCGGCCCGCACGAAGAGGCGATTGCGCTCGGCGTCGTAGGCCAGGCCCTGGGCCGGACGGGAGGTCGCGCCGAGGGAAATCGTGCGCACCCATTTGCCGAGCCGCGTCAGCTCGAAGACCAGTGGCTGCGTCGGATGGGCAAAAAACACGTGGCCGTCCCGCGGTCGAATCGCGAGGTCCCCGCCGCCGGTGTCCGGCAGTTGTTCGCCGTGAAACTCGCGCTTGATGGCCCGGGCCGGTCGATCGACGACGCGAATCCGATTCCCCGGGGCCAGCCGGAGAAAAAAATGGTCCGTGTAGGGATCGTACGCGAACCCGGTGAGTCGCTCATCGTCAGCGACGAAACTTGGCACGTCCGGGTTCTTACCGTCGCCGCGGTCGCGCACCACCTCGGCGCGGTCGGTGGCGAGGGAGTAGACATGCAGCGGGCCCGGCGTGGCGCAGCCGCCGCTGGCCAAGGCGACCAAAGCCAGCGCAGCGAGGGCCGTGAGCGGGCGTGCCTTCTTTCGCGTTGTCATCGCCGCCGGACACAGTGTGAGTCGCTGCATGAAAGTCGCGTTCATTAGTGGGACCAGTATTGTCAACTCGACCTTGTTCTCGGCCTGGGACGTCAAGACCGTCGAGACGAATTACGGCCCGGTCACGTATAAAAGCTGCGGAGACTTCGCGCTGATCAACCGCCACGGCTACGCTTTCCCGCTGCCGCCGCACGCGATCAATTATCGCGCCAACATCCAGGCACTCGCCACGCTCGGGTTTCAAGACGTCGTCTCGCTCAATTCGGTGGGGTCCTTAAAGAAGGATCTGCCGCCGGGCACCTTTGTCTCGTGCTCGGACTACGTGGGTTTGCAGCAGGGCCCCGCGACGTTTTTTGATCAGGAGCTGAAAGGGGGCGCGCCCCTGATCGCGAACAACCTCATCTCCAAACTGGTCGGGGAACTCGCACCGGAATTCAAGATTCACCCCGGCAAGGTCTATGTGCAGATGCGTGGCCCGCGGTTTGAGACGAAGGCGGAGATCCGCATTGTGCAACACTGGGGCGATGTCATCGGCATGACCGCGGCGCACGAGGCCGATCTCTGCACCGAGGCGGGCCTGCGTTACAACAGCCTCGCGCTGATCGACAACTACGCGAACGGGCTCGAGGGCACCGAGATCGACTTCGTGAAGTTCAAGGACCTGGTGAAGGACAACCAGGGCCGCGTGAACCGGTTCTTCCAGCGGATGCTGGAGATTTTGGGGTAGGGCGGATCGAGGTGGGCCGTGCGCTCCGCGCGCGGCCGACGGACCGTGAGGTCGATCGTAATAACTGGCCGCGCACGGAGTGCCCGGCCCACCCGGTACGAAGATCGTGAAGGGTGGGCCGTGCGCTCCGCCGCGCGGCCAGCGGACCGTGAGGTCGATCGTAATAACTGGCCGCGCACGGAGTGCCCGGCCCACCCCTGGAGGGGCACGGGCCGCCCCCGCCGCTCACGCCAGCAGTTTCGTCAGCACCTCGCCGTGCACATCCGTGAGTCGGAAATCGCGGCCTTGGAAGCGGAAGGTGAGCTTGGTGTGATCCATGCCGAGCAGGTGCAGCATCGTCGCGTGGATGTCGTGCACATGAAACCGATCTTCGATCGGATTGAATCCCAGCTCGTCCGTTTTTCCGAGGACCGCCCCGGCTTTCACGCCGCCACCCGCGAACCACATGGTGAACGCGTCGACGTGGTGATTGCGGCCGGTCGTGTCGCGGCTCTCGCCCATCGGCGTGCGTCCGAATTCGCCACCCCAGACGACGAGCGTGTCCTTGAGTAACCCGCGGGCCTTCAGATCCTGGATGAGGGCCGCCTGGGCTTGGTCCACTTCGCGGCAGGTCTTTTCGAAATCGCCCTGGAGATTTTCGCCGGGTCCGCCGTGGCTGTCCCAGCTCGTATGGTAGAGCTGCACAAACCGCACGCCGCGCTCGACGAGTCGGCGTGCGAGCAGGCAGTTGCGGCCGAAGGACGGCGTTTCCCGTTCGACGCCATAAAGCTTCAGTGTGGCTTCGGACTCGTGGGTCAGGTCGGTCAACTCGGGCGCGCTGGTCTGCATCCGCGATGCCATCTCATAGGCGGAAATCCGCGTGTTGATTTCGTCGTCACCGGTTTCAACGGCGTGCTGCACATTCAAGTCGCGGATCGCGTCGATGGTCTGGCGCTGTCGTTCGGCTGTGATTCCGGTCGGCGTTGCCAGATCGAGGATCGGCTCGGCGCCCCCGCGAAACGGCACGCCTTGATACGTGGTGGGCAGGAAACCGGAGCCCCAGTTGACGGCACCGCCGCGGGGACCACGGGGACCGGATTGCAGCACGACAAAGCCCGGCAGGTCCTGACACTCGCTGCCCAGGCCGTAGTTGATCCACGAACCCATGGCCGGCCGGCCGAACTGGCCTGAGCCGGTGTTCATGAAAAGCTTGGCGGGCGCGTGATTGAAGAGGGTCGCCGCGCAGGAATTGACGATCGTGATGTCGTCGACGATTTTCGCCGTGTAGGGGAACAGTTCGGACACCCAGGCGCCGCTCTGGCCATACTGGGCAAACTTGCGGCGCGTGCCCAGCAGCTTGGTGCCGTGGCTCGTGTCCATGAAGGCGAAGCGCTTGCCGGCAATGTACGACTCGGGAATCGGCTGGCCGTTCAGATCGACGAGGCGCGGCTTGTAGTCGAACAGCTCGAGCTGACTCGGGCCGCCGCACATGAAAAGGTAGATGATGTTCTTGGCGCGGGGCGCGAACATCGGCGGCTTGGGCGAAAGCGGATTGGCGAGCGGACCGGCCGCCGCGGCGGCGCCGCGCTTGTCCATCGACGCCAGCGCGATGCCACCGAGTCCCATCGTGCAGCGACTCAGGAAGTGGCGACGCGTGATTTGGCTCAGGCGCTCGGCGGGGGTGAGCGGATAGGGGTTCATTCGCGTGTGATGGTTTCGTCGAGGTTGAGGAAGACGCGAGCCACGGTCAGCCAGGCTTCCTCGCGTCGGGCGGTGGCGTCGCCCTTGGCGGCCGAAAATTGTTGCTGAAAGAGCTCGACGAGCCGCTGGCGCTCGGTCGGCTGCGGTTCGCGGGAGAGGCACAGGCGAAAGGCAAAATCGATTTGCGCCGGAAGCTCGCCCGGCGCCTCCTTTTGCACGCGGTGGGCCAGGGCCGCGGCGAATTCCACGAACTGCTGGTCGTTGAGCAGCGTGAGGGCTTGGAGCGGCGTGTTGGACCGCAGGCGTCGCGTGCACGCGCTGTAGCCATCGGGAGCGTCGAACACCGCGAAGGCGGGGTGGGGTGTCGCGCGCCACAAGTGGGTGTAAAGCCCGCGGCGATACCGATCCTCTCCGGTGCTGGCGCGCCACTCGCGGCGAATTTGCCCCAGGGTCATCACCCCGTCCGGCTGGGGCGGAAACACGGGCGGGCCGCCGAGTTTCCCCGCGAGCAGGCCGCTCGCGGTCAGGGCGACGTCGCGGACAATTTCGGCGTCGAGTCGCAGCCGCGACTGGCGGGCGAGCAACTTGTTCGTCGGGTCGGATAATTCGAGATCGGGGCGGGCGAGCGAGGACTGCCGATAGGTGGCCGACAGCACGATCATCCGGTGGAGCGCCTTCATGCTCCAGTGCTGCGCGATCAACTCGGTGGCCAGCCAGTCGAGCAGTTCCGGATGCGTGGGCAGCGAACCCTGCGAGCCAAAGTCATTTTCCGTCTCGACCAGTCCGCGGCCGAAATACTGCTGCCAGATGCGATTGATCGCGACGCGGGCCGTCAGCGGATTGGCGGGATCGACGACCCAGCGGGCGAGGTCGAGGCGGTTCGGTTTCTCGGCTTTCAGCGGGGGCAGAATGGCCGGCGTGGCGGGCGCGACCTTGTCGCCGTGGCGCGTGAAATCCCCGTTGATGAACAGGAAGCTGTCCCGCGGGGCCGGCAGCTCCGCCATGACGAGCGTCGAGGGCGGCTTGGCCTCGCCGCGCTCAAGTTGGGCGAGTTCCTTGTCGCGCGAACGAAATTCGGGGTCGTCGCTCTTGTAGGCTCCGTAAGCGGCGCGTTTTTGCGCGAAGGTCTTCTGGTCCCACGTGACGTCGATCGTCTCGCGCAGTTCGGGTTTCAACTTGGCCCGTTCCTCGGCCGCGAGCGCCTGGACCCATTTCATCACGGCCATCCCGCGGCCATCGAGGTAGCGGGTGAGTTCCGCGCGCATTTCGGCCAGGTCGCGCTCGCGGCTTTCGGCGGTCGGCCGCTCGTCGGGAAATTCGAGCAAGCCACCTGGCGTCGCCTTGCCATGGCCGTCGTCGACCGAGTTGTTGAAAAACGCGGAGAGCTGGTAGTATTCCCGCTGCTTGATCGGATCAAATTTATGGTCGTGGCATTGGGCGCAGCCGACGGTGAGGCCGAGGAAGGCAGTGCCGAAGGTGTTGGTCCGGTCCAGGACCGACTCCACGCGGAACTGTTCGGTGTCGATACCGCCCTCGCCGTTGAGCTGGGTGTTGCGGTTGAAGCCCGTGGCGACCTTTTGGTCGATGGTGGGAGTGGGCAGCATGTCGCCGGCGAGCTGCTCGATGACAAACTGATCGAACGGCAAATCCCGGTTGAGCGCGGCCACGACCCAATCGCGGTATTTCCAAATCTGGCGCGGCGCATCGATACTGTAGCCGTTGGAGTCGGCGTAGCGCGCTGCGTCGAGCCACGGGCGGGCCCACCGTTCGCCGAAGTGCGGCGACGCCAGCAGCCGTTCGACGGCGCGCTCATAGGCGCCGGGGCTGCGGTCCTGCCGAAAGGCGTCGATTTCGGCGCCCGTCGGAGGCAGGCCGGTCAGATCGAGGCTGACGCGCCGGAGCAGCGCGCTCGGGTTGGCCTCGGGGGACGGCGTGATTTGCTCCTGCTCGAGGCGGGCGAGAATAAAGTGATCGATGGAATTCCGCGGCCAGTCGGCGCGCTTGACGGCCGGCGGGGCGACGCGCCCGGGCGGCACAAAAGCCCAGTGGATATATTTTCCGGGCTCCTCCGCGGCCGGCGCGGGTGCGCCCGCGGCGACCCACGCCTGCAGGATGGCAATCTGGGCGTCATCCAGCGGCGGTTTCTTGAAAGGCATCCGGCGGATTTCCTCGTGTTCCCCGCGCACGACCTGAATCAAGACGCTCTCCTGGCCGGGAGTAAGCGCTACCGGCGAAATGCCGCTATCGCCGCCTTCGCGCAGGGATTGCGCGGTGTCGGCGCGGAAGCCCGCCTCCGGGTCCTCCGCCCCATGGCACAGCACGCAATGCCGGGTCAGGATCGGCTTCACGTCGCGGAGATAGTCAACCGGCGCGGCGGCGAGGGTGGACGTCACGAGCCACCCGGCCCAAAAATATTTTTTAACGGCGATCATCCAAAAGGTGCAGCAGGGTTCGCGGCGGGGTGAAAGTGGGCGGGGCGGGGTTGGGGCAGCGCGGCCAGAGGGCTCGCGCTTAGCGGCATTATCAGCAGGTGGTGATGTTCGAGCAATCAGTTTTGGCGGTTTGGCCTAGCCGGTGAAACCCGGCCGCCGCTTTTCGAGAAACGCCCGAACGCCTTCGCGGTGATTTGCCGTGTCGGTCCACGCGGCGTAAAACGCGCGGAGCTCGGCTTCGCTGTAGGGGACCGCCTCCGGCGTGAGGCGACGCACGGTTTGTTTGTTGAGTCTGGCCGCTTCCGGCGAACCCGCGGCGATTCGGGCGGCGCACTGGAACGCCTCGCGCTCCACGGCTTCGTCAGCAATCACCCGGGTTAACAGGCCTTTCGCGACGGCCTCCTCCGCCGGCAGCACCCGCCCTTCGAGGAGGAGCTCGAGCGTCACGGCGCGACCGGCGACCGCCAGCAGGCCGCGCAGTTCGTCGGGGGCCATCGGAAATCCCAGGAGTCCAATCGGCGCACCCACTCGCGCCGACCGCGCGGCGATCCGCAAATCGCACTGGCAGGCGATCTCCAGGCCGCCGCCGACGCAAACGCCCTCGATGAGTGCGACTGTCGGGTGCCGGCAGTCGCCGACCGCGCGCAAGGCCGGAGCCACCACCTTCTGGTGAAAATGGTAAACGTCGGCCTCACTCTTGCGCACGATGGGAAATTCCGTGATGTCCGCGCCGGCGGCGAAGTTGCCGTCGGCCCCCCGCACGACGACGCAGCGGAGCGTCGGGTCGGCGGAGAGCGCGGTGAAGGTGCGCGTAATTTCCTCCCACATCGCCACCGTGATCGCGTTGAGCCGGCCGGGTTGGGACAGGGTCACCACGGCGATCGAGCCTTCGCTCGTCAGCCGTACCTTCCCGGTGACCGTTGGCGCGTCGGAGGCAAGCGAGGTTTTCATCTGCGGCGATAAGTGGGGGCGGTGAGCCAAGGTGACCTTACGATGGTCACGGAATTCCAACCGCGAACCATAGCGAGAAGAATTACCAGCGTCGATTACCGCTCGCGGCAGAGTGAGTTCCGGGGCGGGCGACGCGCCATGAAATGGTCCGGCCTGGCTTCGTCGTGCGCGGGTAGGTTTGGGGCCGGCCGGGATGGCGCAGTTGGTCCGCTCTCAGGGTCCGCCCGGTGCGGCCCCCCCCGGATTATTTTCGGGCAAAGCAAAACCCATCAAAACCTCAACGCACTTGGTCTTATGGAAATTATCCCACTCGTTTCACTGCTTGAAACAAGGCGCACCCGCCAAGAAATAATGCGGAGCTGTCTAACGCGCTGGCATCGAACGTCGCGCTCGAGCGGCTGGTCGTAGCCCTGCCCGGGAGGGCAGGGAAAGCCGGCCAGTCGAACTATTTATCTCCCGCTTCTCTCGAAGCGGGCTACGCCGGCGATCGTCAGTCCGGTTTTACGCGCTCTTCAACTTGAGCAGCTTGCGCGCGTTGCCTTGCAGAATTTTTGTCCGCACCTTTTCGTCGAGCTGGAGCTGGTCAATCGCGACCCGCTTCGTCGCCGAGATGCAGGTCGGGCCGACCCCGGTTTTGCAGGAGCAGTCCGAGCCGAACATGATCTTGTCCTGATGCCGGGTGACGAAGGCCTTCGCGAATTCGGGATCGCGCATCAAGCCGTTGTTTCCGGAGCCGGCCGAGAGATCACAGTAGAGATTTGGGTAGTCGGCCAACCAGCGGTCGGTCAGGCCACCGGCCGTCACCTTGCCCTTGGGATACAGGCCCCCATCAGACTTGTAGTCCTTGTTGACGTTGGCCCAGAAGGTCTGGGCATGGCCGATAAAATTCACCGTCGGGAATTTCTCGACCATCTTGTGAAAGCGACTGTAACCATCGTTCCACGCGCCGTCCTCGAAGTGGATCATCATGGGGACGTTGTACTCCTTCGCGAGTTCGGCCGTCTGCACCATCTCGGGGCAGTCGCAGGCGACGTTGTCCTTGAGCTCGCCGATGCCGATCGCGCCCTTCTTTAACAACGCTTCCATTTTTCCCCGGGCGCCGGGGGTGTTCACCGGGGCGCGGCAAAAACAAACCCAGCGGGCGGGCTCCTGCTTGGCCCACTCCAGGGTTTTTTCGTTCGAGCCGAGGAGAACCGTCGTCACGGCCGCGATGTTCTTTTGGTGCAGAATAAATTCATCGTTCGACCGCGCCGGGCCGGCCTTGGGGGTGGCCGCCGGACTCGCTTCCACCGGTCCACCGCCCGCGTTCTGGTGCATGTGGATATCGATGAGCGGCGCCTGGGCGCTGGCCGTGGCGGCCTTCGCCTTGGTCAGGGCCAGCGTCATCGCCGCGAGCGAAGCGGTGGAGATGAAGTCGCGGCGCGACATGGCGGAGCGACCGTGTTCAACGTTGGAGTTGGAATCGTTCATGGGGAGGGAGAGGCGCCGCCGCCGGCATGGCGGTCGGGAAGCCCGACGGCCATGCTGTGCGCGCGTTGCGTTTGGTCAAGGGAGCGCAGGGAGAGCTTGAGCCCCGGGTCGATTCGGCCAGACTGGTGGCATGCTCTCCCGGCGGCAGGTGTTGCAAAAACTGGCGTTGCTCACGGCTGCCGCCATGGCGCCAGAGCGAACGCGAGCCGGCGAACCGGCGGGCACGCCCGGGCGGGACAAGCTGGGGCCGCGTTTGCCGGAACGCGCGCTGGGTCGGACCGGACTGAATGTTTCGATGCTCACCGTGGGCGGCCATCACGTGGGCCGGCCGTCGGAGGTGGAGGCTGAGCGGATTATCGAGGCGGCGATCGCGGCGGGGGTCCGGACGTTTGAATCGGCGGAACTGTATCAGAGTGGGGAAAGTGAAACGCGCTACGGAAAGTTCCTCACGCCCAAGTACCGGGAACACCTGCTGATTTTCACCAAGACGATGGCCGCCGATGCCAAGACCGCCCAGGCCCATCTCGAAGGTTCGCTGCGGCGGATGAAGATCGACACAATTGATCTCTGGCAGATGCACGACGTCCGCAGCCCGGCCGAGTTTGAC
>CANJNJ010000079.1 GCA_947474995.1 Opitutaceae bacterium | reverse complement strand
GTGACCGGGTAAACGTCGATGATGCCGCCGCGGACGGCGTATTGGCCGGGAGCCTCGCAGACGGCCTCCGCGTCGTAATCGAGTTTCTGCAGTTGCTCGAGCAGGCCCTGAAACGGTCTCGTCTCGCCCCGCTTGAGGGTCAGCTCCCGGGTGGAAAATTCCTCCAGGGCCGGGACCGGCTGAAGCAACGCGGCGGGCGTCGTCACGATCACGAGGCGGTCGGGTGTCGCGCTCAATCCGCGCAACGCGCGCAGGCGCGAAAGCACAGTCAGGCGATCGCTCGACGCGGCAAACGCCTCGCGCATATCGCGGGTGTCGGGCATCGACTCGGGAAAGACCAGCATCTGCTGGCGGCGCGCCGGGTCCGCGACCGTGGCGAACAGCGCGATGTCCTCGGCCAGATGTTCGGCGGCGTTTAGATCCTCCGCCACGACCAACCAGACGGGAGCCGGATGGGCGCGCCCCAACTCCGCGACGACTGCGCCGCGCGCGGCCGGGCAGACCCCGGTGAGCTTATGGCGGAGGAGTGAAGCGGTGCCGGGCATGTAAAGGATCAATGTAGGTCGGCACGCCGCCCCGACAAGCCCGTTAAAAATAGCGCCAACTCACGGTCGTGCGTGGTTTGGAGTGAGTCGTCCCAAACCGGCCTCACGCGGAGCCGTGGAGAACGTGGAGGAAGCAAGATTCATGAGTTGGATCGATAGGCTCCGCGTGAAACTATCTATCGCACTGCCCAACTCGCCATTTAGTGAGCATCGCGATGACCGGGAACTGTCTTTCACCTTCGCGACCCTTCGCGTGCTTCGCGGTTCATCCCGCCCGTGTCCGGCTAAATTTCGGCCAGCGTCGCCAGCGCCACCCGCGCCGCGGCTTCCTCGGCGAGTTTCTTTGAACTCCCTAGTCCGGTGCCCAGCAGGCGCTCGAGCAAATAGACCGCGACTTCGTATTCGCGGGCGTGGTCCTCGCCGAAGATGCTCAGGACTTCGTAGCGCAGGGCCGAATTGCCGTGCTGCGGTTGCACGAGTTCCTGCAGGCGTCCCTTCGGATTGTCGGTTTCCTCCAGCGGCGCGAGTCGCGCCCGCAGATCACCGTAAAGGCCCAGGACCACCTCACGCGTCTGTTCGAGGTCGCTGTCGAGATAGAGAGCCCCGACGAGAGCCTCGAAGGCGTCGCCGAGCGCCATCGTGCGGTTCCGCCCGCCCGTGGATTCCTCGCTGGTCCCGAGTTGCAGGCACGCGTCGAGCCCGATTTCCCTCGCCAGGTGGGCCAGCGTCGTGCCGTTGACCAGGAGGGCGCGACGCCGGCTCAGGGGACCCTCCGGGTTGTCGGTAAACTGACGAAACAGCGCTTCGCCGACGAGAATTTGCAACACGGCATCGCCTAGGAATTCGAGCCGCTGGTTGCTCTCCCCGGCTTCGGGATGCTCCGGCAGGTAGGAAGGGTGGGTCACGGCCTGCAACAACAGCGCCGGATTGCGGAAGGAATGGGCAATCCGTTGCTGGAGCGTGTCGAGGGGAGTGGGGGGTAAGTCAGACACGAGTAGGGAAAAATTCCAAAAGCCAAAGAATCCTCAAACTTCCCCTTCCTCTAGAACGATGGCTGGGTGAAATGCGTTGGAACGTTTGATTGTTTTTGGCGTTTGGAACTTTGACGTTGGAAATTTGCCCCGCCCGGCGGGGCTGGGGTCATGAAGACGCACTTGCATAGCGGCGCAGGCCGCGGTGAAAGACATAGACCGCGAGCGCCAGCCAGATGACCGCGAGCGCGAATAACCACAAGACCCAGCGCCAGTCGAAACCGGGCAGCAGCGTGCGGGCCGGGGCGTTGCTGACGACGACTACCGGCAGCAGCCAGACAAACAAAATGTTGGGGACCCCTTTGAACGCCTCGCGCGGGATGCGCGAGAATTCCGTCAGCGTAAAATAGCCGCCTTCGACGCCTTGGGCGCTCGTCAGCCAGAACACGGCCGAGGTCGAAAGCACGAGGACGCTGTAGTGGATCGCGAGCCCGCAAAGAATCAGAAATAGGTAGAGAAGCACGTCCATCCATCCCGGATGCAGGCCGAGCTCGCGCGCGGAATAAATAACGAGACCGGCGGCGAGGAACGAATTGAGCAGGCCATCGGGATCCAGTTTTCGCGTCGTCGCCATGAACATGACGTTGCCGGGCTGGGCGAGGAAGAAGTCGAAGTGCCCGGTGCGCACGTTGCGGCCCATTTCAAAAATACTGCTCCAGAAAAAGCCCATCAGCAGCCGCTGAATGAGCATCGAAGTCCCGACCAGCAGCATCATCTCGTATTTGCTCCAGCCGGCGATCGACGCCGTGTGCCGGTAGATGACCGAAATGAGCAGGATGTTCACCGTCATCCAGAAAAGCTCCACGAGCGACCAGACGAAAAAATCGCCGCGGAACATCAGCGTCCGCACAATCGAGTAGCGCGCGGTAGCCAGCCAGATTTTCAGGTAGTGAAGCATGCCGGAGATTTCAGATGCGAGAATTCAAATTTGAGATCAGGGTTCAGCCGCCGACGGCGGTGTAGCGGCGGAGACCTCGCACCCAGAGGAAATGGCCGAGTCCAAGGAGGAGCAGCACCCAGCAAAACTCGATCCCGAGTCCGCGGATAATTTGCGCCGGGTCATTCAGCCGGCCGGTGAAGATGGCGCCGGGAAAATACATTTGATAATAGAAGGGCAGATATTGCGTGAGCCGAAAAATCGACGCCGGCATCAGATCGAGGGGAAAGACCTGTCCGCCGAGGATGGTCTCGACCGCCATTGACAGGATGACAAAGCCCTGAATCTCGAGAAACCAGAACGACAGCAGGCCAAAGCAATACGCAATGGAGAATTGGACCAGCGCCGAGAGCAGCAGCGCCGGCAACCCGAGCGCGAGGCGCCACCACTCGGTGGGGAACGTCAGGTAGTCCTTCAGAATCGGCATCGCCACGAGCAAGGGCAGGAAGATCAGCGTGCCGGAGACAAGACGGGCGGCGCTGAAGATGCTGAAGCGGTACGTGAAATAGTTGATGGGCTTCAGCAGGAACTGGTTGATGAGGCCGTTCCGGATTTCCTCGCTGATTTGGTAATCCTCGTTGAAAGCGCCGATGAAGAATTGGAGCACGAGCAGCACGACGAAGTAGGTCATCGTCTGCCGCAGGTCGTAGCCGCCGATGTCCTTGCTGCCGGCAAACGCCGCGCCCCACAGCACGAACACGACGGCGAGGTGGAAAAGGGAAAAAAATCCCCGGACGGCGAAATTCCAGCGATAGACAATGTTGCTCTGCAGCCCGACCAGAAACGCGTGCCGGTATTTGTTGAGGGAAGCGAGCATCTGGAAAGTAGCGGGTAGTGAGTAGCGGGCAGCGGACAGAAGCAACCAGAGTAGCGAGTAGTGAGTAACGAGTGGCGAGTAGGTTCAAGAAGCGGATTCGACCTGGATTACCGCAGGTGCGATTCCCCATCCGCACTCATTGGCTGTCCGCCGTCCGCGAAATACTCGCTACCCACTACTCGCTACTTGTTCAGCAATCCAAACCGCTGGATCACTTCCTTCGCCAGCGCGCGATAGGCCGTCGCTCCCACGCCGTGTGGATCGTAGGCAAAAATGGGCTTCCCGAAGCTGGGTGCTTCGCTGAGTCGGACGGTGCGGGGAATGACGCTGTGGAAAATCTTGTCCGGCAGGTGTTGTTTCACCTCGTCGACAACCTGTTTCGCCAGATTGGTCCGCGAATCGAACATGGTCATCACCACGCCGCCGAGTTCCAGGCCGGGGTTGATATTCGCCGTCTTGAGCCGCTCGACATTGCGCAGGATTTGGCCGAGGCCCTCGAGCGCCATGTATTCGCACTGGAGGGTGATGAAAAGGAAATCGGCCGCGGCGAGGCTGTTCATCGACAGCATGCCGAGGGCCGGCGGGCAATCGATGATGATGGCGCGGTAGCCGTTGGACTTCCGGAGCGGTTCGAGCACGCCGCGGAGCTTCATCAGGTAATTCTCCATCTGCGCCAGCTCAATTTCCGCCGCCGCCAGATCCTCTTCACTGGGGATGAGGGCGAGATGTTCGTAGGCGGTGGGCGTGATCATCTCGAGGGCCGAGCCTTCGCCGCGCAGCGGTCCGTAGAGACTCCGGCCGGCCTGCTTTTCGACGCCGACGGCGCTGGTGGCGTTGGCCTGGGGATCGAGATCGATCAGCAGCGTATGAATCTTCTTTTCCGCGAGCGCGGCGGCGAGATTGACGGCGGTGGTGGTTTTGCCGACGCCTCCCTTTTGGTTGGCAATGGTAAAGACGGTGGTGGGCATGGAGAGGAGCGGATCGCTCGCGAAGTCTTAGGAGCTAAGAGCAAAGCGGCCGGGAAGCGCAAGAACGGTGCACAAGCCGGGCGGTGCCCGGGGCGACGGCGGGTTGAACTTATCGGGTTTTTCACCCTCGTGGGGAGACTTGTGGCCCACGGGCGAGCGGCGAAATTGCTTGTCACCCCGTTTGCGCGAAGCCTACGACCGTGGCACCGTTTCCCTGCGAAATGGGGGTAAATTCTGGTTCGGCGCGGTAGCCACGTGGGACGGTCGAGGTCTGCAAAAGCGAAAGGGGAATATTTCTCATTATTCCGTAGATCTTACCAACTGAATTTGAGAGGAAAAGGCGCCCGTGGTTCCTTTACCATCATTTCTGAAATCCAACCAATCTTGGAAAGAGAAGCTCCAAGGCTTCTTTTGGCACTTTGGGCTACCATCTGCCCGAGGCTGATATCCGCTTGCCGGCCAATCTGCGGCTGTTGCCGCTGCCGCCCTGCTGCCCCGAGCTCAATCCGGTCGAACGCTTCGGCGGCCTGCTCAAAGCCGGCGTCGCCAACCGACTCTATCCGACGTTGCGCCCGCTCGCAGATCCTCTCGCCGCCGCGGCGCGCCCTTGGCCACCCGGCCGCGGTCTCCTCCCTTATCCGCACCTGGCTCGCCGGGCAGATAAACGCTGGCGCGCCAACCTAAAGTTTATTAGTTACGGACGTTTGGCATAAGACCGCCGAGAACCAGGTCGTCATTTCTGACGCGATGGAGCAGGAAATCTGATCCTGTAAAAATTCCCTTTTTCTGCTTGCGAGTATAGGTCATCTAAAATATATTATATTAAGCTATAAATTGATATATAACACCATTCGCCATTAATTTAGGTTCATCAGAAAGCTTTCGCATTAATACAAAAACCGCCCAATTCGGCAGGTCTGTAGATAGTCCCAATTCGGCGATCCCGGTCGGAAAAGAGAGTGGGGGAGCTGCGGACGGATTGCCTTTGGCGAAGCTGATTCGGTGGTAGGCAGACGCTTCGGCGGAACTGGCCGGCGCGCGCCGGATCGAATGATCGCCGCCCGGCGAGTGTCTCCGACCGATCCGGAAACGCCCCGATCCTTTTGGGGACGATTGGTATCGGTGGTCTTGTTGAGCCTCTTTTTCCTGGGCGCCGCCGGGGCCGCGCCCAATTTAATTCCTTATCAGCCCGTTGGCTGGTCGGATAAAATTGTCGTCTCGCGGACGGCGGGCGCTACGTCGGCCAGTGCAACTGATAGCACCGGGCTGGGTAGCAGTGATAACCTTTATGTTAGTTGGGCGGTGGTCAACAGCGGCACCGCCGCGACTGCGGCGATATACGTCACGTCGCTTTATGTCGACGGAGTGCTCCGGGTCTCCTGGAACACGCAATCGGGGCTACTCCCAAACTACTATATTGGCATCAACGACTACAGCATCGGTTCCCTGGGCGCGGGTACTCACACCATAAAGCTGACGGCGGACGCGAGCGGGGTCATCGCGGAAACCCTCGAGACGGACAACTCCTACATCAAGACCATCACGGTCGCATTGACGCAGCCGAACCTGATCCCGTACCAACCCGCCGGTTGGTCGGATAAGATCGTGGTGTCACGCGTGGCGGGCGCCACGACCGACAGTGCGAACCTGACGACCACAGACTCGCTCTATGTCGACTGGGCCGTGATTAACAATGGCAGCGCGGCGACCGCAGCCGCATTTACGACCGAGCTCTATGTGGACGGAGGGTTGAAAACGAGCAAGACGACGACGTCGCCGCTCAATGGGAGCACGGGTGCCGCGCTGCCGACGGCGGTTGGAGCCGCCGCGGCGCAGGCTTCGGCGATTGAGGGGATGGCTTATGCCCGGGCGCGGACCGGATCGCTGCCGGCAGAACTCGCCCGTTTTCGCGACTGGACCTTGCGCTATTTCGGGGCGGTTACATCGGTCGACCGCACCGCGCTCGAAGCGGAAGGTCAGGTGCTCGCCCGGCAGCGCCGTCCGGCGCTGCGTGCATTAATTGAGCGCGACCCACGTTTGGCACTTGCGGCAAGTGTGCCGGCGGCCGAACGCGAGCGACTCCCCGCCGCCATCGTCGCAGAGTTGGAGGCGCGGTTTTCGGCTGTCGGCGATTTCATCGTCCTCGCCCTCGACTACGGGCCCTTGGAACTCAACCGTCGCAAGCAGGTCGGATTGAGCATCGAACCGTTTCAGCAGTCGGTGCAGTTGGGCGGGGTGGAGTATCGTGCCTTTGTCTATGGCCGGCGGAGCGGACAGACAACGAAGCAGGGAATTCCGCTTCACGGCATATTGCTGGATGGCGTCGTGGCGCTGCACGAGTCCGCGGTGCGGGTGTTTGATGCAGACGAGACGCCGCTCGCGGGACGCCTGATTATTAGTGTTCCGGCCGTCGGTGCGACCGTGGATACCAAGGTCGCGGAGGTTGGCGGTAAAATTTACCGCTTTGCCTCCAGTGCAGAGCTACTCTTGGCAGAACGGAAACTCGAGATAGCCGAGATGGGGCTCGGTCCGAGCCAGACCCTCAAGGCCGAGACGGTTATTCTTGGCGCGTCGTCTGCCGGTCCGGAGGCTGCCATCGGCAATGCCGCAGCGCCGAGCACTGCTTGGACCGTAGGCAATAAGAAGATTCTCTACATCCGCGTCGATTTCTCTGACCTCACCGGCGAACCGAAGGGCGGTAGTACGATATACACGTCCGCCTACTTGCAAAATTTTGCCGATACCCAAGTGAGCCCGTACTACGCGCAGAGTTCTTACGGCCTGACGACGCTAACCAACACCGTTAGCACGAGCGTCTACCGGATGCGCCTGACGGCGGCGGCTTACGCGACCGCCGGAAGCAATACGCAGCTGCACACGGATGCGCGGGCGGCCGCGGCCGCCAATTATACCATGGCAAACTACGACCGGATTGTCGTGGTTTTTTCCTGGCTGGGCGCGATCGCCAATTCGCAAATTAACTATGGGGGCCTGGCCAACGTCGGCGGTCCAAACGTGTGGGTCAACGGCGAGTTCGATTTCCGCGTTGTCGCGCACGAACTGGGGCACACCTTCGGACTTTTCCACGCGAATCTCTGGCAGGTTTCGGACGGAAATCCGGTCAGCGCGGGCGGCACGAGCGCCGAATACGGTGACGACTTCGATACCATGGGCGTCAACGATCCCGAAGACCGACGTGTTGATTTCAATCCCTGGTTCAAGAATCTCCTCGGCTGGGTGGCCGACAGCCAGGTCCAGACCGTCGCGTCGAACGGTACGTATCGGGTGAACCGATTCGACAATTCGACGGGTACCGGGACGTTGGCGTTGAAGATTCCCCGGGACGGCACGCGCAACTATTGGGTTGGGGTGAGGCGTAATTTCACCACGAACACGTCGATGCAAAATGGGGCCTACGTGATCTGGGGCTACAATACGAATCAGCAGAGCAACCTCCTCGACCTGACCACGCCCGGCACCAACAATCAGGATGCCGCGCTCGGTAACGGCGCGACGCTCTCCGACAGCATTGGCCAACTTTCGATCCGCACACTCGCCTTGGGCGGAACGGCGCCAAACGAATACGTCGATGTGCAGGTAACTACGGGGGAAGCGCAAATCTACACCAGTCTGCTCGATTATAACTTGGGCGCGCTCAGTGCCGGAACCCACACGCTCAGAGTAAAAACCGACGCAACGGGAGCGATCGCTGAAAGCAACGAGAGTGACAACGAATACACGAAAACGATTACCGTGACGGCCCAGGCGACCATCGTCGCGTTGGCCGGTAGCGGCGGCACCATCACCCCGAGCGGAAGCTTCCCCAAAACCGTCGGCGACAACCAGGTCTTCACCGCGGGAACGACCGGCAGCTATATCGTGAACCAATGGTTGGTGGACGGTGTCGTGGTGCAGTCCGGCGGAGGCAGCTTTACGTTATCCAACATCCAAGGTAACCACACTGTGCAGGTGACGTTCAAGGCGCAGCCGGGCGCACTTCAGTTCAATGCCACCACATATGCGGGGCGCGAAGGTGTGGGCAACGTGACCATTGCGGTGACCCGAACGGGCGGAACCGACGGTGCGGTGGGGGTGGGTTACACTACAACCAATGGTACGGCGACAGCGGGGTCGGACTACACGGCCGCGAGTGGATCCCTGTCGTGGGCCGATGGCGAGACCGCCAGCAAGAGTTTCACCGTATCGATTTTGGAGGATGTTCTGGTTGAGGGGAACGAGATCGTGAACCTGACCCTGTCGAATGCGACTGGCGGCGCAACCCTCGGAACGCCCGCGACCGCCACGCTAACCATTGCGGATAACGTCCCGCTCACCGCCACGCAGGTTATCTCGATCAGGGCGCTGACGGCTGGAACGGTGGCGGTTTCATTCGCGCCCGTCACGGGCGCGGCAGGCTCGCCGCCCTACACGTATGCCGTTGCTCCGTCACTGCCGGCGAACCTCCTCCTGAATACTTCGACTGGTGCAATCACGGGGACCCCGTCGGCCGCCTCGGCGGCGGTGAACTTCACGATCACGGTAACGGACAGCACCGGGGCTAAGGCTAGCAACGGTTTCAGCCTCACCGTGAATGTCGCACTCGCGGCCAACACGGGGACAATCTCGAGCCGTACGCTTACGGCAAGCGCAGTGGCCGCGCCCTTCACGCCCTTGCCGCTGACCGGCGGCACGCCGCCCTACGTTTGGTCCGTCTCACCGGCGCTGGCCAGTGGGCTGGCATTGAGTACGAGTGCCGGTGCAATCACGGGCACGCCCTCTTCGCCGCAGGCTGCGAAGGCTTATACTATTACGGGCGCGGATAGTGTCGGGGCGCAGGTCACGCAGTTCCTCAGCATCCTCGTCAACAGCGCCCTGACCACGACCCAAGCGGTCGCGAGTCGCACTCTTAGTGCGGGCACGGCGGTCAGCCTCTTTACTCCCGTAACGGCTGCGGGTGGCACCACTCCGTATGCGTTTGGCATCACGCCGTCGCTGCCGGCGAACCTGGTTTTCGATCCGTCCTCGGGTGCGATTTCCGGAACGCAGGCCGCCGCGCTTTCCCTTACCACGTACACCGTGACGGTTACTGACAGTGTTGGGGCGACGAGCAGCAAGACTTTCAGTCTGACCGTTAATGGCCCTCTGGCGGCGGCTCCGGCGATCGCGACCAAGGCGCTGACGGCGGGAACCGCCGCGGTGGCCTTTACCCCGGTCACTGGAGCAGGTGGGACGCCGCCGTATAATTTTGCGGTCAGCCCGACGCTGCCGAGCGGACTCGTGATCAGCTCCACGACGGGAGCCGTTTCTGGTACGCCCCTGGGCCTGATATACGACTATACCACGGGTACTATTTCAGGAACCGCAGGGACCGCGGCGACGACCTATACGGTCACTATTACCGATAGCGTATCGGCGAACGCGTCGAATACCTTCAGCCTGACCGTGAACCCGGCTCTGGCGACCACGCCGGCCGTCGCGACCAAGGCACTAACCGTGGGTGCGGCGGCGGTGGCATTTGCCCCGGTGACGGCCGCAGACGGCACGCCCGCCTACACGTTTGCCATCGCTCCTGTGCTTCCCGCCGGCTTGGCGATGAGTCCGGCGACTGGAATCATTTCAGGTACGCCCAGTGCGGTGTCTCCGCCGACGATTTATGCTGTGACTGTCACTGACAGCGTCGGTGCGGTCAGCGGCAAGACGTTTGCCCTCCAGGTCAATGCGCCCTTGGCTTCGACCCAAGTCGTGGCGACCAAGGCGCTGACGGCGGGAACCGCCGCGGTGGCCTTTACGCCGGTCACTGGAACAGGTGGGACGCCGCCGTATAAATTTGCGGTCAGCCCGACGCTGCCGAGCGGACTCGTGATCAGCCCCACGACGGGAGCCGTTTCTGGTACGGCATCGGCGGCATCGGCTGCGGCGACTTACACGGTCACAATTACCGATAGCGTGAACGCATCGGTGAACAGCACGTTTAGCATCACGGTGAATGTGCCCCTGGCTGCAAATACTGGCACGGTATCGAGTCGAACCCTTTCGGCGGGCACGGCCGCAGTTGCCTTTACGCCGCTACCGCTGACCGGTGGTACGCTGCCCTATGTGTGGTCGGTAACCCCTGCGCTTCCCGCCGCCTTGTCCTTGAGTCCGAGCACGGGCGCGATTTCAGGCACACCCGTTGCGGCCTGGGCATCGGCGAACTTTACGATCACTGGCACTGACGCCGCAGGCGCAGTTGTCACCCAACCGTTGAATCTCGTAATTAATGCCGTCCTGACCGCCACGGAGGCGATTGCCAGTCGCGCACTCACGGCCACGACGCCGGCAGTTTCGTTCATTCCGGTGACTTTTTCCGGCGGCACAACGCCCTATACGCTGGCAATCTCGCCCGCTTTGCCGGCGAATTTGGCATTTAGCCCGTCGACCGGCGCCATCACCGGCACGCCGGCAGGGGCGCAGACGGCTGTGACGTTTACCGTCGCCGGCACCGACGCCGTAGGAGCAGTTGCGAGTCGGACGTTCAGTCTCACGATCAATGGGCCGCTTACTGCGGTGCAAGCGATGGCGAGCAAGGTGATCACGGCGACGACTGCTGCTCCGGCGTTCCGGCCAGTCTTCCCGGGTGGGGGTACTTCGCCGTATACCTTTGCGGTGACCCCAGCGCTGCCGGCGGCGCTCGGGTTGAATACGTCGACGGGAAATATCTCGGGCACGCCGTCCGCGACGATGGCCGCGACGACCTTCACGATCGCGATCACGGATGCGGCGGGCGCGACTGCCAGCCAGCCCTTCAGTCTCGTCGTAAACGGTCCGGTTGCCGCAACCCAGGCGATCGCGACCAAGGCGTTAACGACCGGAACCCCGGCGACCTCTTTTGTGCCTGTCACCGCGAGCGGTGGTGTGCCGCCTTACTCTTTTAGTGCAAGTTTGCCAGCCGGCCTGACCATTAACCCGACGACTGGCGCCATCACCGGCACCCCGGCAGCGGCATCGGCGGCGTCGACCGTGACGGTGACTGCGACCGACAGCGTCGGAGCGACTGCCACTGCAGGGTTTAGTCTGACGGTAAACGTGGCGCTGGCTTCCGCGCAGGCGGTGGCAAACAAAGTTTACACAGTAAATCGGACGGCCGTGGCCTTTACGCCCGTGACCATCACGGGTGGGACCGCGCCGTTGGCGTACGCCGTGAATCCGGCATTGCCGGCTGGTTTGGCGCTTAACCCCACGAGCGGGGCGGTTTCTGGAACGCCGACCGTCGCGTCTCCAATAGCCACCTACACGATTACGGTCACGGATAGTATGGGGGCGGTGACGAGCAATACCTTCTCTCTGACGGTAAACCCCACCGTGGTCGCCACCCCGGTGATCGCAAGTCGGACATTTACAGTGGGAACCGCTGCCGCGACCTTTACTCCGGTTACGGCGTCGGCGGGGACCGCTCCCTATACCTTTGCCGTAGCGCCGGCTTTGCCCGGTGGGCTTACCTTGAACGCGACGACCGGCACGGTTTCCGGCACGCCGACCGCCGCTGCAGCACTCGCTACTTATACTGTGACGGTCACCGATGCTGTCGGCGCCACGACGAGTCAGGGATTTGCCCTGACCATCAACGGGGCGGTGGCTGCGCCCCAGGCAATTGCCAGCAAAGTTCTGACAGCAGGAACGCCTGCGGCGTTTTCACCAGTGACGGCCGCCGGCGGTACGGCACCTTATACTTTCACGATTACCCCAGCATTACCGGGCGGCTTGATCCTCAATCCGGGGACGGGCGCGATCTCGGGCGCGCCTCTCGCAGCGATGGCCGTGACAACGTTTACGGTTACTGTGACGGACGTCTCGGCGGCGACCGCGAGCAGTTCATTCAGCCTTACCGTCAATGGCGCAGTGGTTGCGACACCGGCGATTGCAAGCCGGGCTCTCACCGCCGGAGTCGCGGCGGTTGCGTTTACTCCGGTAACGGGGGCAGACGGGACGCCGCCCTATGCTTTCGCGGTCACACCTTCGCTACCGGTGAATCTGACGCTTAACGCGACGACCGGTGTCATTTCCGGCACGCCTTCCGCGGCAACCGCGAGCGCCAGCTACACGGTAACAATTACGGATAGCGTGGGCGGGTCGGCAAGTGGTGCTTTTGGGCTGACGGTCAATGCCGCGCTGGCCGCCAACGCGGGAACAATTTTGGGCAGGACGCTGACCGCAGGCGCCGCGGCCAGTGCCTTTGCTCCCTTGCCGCTCACAGCTGGCACGCCACCCTACAGTTGGTCGGTTGCTCCCGCGCTGCCCAGTGGACTGACATTGAACAATTCGACTGGCGCGATTTCGGGGACACCGGCGGCGGCGCTGGTTTCGGCGAATTTCACTATTACAGGTGCGGATAGCGCCGGAGCCCAAGTCACCCAGACCTTGGCGCTCGTGGTCAATGCGGCACTCACGACAACCCAGGCGGTCGCCTCGCGCTCCCTTAGCGCGGGCACCGCGGCGGCATCGTTTACGCCGGTGACCGCGGCGGGCGGCACTACCCCCTATCGATATGCGGTCGCACCGGCCCTGCCGGCGGGTCTGGCCTTTGATTCCTCGACGGCTGTGGTGTCGGGAACGCCGAGCGTCGCGCTTGCGACCACAGTCTTCGCCGTGACGGTCACCGACTCCACCGCTGCCACGAGCAGCAAGACGTTTACGCTGACGGTGAATGGCTCGCTGAGCGCCACGCAGGTCATCCCGACGAAGTCCCTCACCGCGGCGATGGCGGCAGTTGCGTTCGCCCCCGTAACAGGTGCGGGCGGCACGGCTCCTTACACGTATGCGATTGCGCCGACTTTGCCCACGGGACTTTCTTTCAGCACTTCGACTGGCAGTATCACCGGTTCGACGCCCGCTGCGGTAGCAGCGACGACCTTTACCGTCACCGTGACGGACAGCGCGGCGACGCCCGCGACAGCGACGAACCCCTTCAGTTTGACTGTTAACCCGGTCTTGGCCACGACCCAGGCGGTCGCGACCAAGGTGTTGAGTGCGGGTGCCGCGGCGGTCGCGTTCAGCCCGGTGACCGCGGCGGATGGAACACCGCCATATACCTATGCCGTTTCGCCCCCGTTGCCAGTGGCACTGTCGCTCAGTGCGACGACCGGTGCGATTTCTGGTACGCCGGGCACCGCTTTGGCCGCGACGATCTTCACGGTTGCAGTGGCGGACAGCGTGGGCGCCACGAGCAACAAGACATTCAGTCTGACCGTGAACGGCGCCCCGGCGGCCGTGGCCGGTCAGACGATCACAGCCAAGGCGCTAACCGTTGGGGCGAGCGCGGGGGCGTTCACGCCGCTTCCGGTTACGGGCGGCACGGGTGCAATTACTTATTCCGTTATTCCGGCCCTGCCGACAGGTTTGAGTCTCGACCCGAGTACAGGCGCGATCGCGGGCACGGCGGCGAGCGCGGCGGCGGCCTCTGTTTACGCAATCACGGCGACGGATAGCCTGGGGGCCAAGACGTCGCTCGCGTTGACCTTGGTGGTCAACCCGGTCCCGGCGGCGGTTGCGACGGTACCAAACTCAGTCCTTCTGGTGAATGTGCCGGGGGCCGTGTTTGCCCCGGTTACGGTTACTGGTGGCACGCCGCCATATGCCTATGCGATTAGTCCCGCACTTCCAACGGGCCTTGCGCTTTCGACGAGTACCGGCGCCCTCAGTGGCACCCCGACGGTGGCGTCCACTCTCGCGACGTATAACGTCACGGCAACAGACGCATCCGGTGCGACCGCGAGTGCGACGTTTACGCTCAAGGTAAATGTTGCGCCTGCCATCACCGCGCAGCCGAGCGCAAATCCATTCTATGTGCTGGGGGGGACGTTGAATCTCAGTGTTGTGGCGAGCGGGACTCCGGCCCCGACGTATCAATGGCGCAATGCGGGCACGGCCATCACGGGCAACGCCTCCGCGACAACCGCGAATCTTACGATCACTGGCCTGCAATTAACCGACGCGGGAAATTACGAGGTCGTCGTTACCAACGAAGTCGTCTCGGTGACAAGCAATCCTGCGACCGTGGCGGTATATGTGGCTCCGACCCTCACCACGCAGCCAGGCAATCAGACCATCACGGCCGGTGGCACGGCCACGTTCACGGCGGCGGCCAGTGGCACGCCTGCTCCGACGTTACAGTGGCAACGCAATGGCGTTCCGCTTTCGGGCGCAACTGCGCCGATACTGACCCTTACTGGTGTGCCCCTCAACGGGGGTGGAGCGATCACGGTGGTGGCGACAAATCCGGGCGGCAGTGCTACGAGCAACGCCGCGACGCTGACGGTGAGTCCGGTTGCCCCGGTCTTTGCCGCGGGCCTGTCCGCGACCGCCACGGCCATTCAAGGGCGCAACTTCTCCTTCGCGGTGGCGATTAATAATACTGCCGCCACATTTAGTGCCACGGGGCTCGGCGGGCCCGGAGGAACCTTGGTCATTAGTCCGGATAACGGCAGCCTCAGCGGCGTGCCCGCAAACCTCGGGACGTTTGCGATCGCGATTGCCGCGACGAATACGACCGCTGCAGCGACCTACAATCTGAGTCTGACGGTCCAGGCGCCGCCGCCGGTTATTACCAGTGCGGCGGGTAAGAATGGTCGGGTTAACGCGCCGTTCACCTTCGCCGTGCTCGGAACGAATTCGCCGACCAGCTATGCGGCCACCAACCTGCCGCCTGGCCTGACGATCAACACCGGCTCTGGTGCGATCGGGGGCACGCCGACAGCGGCGGGGACGTTCACCGTCGGGCTGACAGCGACGAATGCTTCGGGCTCGGTCAATCAGCCGCTCGTCATCACCATTGATCCGCCGCTCAATGCGCCGGTTTATGCGGGAACTCTTTCCCCGTCTGGCACGCAGGGCACGTCGTTCTCGTTCTCGCCGTCGTTCGGCACGGTGACAGCGCCGTATGCCCTGACTGGCACGCTGCCCACGGGCCTGTCGTTTGTCGCGGCCACCGGGATTATCTCTGGAACTCCGACGCAGGTCGGAGCCTTCCCCGTCACGCTTTCTGCCACCAACCTCGGAGGTCCTACGTCGGTGAACCTCACGGTCGTGATTAATCCCGCGCCCACCGCGCCGGTAATTACGAGTGCCAGCACGGCTCCGGCCGCGCGGGTGGGTGTCGCGTTCAGCTTCAACCTGACGTCGTCGGGCACTCCGGCGGCTTCGAGTTACAGTGCGACCGGATTGCCGGCCGGATGGTCCCTTAACGCTACGACCGGTGCCATCACGGGAACACCGACCGCGTTTGGATCGTTTGATGTCTCGGTCTCGGCCACCAATACGGTCGGCACGGGTCCCACCGCGATCTTCTCGATCTCGGTGGCGCCGTCGGCGAGCGCGCCGGTCATCACCAGCGCCCCCGTCGCACCCGGCCAGGTCGGAACGCCCTTCAGTTATGCGATTACGGCCAACAATTCGCCGACGAGTTACCAGATCACTTCCGGCACCCTGCCGGCCGGGCTCTCGCTCAACACGAATACGGGCGCGATTACAGGGACGCCCTTGGCCGCTGCGCTCGGCGAGACGCGCGTATGGTTTAACGCGACGGATAGTGTTGGCATTGGTTTCGGCCCAATCTCCGGACTTTCGCTCGAAGTGCTCTTCACGATTGCGCCGGCGGCTTCAACGCCGGTGGTCAACAGCAACGGCACCGCGACCGCTCAAGTAGGTCAGCCGTTCCAATACGCCATCACGGCCAGCAGCAGCACGGCCATCACGAGTTACGGCGCCAAGGGTCGTCCGGCTTGGCTCGTGCTTGATCCGGCCACTGGCGTGCTCTCCGGTATTCCCACGGAAGCCACCACGTCGGCAATTTCGATGGGATTGACGGCGACCAACAGCGGCGGTGCCAGCAATCCGAAGTCTTTGCTTCTGACGGTGGCAGCGGCGCCAGCTACGCCGCTCATTACCAGCGCGCTGACGGCTCGCGGGCGAGTCGGGACGGCGTTCACCTACCAAATTACGGCGAGCGAGACGCCCACGTCCTACGTGGCGGTTGGCCTGCCCCCGGGCGTATCCCTTGATTCAACGACGGGTGCCATTACGGGTTCGCCGACCGCGGCAAATTCTTTCGACGTCGCGATTCGCGCCGCCAGTGCCGGCGGTCTGGGTGCGCCGTCAACCCTCAATATTAGCGTGGCACCGGCGGCATTGGCTCCGGCGATTTCGAGCGCTGCTTCCGTGCAGGGTCAGGTGGGCGTTGCGTTTACCTATCAAATCGTCGCTTCCAACGGCCCGATTTTAAGCTGCGGATTGACGGGCACGCTGCCACTCGGACTGGCCTTGAACACGTCGACCGGCGCGATTACGGGCACGCCGGCCGATGATCCCCGCAGCTATACGGTGCAGTTGACGGCGACGAATGCAGGTGGAACCAGCCTGCCGCAACCGCTCTCGATTAATCTGGCGCCGGCGCTGGGCGTCCCGGTGTTGACGACGCCGCAGTACGTTTCTGGTACGGTGGGAGTAGACTTTGCGTTCGCGATTACGGCGACGAATTTGACGGGGTCAGCTCCTTATGCGCCGCCCATCTCGCTTGACGCGGTCTACTTGCCCGGCGGACTTGCCGTCAACCCGGCGACGGGAGTTATTCAAGGCAAGCCGACTGCGGTTGGAACATCGGTCGCGACTCTGACCGCCGCCAATGCTGCTGGTACCGGAGCAACGCGCGATCTCACGGTCACGATTCAGCCCGCTCCGGCGGCGCCGGTTATCGGGATAACCGGTAGTGCCGTTGGTCAGGTCGGACAGGCGTTTACTTATCAAGTCAGCGCGTCGAACGCTCCGACTTCGTTCGAAGTTCTTGGCGCGCCGGTTTGGATGACCGTAAATGGCGCGACCGGTGCAATCACCGGTGTGCCGACCGCGCCGGGCGACGTCACCGTGCAACTTGTGGCGAGCAACGCAATTGGTTCGAGCAGCCAGGTGCCGCTCGCAGTGACGATCTACCCGGCGGCCAACACACCGGTAATCACGAGCCCTCGAACTCTCCCGGGAACGGTTGGCGTGGCATTCACTTACACCCCCACCACGTTGCCGGCTGCCACGGGCTTTGTGGCCTTGGGCTTGCCGGGTGGCCTGAGCATAAACGCAACGACAGGAGTAATCTCGGGCACGCCGACCAATTCGAATGTGCTTAATATCCCGTGCCGCGTCATTATCACGCCGTCCAATGGGAATGGCGTGGGCGCGCCGGTGACGCTGCAGATTAATATCCTGCCAAACGGCTTCTGATTATCGCCATCCGGCTGTGTCGCTTCGCAAGTACTTCTTTCTTCTCATGCGATTCACTCGCTTTTCGCTGTATCGCATTGTGGCCGCACTGGCGGGTCTTGTGATTTTGCCACTCGCGCTTCGCGCCCAACAAACCATCACTGCCACCGCGGGGCAGGTTGGCGTGGCGTATAGTTATCAGGTTACTTCGACGGCGCCGCCGCCCGTGCAATTCGGCGCTTCTAGTTTGCCCGGGGGACTCGCGATCAACGCCTCGTCCGGTCTCATAACCGGGGTGCCGACAGCCCCTGGCACGTTCGTGGGAAATGTTTCGGCTACTTCCGGTGGATTTACCAACAACGCCACGATTTCGATCACGATCGCCGCGGCGCCCAGCACGTCGGTCATTACAAGTTCAACGACGGCCAGCGGCACGGTTGGTGTTGCTTTTGCCTATAACGCCACGGCTACCAACTCTCCGACGAGCTATAACATTACGGGAGTTCCGGTTCCTCTTCAGACAAACTCGACTACGGGCGTAATCAACGGCGCGCCGACGACGGCAGGAACTTATTCAATTACTATTAGTGCAAACAATCCCGGCGGTACCGGGGCCGCGGTCACGTTGACGCTCACCGTCGCTGCCCCTGCGACAGCACCGGTGGTCACCAGCGCAACCTCCGCTTCCGTCGCCGTCAATGGGGCGTTGAGTTACCCCATTACTGCGACCAACACCCCGACGTCATTTGCGGCGACCGGGCTTCCCCTGGGGGTGAGCGTTGATGCGGCCACGGGCGCGATTACCGGAAATCCGTCAGTTGCGGGTGTCTATACGATAGGACTTTCCGCGACCAACGCGGGAGGCACGAGCGCGACGGTTAATTTGACCCTGACGGTTGGTTCACTCTCCGCCATCACCAGCGCGACCACGTCAACAGCCCTGGTTGGGGCCGCTTACACTTACACCGTAACGGCAAGTCCGGCGGCCACGAGTTTCAACATCAGCGGTCTGCCCACCGGGCTGTCGGCAAATACGACCACGGGTGCCATCAGTGGAACACCAACTGTGGCGGGCGTATACTCGGTCAACCTGAGTGCCAATAATAGTGCCGGGACTGGCCCGGTAACCGTGCTCACACTTTCCATGGGTAATCTTCCGGTAATTTCCAGTGGAACGACTGCTTCCGGTTCCGTTGGGGTCGCATTTTCTTATGCCATTGTGGCTAGCAACACGCCGAGGAGTTATGCGGCGTCGGGACTGCCGACTGGCCTTTCGATCGATACGACGACGGGGCTTATCAGCGGCACGTCCACGGCGACGGTTACCGCAACCGCTTCGCTTACGGCAACGAATGCTTTTGGCACGAGTGCGGTCAGGTTACTCACCATTACCATTTCATCGGTCGGTGGTGGCGGTGGCGGCGGCGGCGGCGGAGGTGGTGGTGGGGCCACTGCACCCAGCATTACAACCCAGCCGTCCGATCAAGTGGTTGCGATGGGCGGAAGTGCGGTGTTTTCCGTTGTGGCTGACGGGTCGGACCCACTCGCTTATCAGTGGCGCAGAGATGGCACGGCCATCTCGGGTGCGACGAGGACGACTCTCATTTTGTCCGGCGTAACGACTGGGAGCGCCGGAGCGTATTCCGTCGTCGTAGCGAATAACGTGGCCCTGGTGACGAGCACATCGGCCAACCTGACTGTAATCGGATTGCCGGTGATTTCGGTGCAACCGGTCAGTCAGACGTTGCCGGCTGGTTCAGCGGCCTCCTTCAGTGTGGCCGTTACCGGGGTGGGCACTTTCTCGTATCAATGGCGAAAAGACGGCACCAACATTACTGGCGCAACGAATGCGACCCTGACGCTGGCGAATATCACGACTGGCTTGAATGGCAGTTACACCGTCATCGTAAGCAACGAGGCGGGCTCGGTGACGAGTACGGCGGCGACCTTGACCGTGGGTGCTGCGGTTGTTCTGCCGGTTATCGTGTCGCAACCGCAAAGCCAGACCGTCGTGACCGGCAACAATGTGACCCTCAGCGTCAACGCCAACAGTGTCGTGGCGTTGAGCTACCAATGGCGGAAAGATAACGCGCCAATCGCCGGAGCCACAGATTTCACCTTGAGTTTGAACAACGTGACTGCCGCGACGGCGGGGAGTTATTCCGTGGTGGTGACGAACAGCGTGGGGAGTATCCCATCGTCGTTGGCCATCATTACCGTGAACGCTCGATCCGTGACGGGTTCGTATTTCGGAACATTCGGCGGGAACGGTGGCACGTTGGCTCTCTTCGTGCGGCCCGATCGCACGGGTGTCTTCCTCGGCTATGCCCGAGGCGTGAACATCGCTTTGGTCAGCCGCGATGTCGTTATCGATGCCAATGGTCGCTTCCAGGTCGTGGCCTCCTCGGCGGTGAGTTCATTGACGGTCTCCCTTCCCGGAACGGCGGCGGCGGAACCCACGTATGTGATTGACGGTACAATCGGGGCCGATGGCGCGATGACCGGCACGGTTTCTGGATTGAATCTTACGCTGGGGGCTCCGGCGCCGAGCGCGACCACTACCACGGCAGCCGTGGCGGGCTTCTACCAGATGGGCGCGGTCGGTGCTTCGGCCACAATTTACACCATCGTAGGTGCGGCGGGAGACGCATATATCGTCACGATCAACGGGGCCGTGGCCGACGCCGGTCGAGGTTCGGTGGATGCGACGGGGCGGATCGCCATTACGACCGAGAACAATGCCAGGGTGGTGGCCACGGTTCAGGCGCAAGCCTCGGCGATTTCCGCGACGGTTACGCCTGCCACCGGTGCTCCGCTCACGTTCTCCGAGTCCAACCACGACGCGCGCACAGATATCGAGAAACTCGTTAATATCTCCACGCGCAGCCAGACCGGCACGGCGACGAATGTTCTCATCGCCGGGTTCTATATCACGGGTGATCAACCCAAGCAGGTTCTGGTGCGAGGCATTGGTCCGACGCTCGCAACCTTCAATGTTTCCGGCGTCCTCAGCGCGGCGCGGATCGAACTGTTCAAGGGGGCGACTTCGATTGCCGTCGGCAACGACTGGGGTGCCGCAGCCAATGCCGCAACCATCGCGGCAACTGCGGTCCGCGTCGGTGCCTTCCTGCTGCCAGCCAATAGTCGCGATGCCGCGCTCTTGCTGGCACTAGACCCTGGTAGTTACACGGTGATCGTGACCGGCCAGGGCGGCGCCAGCGGTATCGGCCACGTTGAAGTCTTTGACGCGACCGACGGTGCGATCCCGCGCGACCAGCGGATCGTGAACCTCTCGACTCGTGGCACCGCCGGTACGGGCGACAATACGTTGACGGGTGGCTTCTACATCACCGGCACCTTGCCGAAACGCGTGCTGGTCCGCGGCGTTGGTCCTTCGCTCGCGCAATTCGGCGTCCTGGGTGTGTTGGCGCGGCCACAACTCGTCATCTATTCGGGCAATACCGTCGTGGCCCAGAACGCGGGTTGGAGTGCGTCGCCCGATGCCTCCGCGATCGCGACGGCTGCGGCGCAGTCCGGCGCCTTTGCCTTCTTGGCGAACAGTCTGGACGCCGCGATGGTCATCAATCTACCGCCCGGCGGCTATACCGTCCAGGTGACGGGAGTTGGGGGCACCACCGGTGCCGCGATGGTCGAGGTTTACGAAGTCCCCTGATAAATTCGGAGGACTCGCGCAACCCACGCCGCGCAAGCGTACCGCGTGTGACGCGAAGTTGGCTCGTTACCCCCTTTATGGTGAATGCTGTTTCCCTCCTTATGAATTTATGAGGTTACCTGACCGGAGGTCTCAAGCGCCTGCGCCCGGATGCGCCGCTCCCCGTCGGGCAGGCGTAACTTGGCGATCGAAATAAGCTTTGTGTCCAAGGCTTTCCATTTCTGCTTGCCGTTCACTTTGACTCGCGCGTAGTAACCTCCACTCTGTCGGTTACGCAGCAGGTTCGTAATGTTCGTTGAATCATATCCGCTTTTGGGGGTTTTCTGGGTGGCGCTTAGGAAGTGGAGAAAGCGGGTGTAGAAATGACGAAAAATATTACGTAGTGCTGATGTAAATGATTGCAGTAGTTCTGGTTCGGCGCGGTAGCCAAGTGGTAAGGCCGAGGTCTGCAAAACCTCTATGCGTCGGTTCAATTCCGACCCGCGCCTCCACTCTCAAGCGAGAGTGGCGGCAACAAAACGGCAACAAGGCGCCGCTTTTTACAGTTCCACGGACCCGCCCAGCGCGACGCGCTCGAAGCGTCGGCGGAAGAGGGCGTCGTGTCCTTCGATATGGTTCGTCCGGCTTGCCGTCCTTACGGTTGCACCCAGCGGTGCTCGCGGGAGGACGTGAACATCGCGAGGCAGTCCGCCACGCCGGTGCGGCCGTCGGTTCCCGAACCACAACGCAGCGGCTGGCCGTGAATGCCGTCAATGAACGCTTTCATCTGGTCGCGATAACACTGCATCCGGATGTCGCCAAACGCGGTGTCCGCAGCGGCATTATGAATGACGAACGGCTGGTTGCTCATCACCTGCCAGCCGGACCCGTTGTCCATTTTCATCTCACCGACCGGCGCGAGTTCGATTAGACCCTTGGTGCCGATCAGGCGAAAGCGAAAGTCTTCGCCGGGGAAGCCTGACACTGGCAGCACGTTGGTCGAGAAGAGCGAAAAAAGCGTGCCGTTGGTGAACTCCATGATTGCGTGCGTCGTGTCTTCGACCGCCAGCCCCGGGGTGAACGTGCGGCAGAAGGCGGAGACGTTCGCGATGCTGGCGCCGGTCAGCCAGCGCATGAGGTCCGTCGCGTGGGGCGCGGTATTGATGAGGTGACCGACGCTCTGGGGATCGTTCCACCATTCCCAAGTGCCACCAAAGGCGACCGTCGCGGCAGGTTTATACATCGGCATCGACACTTGTGCGCTGAGGAGCCGGCCGATGGCACCGCTTTGGAGCAACTCGCGCGTGCGGATGTTGTTCATCCGAAATCGCTGTTGGTAGCCGATGCCGACCGTGACGCCCTGGTGTTTGGCCGCCGCGAGGATCCGATCGCAGTCCTCGACCGACGTGGCCATCGGTTTTTCGATCAGGACATGCTTGCCCGATTCGATGGCGGCGAGGGCTTCAGCGGCGTGCCGATGGTGGGGCGTCGAGATGACAATCGCATCGATGTCCGTGCGGCGCATCAGCGATTCCATCGTCGGCTCGTGGGTCACGCCGTATTTCTGTGCGAGGGCTGGAGCCCGGCTGCCGCCCCACAGCGCAACGAGCGAGGCGTCGCCGGCCAAGCGCTTGACCGCCTCGGCGTGAGTTCGGCCCATGAAGCCGGAGCCGGTGATACCAAATCGGATTTTTTTCATAAAAAATGGGGTGGGAGGAGGGATTCCTCAGGAGGGTGCGGCCAAAGAGTTCGCGGCCCAGGCGAATTTCAAGGCAGGGGAGGATTGCCGGATAAGCGCGAAACCAACGCACGGCAGCAGCCTCTTTTGAAATGGATCGTTCCAAGTCAATTTCACGCGGAGCCACGGAGAACGCGGAGCGAGCAAAAAACCATGGGTGGTGCCGGCTTTCTCTGCGGTCTCCGCGGCTCCGCGTGAAACTCCGCCACGATCCAACCCACTATTTAGCGAACATCCTATTGCCCCAGGAATGGTCTTTTTGATCTCGCGACCCTTCGCGTGCCTCGCGTTTCTCCCGTCTGCGTCCGGCCTGGAACCGGTCCGGGTAGCGCATTGCCACCACTTACCGTGTGGCGGGCCTCGCTGAGGCTGGCCCCCGGGGGCAGCGACCCCGGCTACAATTTCCCAACGATTCGGCTGCGATCCAGTGAGGCTCTTCGATCCGTCGGGATTTTTCGCAGTGCCCGGAATGACCGCATTTTTTGACACGCTAAGGTTGGGCGGCGGGGCCCGTCGGTTCGCGGTCAGGGGCGGGCTGGAACTTTATCAGCAGCAGCAAAACGACGCAAACCGCCAGGCTGCCCGCCATGTAGCTGAAGATATTTCCCAATTGCACGTTGTGATCCCGCAGGATGCCGACGAGGTAGATCATGATGCCGCCGGTAAAGCAGGAGACCGCGCTGATGAGTCCGATGCCGGTCGCGCGATAGCGCGGATTGGACACGAGACACAGAATCGGCACCAGATTGACGTCGAAGCACGTGCGGCTGACACCGAAGACCACGAGCCAGCTGAGGGCGGCGACCAGGCTTCCCGTCTTGGAGGCTAGCAGCATCGCCGGGATGGCCACGCCCAGCCCGATGACGGGGACGTAGATGTGGCTGCGCACATTGGTCTTGGCCCAGTAGCTCGTCCACATCCCACCGAAGATGAAGCCGATCGCGGTCGCCCCATTGAGGTATCCCGTTGCGGAAAGCCCCGCCGTGCCCTGCGAGAGTCCGAAGCGCTCGCCAATATAGGTGGGCAGCCATCCCACGATGATCCAGCCGCCCGCGCCGAGCACCACGACGCCCGCCAGTTCGAGCAGAAAGGCCCGGCTCCCGAGCAAGCCGGCGAGCGCGGCGCCGAACTGCACGGGAGGTGACGCGGTCGCGTCGTCGCGTCCGTCCGAAGTCTCCGCCGGCGCCTCCCGCAAGGTCAGGATGAGAGTGAAGCCGTAGAGGAGCCCGGGCAATCCGAGCGCCGTGAACGCCATGCGCCACGAATAGTGTTCCGCCAGCCAGCCACCCAATCCGCCGAGCATCATGCCGGCCACGATGCCCGTCTGATGTACCCCCATCGCGAACGTTCGGGTTGGGCCGCGGTGAAAATCCGCGATGAGCGCCAAACCGGCGGGAATGTAGCAGGACTCCGCGATGCCCAGAAGCACCCGCATGGCGAGCAGTTGTTGAAACGTCTGGACGTAGGC
>CANJNJ010000078.1 GCA_947474995.1 Opitutaceae bacterium | reverse complement strand
TGATTGCCGCCACCGCGCAGCCGGCGAAGACCCACAAACTCGAAGGCGTCGGAACGTTGGTCGCGGGCAAATGGGCCGACTTGGTCGTGCTCACGCGAAATCCGCTCGAGGATATTCGCAACACGCGGACCATCGAATCAGTTTGGATCGCCGGCAATCGCGTGCCGGCGAAGTAGGAGAGCGTGCCCACGGTCTGGTGGGAGGATCCGCTCTCCGAGCGGACCGCGGACGGCTCGGAGAGCCGTCCCTACCTCTTGCTGAGCGTATTTAACATCGGCGTTGATTGTCGGTGCTTTCCACCGCCCGCCGCATTTGAGCCCAAAGCGCTTCGACGTGAGTCCGCTCTGTCGGCAGCGCGCCGATGGAAACGCGGACCATCCAACGCCCGTCGAGCTTGGCCGGCGTCACATAGGTCGCACCCGACGCGTTTAGCGCCTCGGCCCAGCGCAGCGTGTGTGGATCCAAGGCTTCGCCTGCGAGTCCGGCCGGTTCATGCCGCACGCAAATCGTTTGGAGTGGCACCGGCGCGAGCACACGCCAATCCGGGGTCCGGGCGACCTCGGTCGCGAACCACTGCGCGTTGGCCAGGTCGCGGCGCAGCCTCGCCGCGAGGCCGTCGACCCCTTGTTCGCGAATGAGGCACCACAATTTCAAGGCGCGAAACCGGCGGCCAAGTGGAATGCCCCAATCGCGAAGATTTTTGACCCGGTCGTCCACGGCACTCTGCAGATAGCTTGGGTTGGTGCTCATCACGCGAACCAGATGAGCCGCATCGCGCACGTAGTGGAGCGAGCAGTCGAAGGCGACGCCGAGCCACTTGTGCGCGTTGAGCACGAGGGAATCGGCCTGCTCGATGCCATCCCACATCGGACGACATTCCGGAAGGATCATCGCGGACCCGGCCATCGCGGCGTCGACGTGAAGCCAAAGGCCCGGGCCCTGCGCGCTTGCGATCCCGGCGATGGCTTTGATGGGGTCGAGGGCGGTGGAGGTCGTCGTGCCCGTGGTGGCGACAATGGCGCAGGGCCTATGCCCGCTGGCGCGGTCGGAGGAGATCGCAGCCGCGAGTGCGTCGGGGCGCATCGCGTAATTTTCGTCGGTCGCGATGGGGCGGAGGTTGGCGCGACCGAATCCGGCGAGGAGCGCGGCTTTTTCCACCGAGCTGTGGGCTTGGGCGGAATAGTAAATGGTTAATGCCGTCGGTTCCGCTTGCAGGCCGCCGCGACTGAGCGAGAAATTTGTCGCGCGCTCGCGGGCGCACAGCAGCGCCACCAGCGTGCTGGTCGACGCGGTGTCCTGAATCACACCCGACCAGTTCTTCGAGAGTCCGACCATTTGGCGCATCCAGTCGGTGACGACTTCTTCGAGCTCCGTCAGAGCCGGGCTGGATTGCCAAGAAAGTCCCAGCACGCCGAGGCCGGTGCTGAGGTAGTCGCCTAGCACCGACGAGAGTTCGCTGTTGGCCGGAAAATAGCCGAAGAAGTCCGGATGCTGCCAATGGGAGAGGCCCGGCAGGATGATCTCGTCCAGGTCGCGGAAGACAGCGCCAAAATCCTCCGGCTGGCGGGGCGGATTCGCCGGGAGCTGGGCCCGCACTGCTCCCGGCGAAAGGGGCGAACGCACGGGCAGTTCGCCGACCCGGGCTCGGTAGTCGGCGATCCGATCGATAAGTTGATGACCGAAGCGGCGGAATTCCTCGGGAGTCATGCGGCGCCGCGTCCGTCAGCCCTTGCCCTCGGGCGGCAGGCGCTCGAAGCGGACGCGGCGGATCCGTTCGGCCCCGACGTCGAGCGCGGTGATGCGGTAATCGCCCAGCGTGAACATTTCATCGCGATGCAGCGGCTGCCCACGCTGACGTTCCGCCCAGGCGGCCACGGTCTCGCGCGGGAGCCATTCGAAACTCCAGCCGGTTTCCGCCTGGAGCTCGCGCATCGTGAATTTGCCGCTCACGACGATCATTTGATCGCGGTGCTCAAAAACGGGTCCGCTGCCGAGGTCGAGCTCGTCGCGGATATCGCCGACGATTTCCTCCAGCACGTCTTCGAAGCTGACGATGCCGGCGGTGCGCCCTTCCTGATCGAGCACGGCGGCGAGATGGCTGCGCGACGTGCGGAAGAGTTCGATCATCGAGTGGATCGGCGTGCGCAACGTGAAGGTGAGCGCCGGACGCATCAGCGGTTCAAACGACGCCTCGGGTCCGAGGGTCAGGGTTTGCCAGAGCCACTCGCGCATGAGGAGGATGCCCTCGACGTTGTCGAGCGAACCGCGGCAGACCGGAAACCGGCTGAAGCCGTTCGTTTGCGCGATGCGCAGATTTTCCGCCAACGGCCGGTCGAGCCAAAGCGCCACCACTTGATCGCGCGGTCGCATGATTTGCTGGGCCGTCGTGGCCCGCATCCGGACCGAGCGGACCATCAGGCGGTTGATCAGGGCGTCGCCGGGATGCGAGTGGCGCGCATGGCTGAAGACATGTTCGAGCTCCTCGGCGCTGAAATTGTGGTTGCTCGCTCCGGCGGGCTCGAGTCCGGCCCAGTGGAGCAATTTGTTCGACGTGACATTGAGCACCCAGATGAACGGAAAAAAGACCCAGTAAAAGACCAGCAGCGGGGCGGAGGCATTGAGGGTCACCGTCATGGGCCGTTGGATGGCGAGCCACTTCGGTCCGAGTTCGCCGAGGACGATGTGGAAACTGGTGATGAGTCCGAAGGCGAGGGCGAAGGAGATGGAATTGACGGTCGCGGCGTTCGCGATGCCCATGTGCCCAAGTAGCGGCTCCAGCCGGTGCGCCACAAACGGTTCGCCGATCCAACCGAGCCCGAGGCTGGTCAGCGTGATGCCGAGTTGGGTGGCGGAGAGCGCCTTTCCGAGATTCTCGGTGGCTTTGAGCGCGAACTTTACGCGCCAGCCGCCGGTCTTTGCCAGGGGCCGCAACTGGCCCGCGCGGACCTTGACGAGGGCAAATTCAGTCGCGACGAAAAAGCCGTTGGCCGCGATGAGGGCAGTGATGACGAACAGCTCGAACGTGAAGGTCAGAAATTCGTTCATACGCGCAGTACGCAGGAATACGCAGGCGTTTGGGGATGTCGAGGGCCGGCGGAAGTCATGGCGAGGATCGCTCCGCTATCAGGCGCAAATGGAGGGCCGAGCTCCGTCGAGGTCGTTTTCGTGACGCGGCCCGTTCGGCCTCGACGGAGTTCGGCCCGTCATTTGCGCTAAGACTGACTTTTCCCGACGCCGGTCGGAGACCGGCGCTACGGCTTCAGTGTGCGCAGCGGCGTGAGCGTGACCGGCCCGAGGAGTCCCGAAGGCGTGAGGGCCCACCCGGAAGCATCGAAGGGCTGGTAGTTGATGTTCACGAAATTGATTTCGCGCATGATCCGCCATTTCACGCCACGCTGGTCGAGGTCGCGAATCCGATTGGCGGCGAGATTCGTGACTTCGAGTTCGAGGATGTTGCGGCCCGGGCGGAGAAATTCGCCGATGCGAACCTGGAAGGGCAGGCTCCACAACGTGCCAACGCTGCGCCCGTTCAGTCGGACGCGCGCCGTTTCCCGCACTTCGCCGAGATCGAGCAACCAGTCATCGGCCTTCGTCGCGGGAGCCTCGAATTCGATCCGGTAGCGCGCGGTGCCGGCAAAGCGCTGGGCTTCGCTCCCGCCCAGATCGGCCCAGGATTTGAGTTCGGCCGTCGCAAGTGCCGGTGGCAGTTCGGGCCCGCCTTTGATGAACGAGAGCGCCCACTGTCCGCTCAGGACCGAAGACGATCCTCCAGCCGTGCGATACGCCCATTCCGGCCCGGGCCCGCTTCGGGTTGCGGAGGTCCGCACGATGACGGTTTCACCGGGTGCGAGTTGCAGGTAGAGCTGGGCCGTTCCGTTGGTCCCGGATTTCAATGCCGCTTTGCCGCTGACCCCGTTGAGGGGATTCAGCAGCACCGCGGTTTGCGCGGCCACCCCCAGTGGCGCCCAGCGGTCGAAATGTTTGTCGGTGAGGTTGGCGAAGAAATAGTCGTGGCCGCTGGCGGTGGCGCGGCGGATAAAACTCACGCCTGACTCGGCCACCGCTTCCCGCGGAATTCCCTGACCGGCAAGCGCGGTCGGGATATCGCGCTGAACGGAGGCGCGGCCTTCCAGTTTTCCGCGAGCCGCCTTGAATTCGGCCCGACGGGCTTCGAGCCGGCCGAGGCCCGGGACATCCTCGGGCAGTGACTCGAAGATTACTTTGGCCCCCGCCTGGGCGAGTTGGGCGATATGCTCCAGCGTGGCCGCGGGCATTCGGCGGGTGGCCGGAACGACAAGAATCTTGTAGCTTACTCCCGCGGTTTTCAGGGCCCCGGCGTCGACCTGGGTCTGCTGCAATTGCGCGTCCGAGATGTAGTCGAAGCTATAGCCGCGTCCCATGAGTTGCTGCGCGAGCTTTCCCACGGGTTGCTCGGTCAGCCACTTCACGTTGTGGACAGTAAACTGCTTCATCAGTGCGTCGCTCCCGTCGAGGACGTCGGCGAACGGCCAGTACAGGAGGATATCGTTGTCGGGTTGGCCGCGTTGGAGAACTGACTGCACGCGGGCCACGTAGCGATTGAGTGCGCCCAAGTCCTCCCACAAGGGATTGTTGGGATTGAACTGGGTCGACGCGTAGAAAAGCCAGCCGGGCCACGGGGCGTCCTGCGGCGAGAAGACCGTGCCATGATAAAAGATGTGGTTGATGCCATCGCACAGAATGCGGTCGAGTTCCGGCTTCATGTACGACGGGGACTCCTTCCAGTGTTCGCGCAACCACGTCAGGCTTTCGCTCGAAGCGAGGTTGTGGCCGACGACGTGCGCGGCCGAAGCCGCCATCCGGATGACCAGCGATTCCGGCAAATCCTGATCGTGGCGGACTTCCTCAGCCGCGCGACGCAAACCGGGAATGGGAAACGGGGTCGAACCGAAGATTTCCGTCTCGGCGATATCCGCGTTCGCATAGAGATCGAGCAGGTTGCCCGGCGCGCCGTGGGATTGGTTTCGCACCAGGTAACCGTGATCGTGGGACCACTGTACCCAGGTGCGCAGGTAATCGAGGTGAAGCCTCGCGAGAGTTTCGCGATAGTCGGATTTGATTCGCCCGAGCGTGTCGGCATTCACTGTCTTCACCTCCTCCGGCTTGGCGAGCAGTTCGGCGGCGTACGGTTGGAGGTTGTAGCCGTGCATTTGCTGAAAGACCTCCGTCAGCTTCGGCGTCCAGTTCGCGCCAAAGTATTCAAAGGAGTCGTGAAACTGGCTGCGGACCAAACCACGGGGAAGTTTCGCGAGCGCCCGGTCGAAGGGCGCGAGGTAACGGCGCAGCGCATCGGGAGAATACGGGTCAATGACGAGGCCCTCGTCGCCGGGCGCGGCCCGCTTCACCATCATCTTCACCGGCTCGCTGGTGATTCGGCCCTCGAGCAGAGCGGCGCGTTGCGAGCCGCTGGCCTCGTCGATCCATGGTCCGCCAAAGGGCCAGCCCGTGCCGGTCGCCATGTCGACGCCGAGGCCGAGTCGCTGGCCTTCGTGCGCCACGTGCTCGAGCATCTCGACCCACTTGGGCGAGAGGAACGCGAGGTAGCGGTCCTCGTAACCCAGCGCCCCGTAGATGGGGGTAATCTCGACGCCGCCAATGCCCGCGGCCGCGAATTGCTCGAGTTGCTGCGTGAGGCTCGCCTTGTCCACGGCGCTGCCGGGCCACCACCACCGGGTCCACGGTTTGTTTTCTTTGGAAACCTCGGGCCAACCGAGTTGGTCGGCGGCCTGGAGCGAGAGCGCACACAGCGCGATGGCGAAGAACTGCAGAAAGCGTGGGGCGCGCATGATAGGCGAGTTTGTGAAACGTTTACCGATTACGACAAGGGAGCAAGGCGCGGACAGTCCGGACACTGCGATGGTCAATTCAGAAGCCAGGAAGCCACGACCCCGTCCTGGTTTTTTGGCTGCTGAATTACTGCCTTTGGTCGAAGGAGTGCCGGACTTGACGCTCGACTGCCTGACGGCGAGCTCACCCGCCCAGATACGTGGCCTTGAGTCGCGGGTCGGCGTGCAGCTGTTTGCTCGGTCCCGCCATCACGATTTGCCCCGTCTCAAGGACAAAGGCCGAGGTCGAGATCTCCAAGGCGAGGTTGGCATTCTGCTCCACGAGCAGAATCGTGATCCCGTGGTGGCGGTTGATTTCCACGATCTTCTCGAAAATCGTACTGATGAGCCGCGGCGCGATGCCCAGCGACGGCTCGTCGAGCATCAGGAACTTCGGGTTGCTCATCAGCGCGCGGCCGATGGCGAGCATCTGCTGCTCGCCGCCGGAGAGCGTGCCGGCCGTCTGGCGCAGCCGCTCCTTCAGGCGGGGAAAAATCGTGAAGACGTACTCACGGTTCTTCGCATTCAGCGCCGCGTCGGTCTGGAGATACGCGCCCATCGCGAGGTTTTCGTCGATGGTGAGATTGGAGAAAATCATCCGGCCCTCGGGCACATGGCAAAGGCCACGGGACACGATCTTGTGCGCGGGCAAGCCCGTGATGTCTTCACCGAGAAAGGAAATCCTGCCTTTCGTGGCCCGCAACAGGCCCGAAATCGTGCGCAGCGTGGTCGTCTTTCCGGCGCCATTGCCCCCGATGAGCGTGACGATGGCGCCTTGTTCGATCTCAAACGAGATGCCGTTCAGTGCCGCGATGGCGCCGTACGAAACGTGAAGATCGGAAACAGAAAGCATGGGTGATGGACGGCGGATGATGGGTCAGGGGCGGGGCGTCGCGAGTTCGTTGCGGGGATTATCCAACCTCGCCGCGCTGGCGTCATCCCGGCTCATGATGGCGGCTGCACGTGCTGATGATCCTCGCCGAGGTAAGCCTCGATGACCATCGGGTCGCTTTGAATCTGCGCGGGCGTGCCCTCCGCAATTTTTACCCCATAGTCCAGCACCGCGATCCGCTCGCAGCAGGTCATGACCACGCGCATCGAATGCTCCACGAGTAGCACCGAGAGGCTGAATTGTTTTTGAATTTGTTGGATGAGCCGGACCAGCTCGATCTTCTCCGTGGGATTCATGCCGGCGGCGGGCTCGTCGAGCAGGAGAAGTTTCGGCTTGGTCGCGAGTGCCCGGACAATTTCCAGCCGGCGTTGCTCACCATACGGCAGGCTCTTGGCCGGGGTGTCGCGAAAGCGCCGGAGATTGAAGATTTCGAGCAATTCTTCCACGCGCCGCGCGATGGCGGCTTCTTCGCCACGAAAAGCGCCCAGGCGCACCAGCGACTGCCACGGCCCGGTCTCGCGGTGGAGGTTGCACGCCACGCGCACGTTGTCGAAGACCGAGAGCGAACCAAAGAGGCGGATGTTTTGAAACGTTCGCGCGATGCCGAGCGCGACGATTTCATCGACCCGCCGGCCCGCCACATTGCGGCCGGCGAACGTGACGGATCCGTCGGTCGGCTGATAGACGCCGGTGATGAGGTTGAAGACCGTGGTCTTGCCGGCGCCGTTCGGGCCAATCAGGCCGCAGAGTTCTCCCGGATAGACGGTGAAGTCGACGGCGTTGACAGCCGTCAGGCCGCCGAAGCGGATGGTCGTCTTGTCGAGCTGGAGCAGGGGAACCGGCATCAGAGTTTCACCTTGCCAAATTTCAGGTTAAAGAGCCCCTGCGGTCGCAGAATCATCAGGACGATGAGCAGAAACGAATAGATAATCATCCGGTATTCCGCGATGGGACGCAGCAGTTCGGGCAGGAGCGTGAGCAGAATTGCGGCGAGGACCACGCCGATGGTGTTGCCCATGCCGCCGAGGATGACCATGACCACAATCTCGATGCTCTTGTCGAAGGAGAAACCGGTGGGGGTGATCGTCAACTTGAAGTGGCCGTAGAGCCCGCCGGCGATTCCGGCAAAGAACGCGCCGATGACGAACGCGACAATCTTGTACCGCGTCGTATCGAGTCCGACCGCTTCGCTGGCCACTTCATCATCGTGGGTGGCGAGAAAGCCGCGCCCATAGGTCGAATGGACGAGACACGTCACGCCGAACACGGACAGCGCGACAAACGCAATGACCCAAAAGATCGTCGTATAGGCGGGAATGCCATTGAGGCCGAGCGCGCCGCCGAGCACTTCGATATTTTGAAAAATGACGCGGATGATTTCGCCGAAGCCGAGGGTGACGAGTGCGAGGTAGTCGCCCTTGAGTCGGAGCGAAGGCACGCCGACGAGCAGACCGGCGGCAGCGGCGCTCAGCCCGCCGACCAGAAGCGCCCCGAGGAAAAGCACGCCTTGTTGCCAGGCGGTGCCACCGTCGGGGCCGAGAAGCTTGGGTCCGGCGAACAGGGAAACCGCCGCGGCCAGATAGGCGCCCACGGCCATGAAACCGGCGTGCCCCAGCGAAAACTGACCGGTGTAGCCGTTCACCAGGTTGAGCGAAACGGCGAGGATGATGTTGATGCCGATGCCCGTGATGACATCGAGATGGTACGGATCGATGTGGTCGGAAAAACAAGAGATGGCGAATGCCGCCAGCAGCGCACTGAGGAGCAGGAGATGCGGCTTCGGCATGGTTCAGACTTTTTCCACGGTGAAGCGCCCGAGGAGTCCGGCCGGGCGGAACAGCATGATGATGATCAGAATCGCGAACGCGATCGCGTCCTTGTAGGTCGACCATTGACTGCCGTTCACATACGTCTCGACGGTGCCCAGAATAAGCCCGCCCAGGGCGGCGCCCGGGATATTGCCGATGCCGCCGAGGACGGCGGCGACGAAAGCCTTCAATCCGGGCATCACCCCCATCAATGGATCGATCGACGGGTAGTTGAGCGCGTAGAGGATGCCGCCGGCGGCCGCGAGGGCGGAGCCGAGGCCGAAGGTGAACGAGATGACGATGTCATTGTTCACGCCCACGAGCTGCGCCGCCTGGGGATTGAGCGAGACCGCCCGCATCGCGGTGCCGATCTTGGTGCGAAAGACGATGAACTGCAGTCCGATCATCAGGAGCACCGCGACGAGAATGACGACGAGCTGGTTGCTCGAGATCACCAGTCCGCCCACGGAAAAGTTCTTCACGGGAAATATTGCCGGGAAGGTGCGCGGGGCGGCGCCAAAGAACACCTGGCCGGAATACTCGAGCAGCAGCGAAACGCCGATCGCGGTGATGAGGACGTTGAGGGTCGGAGCGCCGCGCAGCGGCCGATAGGCGAGCCGTTCGATCGTCATGCCGAGCACCGCGCAACCCAGCATCGAGACCAGCAACACCACCAACCCACCGCCAATCGTGTTCTCCGGGACATGCTTCCCGACATAGTAGCCGATAAAGGAACCCACCATGAACACGTCGGAGTGCGCGAAATTGATGAACCGCAGCACGCCGTACACCATCGTGTACCCGAGCGCGATGAGGGCATAAATCGCCCCGAGGGAGATGCCGTTCAGAAGTTGCTGGAGAAATTCGGACACGCGGAGGAGTTGAAAGGTGAAAGTTGAAAGGTGAAAGACTCAATCTGCCAGCGAATCTCGAAGTCCGCATAGCATGCGGACAATTTCCAATGCGCTTTGGTAGACCCGTTCGTGTTCAAACGTGGTGAGCATGTCTTGCTGCTGCGCGATGCGGGCTTGCGAGACGACCTCAAAAGCGGAACCGGTGGCAATCTCGATGAACCGGCGAAAATCCGGCTTGGAACCTCGCGAACAGCCTTCGGCGATATTGGATGAAATCGAAACGGCGGCTCGCCGCATCTGATTTGTCAGTCCGAAACGTTCGTCGGCAGGAAACCGTTTGGTCACGTCATAGACTGCAGTCGCGAGGGCGATACTCTTGTGCCAGACGTCGAGTTTCTCGAAATTCAACATGCGTTAGACAAAAGCTGAGGCTTTCAACTTTCACCTTTCAACTGTGGCGCGTGGCGCCCCGATTTATGGGGTCACCGATTCGAAAAAGACCGTCTTCCCCCCGCTCACCTTCAGCATCACCGCCGCCTTCGAGCTGTTGCGCTTTTCATCGATGGTGGTCCGGCCGGTCACACCGGGAAAATCCTTGGTTGCCGCGATGGCGGCGCGAAGCTTCGCGCTTTCCGTCGTGCCGGCCTGGCGGATCGCCGCCGCGATGAGATACATCGCATCGTAGCCGAGCGCGGAGACGGCTTCCGGGGTTTCGCCGTTCCACCGGGCCTGATAGCGTTGCACGAAGGACTGGACTTCGGGCGCATTGTTTTCCGGGGAAAAATAGGTCGAAAAATAGGTGCCCTCGACCGCCTTGCCGCCGAGTTCGACCAGCTGCGGCGCTTCCCAGCCGTCGCCGCCGATGATCGGAATGTCGAGCCCGAGCGAACGGGCCTGCAGGCAGATGAGCGCCGCCTCGGTGTAGAAGCCCGTCGCGGCAATCACGTCGGGCTTGGCGGAACGCAGGGCGGTGAGTTGCGCACGGAAATCCTTGTCCCCCTCGGAATATTTTTGCTCCGCGACAATCTTCCCCCCCCGCGCGGTGAAGTCCTCCCGCAGCACGTGCGAGAGCCCGACGCTGTACGGCGAGTTGACCGCGGTGAGCAAGGCCACGCGTTTCGCGTGCAGCGAATCGTGGGCGAATTTCGCCAGCACGGCCCCTTGGAAAGGATCGATGAAACAGATGCGGAAGATGTAGTCGCCGATCTCCGTCACCCGTGGGTTGGTCGACGAGATCGCCATCATGGGGATTTTCGCATTCTGGCAAACCGGTCCGGCCTCGAGCGAGTTCGCGGAGGCGTTGGCGCCGATCACGGCGACCACCTTGTCGCGCGCGATTAATTTCTTCACCGCGGTCGCCGATTCGCCGGGCTTCGACTGGATGTCCTCGACGAGATACTCAAGCGGCCGGCCGAGTACGCCGCCCTTCGCGTTCAATTCCTCGACGGCGAGCAGGACTCCCTTGCGCGTCGCCACGCCGAATGCGGCATCCCGGCCGGTGAGCGAACCGTAGTGGCCAATCTTGATCGGTTCCGCCCCGTGGGCAGCCCCGGCAAGCACCAGCAAGGCGAGCAGACGTGTGAAAAAACTCATGGCGTGATCGTTTCGATGTATTTGAGCTGGCCGTCGTCGACTTTGATGATGACGACATCCTTGGAGGCGTTGCGCTGGGGATCAATCGTCGTGCGGCCGGTGACGCCTGGGAAGTTGGTGGTGGCGGCGAGGGCGGCGCGAACTTTCGGGCCATCCGTCGTTCCGGCCCGGGTAATGGCATCGGCTAAAATGAGAAGGGCGTCGTAGGTCAGGGTCGCACCGGAATCCGGCGTGGCTCCGGCGTAGCGCGCCCGGAATTTCCCCACAAAGGTGGTGACGGCGGGGGCGGCGTTTTCCGTCGTGAAATGCGTCGAATAGTAAGTGCCGTTGAGGGCGGCGCCGCCAATCTCGAGCAGTTCGGGGGCCTCCCAACTGTCGACGCCGAAAATCGGGAAAGTCAGTCCCAGTTCGCGGGCCTGCCGGCAAATCAGGGCGGCCTCGGTGTAATAGGCTGGAACGAAAAGGCTCTCCGGGCCGGAAGCCTTGATGGCGGTAAGCTGCGCGCGAAAATCCTTGTCGCCCTCGGCGTATTTTTGCTCGATCGCGATCTCCCCGCCAAGCTGGACGAAGCTGGCGCGGAAGATTTTCGCCAGGCCGACACTGGCGACGGCGGAGGCCGAGGTCATGACCGCGACGCGCCGGACCTGCAAAGTTTGGCGGGCAAACTTGGCCATGATCGCGCCTTGAAAATCGTCGGTGAAACAGTTGCGAAAGACAAAATTGCCGACCTCGGTGACTTTGGCGTTGGTGGCCGTGGTGGCGACGAACGGGACGCGCGCGTTCTGGCAAATGGGGCCAATCTCAAGGCAGTTGGTGGAGATTCCGCCCGAGACAATCGCGATGACCTTGTCGCGGCCGATTAACTTCTTCGCCAAGGTGGAGGATTCCCCGGCTTTGGACTGATTGTCCTCGACCACGACCGCGAGTGGCCGTCCGAGCACGCCTCCCCGGGCGTTGATTTCATCAACCGCCAGCTGGAGCCCGCGGTGCGAGCCCTGGCCGTAGGCCGCCTCCTTGCCCGTCATGGATTCGATCTCCCCGATGCGAATCGGTTCGGCCGCCCAGCCTGGGACCGGGCTCACGCCAAAGGCGGCCGTCAGCAACAAACCGGCAAGCCCGGCGAGGCGGGCGAGACAGGGATCGCCGTTCACGGAGCAACCGTCTTGAAGAACGTCGCCTTGCCGCCCTTGAGGGCGATGATCGTGGCGGACTTGGAGGCATTGCGTTCCTTGTCGATCGTCGTGAACCCGCTGACGCCGGGAAAATCCTTGGTGGCGGCGAGCGCGTCGCGCAGCTTCGGGCCATCCGTCGTGCCGGCGCGCTTGATGGCATCGGCGAGCACGTAGACGGCATCGTAGCCGAGGGCGGAGAAGGCCCCCGGCACTTCGTTGTTCCAGCGACCCTTGTACTGGGAGGCGAACTTGGCGACGGTGGCGTCGGTGTTCTCGGCGGAAAAATGCGTGGAGTAATAGCAGCCATTGAGCGCTTCGCCCCCGATGCCGAGCAATTGTTCGTCCTCCCAGCCGTCGCCGCCGAAGAACGGAACGTTGAGGCCGAGCTCGCGGGCCTGGCGGATAATCAGCGCCGACTCGGTGTAGTAGCCGGGGACGAAGACCCCTTGGACGCCGGCGGCTTTCACGGCCGTCAGCTGCGCGCGGAAGTCTTTGTCTCCCTCCGAATAATTTTTCTCGGTCACAACTTCGCCGCCGTTCGCGGTGAAGGTTTCGCGGAAGAATTTGGCGAGGCCGAGGCTGTAGGCGTTGGACACGCTTGAGAGGATCGCCACGCGCTTCACCTTCAAATCGTCCTTGGCGAACTTCGCCATCACGGTGCCCTGGAACGGATCGATGAAACACACGCGGAAGATATAGTTGCCCGTTTGGGTGACCTTCGGATTGGTCGCCGCGGGCGCAATCATCGGGATGTGCGCCGCCTGCGCGATGGGGGCGGCTTCGAGCGAACGACCGGAGGAGACTTCCCCGATGAGCGCGACGACCTTGTCGCGGGAGATGAGTTTCTTCGCCGCGGTGGCGCTTTCGCCCGGCTTCGTCTGGTTATCCTCGTAGGCGAGTTCGAGTTTGCGGCCGAGCACGCCCCCGGCGGCATTGATTTCCTCGATGGCGAGAATCACGCCATGGTGGGAAGTCTGGCCGAACCCGGCTTCTTTGCCGGTGAGCGACGCGTATTCGCCAACCTTGATCGTCTCGGCGGCGCGGCCGGCGGTGGCGAGCGCCACGAGGGCGAGTAACAGTGAGGGAGTTTTCATGGAAAGGGATTCGGATCAGGGACTGACATCCTGCACGAAGGCGAATTGGCCGTTCTTCACGGTCAGGACGACGGCGGACTTGGTCGGGTTGCGTTGGGCATCGAACGTAATCGTCCCCGTGACGCCACGGAATTCCCGGGTGGCCGCGAGGGCGGCGCGGAGTTTCGGGCCGTCGGTCGTGCCGGCGCGCCGGAGCGCATCGACGAGCAGCATCGCCGCATCGTAGCCGAGCGCGGAGAGGGCGTTGGTCGGGCTGCCCCAGCGCTTCTGGTAGCGCGTGTTGAAGTCCGCGACGGCGGGCGAACTATTCTCGACCGAATAGTGTGTGACGAGATAGCAGCCTTCCACCGCCTTGCCGCCCGTCGCAAGAAACTCGGATGACTCCCAGCCGTCGGTGCCCAAAAGCGGGATCTCCAGTCCGAGGTCGCGCGCCTGTCGGCAGATCAGCGCCGCTTCCGTGTAGTAGGCGGGAATAAAGATGGCATCGACGCCCGCGGCGCGGATCGCGGTCAGCTGGGCGCGGAAGTCCCGGTCGCCGTCGATGAATTTCTGCTCGAGCACGACCGTGCCGCCATCGGCCGCGAACCGCTCGCGAAAATACTTGGCCAGCCCGACACTCTGGGCCGACGAAAACGATGAAAGGATCGCGACGCGGCGGACGTTCAGCGTCGACCGCGCAAACTTTGCCGTGATCGTACCCACGAAGGGATCGATGAAGCACGCGCGAAAGATGTAATCGCCCCGCGTCGTGACTTCCGGTGCGGTCGCCCCGGGCGAGAGCAGGGGGATCTGCGCATTCTGACAGATCGGCGCTGCCTCGAGCGTGCGACTCGACGTGATTTCTCCGAGGACGGCGACGACCTTGTCGCGGGAAATGAACTTCTTTACGATGGTGGCAGACTCGCCGGGTTTGGATTGGTCATCCTCGGTGAGCAGTTCGATTTTCCGTCCAAGCACACCGCCCGAGGCATTGACCTCCTCGATCGCGAGTCGCGCGCCTTGGTGGGAAATCTGGCCGAAGGTCGCTTCCTTCCCGGTCATCGAGGCGAATTCGCCAATCTTGATCGTTTCGGCGCCGTGAGCGACGACCGCGAGCAACGCCACGGCAAAAATTGGCAGGGCGGCTGAAAGAGGGCAACGGTTGGATCTCACGGCAGAAAAGAGGCGCGCAGCAAAGGGCATGCCCGGCCGGTTCTCAACTCATCTGTTTTGGGCTACGCAGAGCCCTGGGAGCGCGGCCGCCCTCCCAGCTTATACCAACGGCTCTTATGAAATGGACGATTGTGAGGTAGGGACGGCTCTCCGAGCCGTCCGCGGTCCGCTCGGAGAGCGGCCCCTACCGCGCTACCGCGCGAAAGTCCAAATGTCATGAGCAATTGGTATTAAACGCGCGTCGTCCCCGACCGTCGTGGTAAAAGGCTACGGGAGAGCGACGGTTGGGCCCGGGATCGGGGCTTACTTTCCGTTTGAGCTTTCCGTGGCGCGATCTGGGGCCTTTCATGGCGGCGGTGAACACCTTTGACCGGCACTTGTTGCGCGAGTGGCTGCAGATTCTCGGGCTGGTGCTCGCGGCGACCTGCGGCCTGCTGCTGATTCAGGTGCTTTACGACCAGTTCCAAATGTTGCGCGAGATCGGCGCGCGCGGCTGGGAACTCTGGGAGTACGTCGGCGTCACGATGCCGAGCTTCCTCGCCGTGGTCCTGCCGATCGCGCTGCTGGTCTCGCTGCTCTACACTCTGGGCAAACTTCACCGCGCGAACGAATTCACCGCGATGCGCGCCGCCGGGGTGGGGTTCATGCGCCTGACCGCGCCGATTTGGGTGATCGGCGTTCTCTGCTGCGGGCTCACCTGGTGGCTCAACACCAGCATCGTGCCCTGGTCGGTCGAACGCTCCGAGGAGTTGCTGAATTATCTCAAGTTCCGTCACGAATCGAAATCCGAGCGGCGCGACCAGATCGGTGTCGTGTCCAGCGTTGCCTTCGACAATCGCGTCGATCGGCGCATGTGGTATTTCAACCGCTACAGTCGCTATAGCGAGCGCGGTTATGGCGCGTCCGTTTCCGAACTCGACGATCAGCGGCGCGAGGTGCGGCGCCTGATTGCAGCCGAGGCCTGGTATGATCCCATCGGACACGGCTGGGTCTTCAAGAACGGCCGCGACCTCGCCTTCACGCCCGAGACCGGCGAACTCATCGCCTCGCGACCCTTTGTTCAGATGTTCGTCGCCCAATATCAGGAGGACCCGGCCCGGATGCTGCTGATCGATCGCCGGGCGGTCGATTTGTCGCTCCATGAATTGCGCGAATTGATCGCCTATCTGGAGAGCGAACACAGCCCGAAGGTCGTGGGTTATGCGGTCCGCTATTTCGGCCTGATCGCCGATACGATTGGGCCGCTGATTGTCATCGCGATTGCGATTCCCTTCGCCGTCACCGGCGTGCGCGTGAACCCGGCCGTCGGCGTTTCCAAGTCGATCGGCCTGTTTGTGCTCTATTATCTCCTCAGCAACGTTGCCGCGTCGCTGGCTTCCAAGGAAATTGTGGAGCCGATTGTGGCCGCTTGGCTTCCACATGGCGGAATGGCGCTGGTGGCCGCGTGGTTTTTTGTGCGGATGCGGTAGGCCAGGGGGCAATGGCGATGCGGAACCGCCCGGCGCGGCACGGGTTTGGGAGCATGGCACAAATGGAATGAATAAAGGTCAGACTCTCTTCGTCTCATCTACGAAATGAAAACTCTCATCGCTACTCTCACGCTCGCGGTGGCCGGGGTCAGTTCGGCCCACGCGCAGATGTATCAACCCGCGGCCACCCGCGGTGCGGTTCTCGGCGCCATCGCTGGCGCCGGGGTTGGTGGCCATAACCACGATCATTGGGCCGTGGGTGCGTTGAGTGGTGGTCTCGCCGGCGCCCTGCTCGGTTCCGCGGTTGCCCCGCAAGAGCCGGTTTACCAAGCCCGGCCGCCCGTTTATCAGGCTCCGATGGTCGTTTACGGACAGCCGTCGCCGGTGGCGCAAACCGCGCCCATGGTCCCGATGGCGTCGACCGTGCCAAATGCTCCCATCGTCCAGCAGGCCGTGCCCCAAGTCGTGTACGTGGAAAGCGCGCCGCGCGTCGTCTACGTCCAAGCCGCGCCTCCACCCGTCGTTTACCTGGCCCCGCCGCCCGTAAGCTTCGGCTTTGGTTACTACTCGGGTCCCCGCTATTACCCGGCGGTCCGCCATCCCGGTTACTCCCACGGATATCGCCGCCACTAAGCGACTGGAGCGACCTTAACCCTTCTCCGCTGCCCGCTGCGCTCTGTCGCAGCGGGCTTTTTCTGTGTGGCGCCGGTCTCCGACCGGCGTCGGCGCAATACCCCGAGTCGCGGCGTGGAAAAGAGAACTAACGCAAATTCCAGGCGTGCCCAAAAGTTTGCCGCTGTTTCAGAGTCCTCGCCTACGTTCTCGGAGTCTCCGCCACGGGTTCGCCGGGCGGAATCGTAATCTTCCTCGGCTGGACGACAAAGTTGCCGAGTTCCGAATTAAAGTCGGCCACTTCCAATTCCACGGGTTCGGTCCCATGGTTGGTGAGGCGCAGTTTCAATTGCACGGGCGGCTCATGACTCGCGCGAATTTGCGGCGCCGGTGTGCCCCCCTCGCCCGGCCGTGCCGCGGGTCGGTCCTCGCCTCCGTCGCCGCCACCCATGCCACCGCCGCGCCGTCCGCCACCCATCCCGCCTCCGCCCCGGCGGCCCCCGCCGAATCCACCGCGCATCCCGCCGCCGCGTGCGCCGCCACCTCCGCCGCCCGGGTCGTTATTGGCCGCCACCCGTGGTTCGAAGCCGGATTTGCCGAGCAACACCTCCGCTTCGATCTGCCCGGAGAGAAACCTGCCGTGGGTCTCCATCTCCGGGGTTGGCGCCCGCGGTGGTCCACTGCGCTCCACCGACCGACCCGGTCGCATGCCGCTGTCGCTTTCGCACGCGGCGAGCGCCGCGAGGAGAAATAGGGCGGCAAACGCACGCGCGACCAACGGTCGCGAAAATATCTTGATGCTCATCTTTGCGATTCGACGTTCGCCCGCGCCGAAAGTTTCCCGATTCGTCGCGCCACCCAAGTAGCGCCGGTCTCCGACCGGCGTCGGGTTCCCCCGCTAACTCCAGTTAAAATTGAAGCTGATGCTGATGCGCTCCGCCGCCATGCGCTGCGTCGGGACTTCGTGACGCAACCAGCTTTCAAAGAGGATCACGTGGCCCGCCTTGGCCGGATAGGTGATGTGCGTCCGGTTCTCGCGCCGTGTGTTGGCGAGCTTCGGCGGCGCCGCCATGAATTTGCTCAGCCGCGGGTCTTCGAACTTCAGTCCCGGGCAACCCGGCGGCGTGACGACATAATAGGTTCCGCTGATGAACGACAGCGGATGCAGGTGCAGCGAATGCGCCGACGACTCTGGCATGATGTTCACCCAGAGATCGGTGAGCCGGATCGAGCGACTGGACACATCCATGTCGAGGGCACGGGCAAAGGCCTGGGCGTGTCGCGTCAGTTTCTTTTCGAGGGTGGCGAACGTGCTCGAAAACCGATGCAGCTCGTTCATTGAGGCGTAGCTGGTGTAGCCGCCCGGATAATTCTTTTTCGACCAGCGGCGGCCGGCGGCATCGTAGTCCCGTAACTTGCGGCATTCATCGGCGAGTTCCGCGTTGAGCCGGCCGGGCGGGGTGGCCTGCAGCGGCTCGCAATAGATGAACGTCGGAAACCACGACCGGATCGGCATGCGGCCAGTTCGTGCGCCGCGGGCCGAAGTGTGAAGCGCAAAAATCGCGGATCAGCCGGTCGGGGAGTCCCGGGGTCGTCCGGGCGCAGCCGTCCCCGCACGGAGAAAGATTGCAGTCTTCGGCGGCCCTCGACCAAAACCGGGAATGCGCCGACTCCTGCCCCGCCGGATTTCTTGCGTCCTCGTTGTCTCGCTGCTCGCCGCCCTGCGCGCCCCAGCCGCGGAAAATGCCCCGGCAAAAATGCTCGGCTTCACCTCCCGCCATGCCGAGGAGCAGCTGGCGCTCGAGAAAAAATTCGACGCCCAGCTCAGCGCCGCCGACCAAAAGGCCTGGGTCGAGCAAATGGCCTCCGCCCCCAATCACGTCGGCACCGCCCACAACCGCGCCAACGCCGACTTCATGCTCGCCCAGTTTCGCGCGTGGGGCTGGGACGCGCGGATCGAGTTCTTCGATGTCCTCTATCCCACGCCCACGAAGCTGACGGTCGAACTCATCGCACCCACGAAGTACACCGCGAATTTGCAGGAGCCCGCGATTCCCGGCGACCGCACGTCCACGCAAATCAAGGACGAGCTCCCGCCCTATCACGTGTTCGGCGCCGACGGCGATGTCACGGCCGACCTGGTCTACGTCAACCAGGGCATGCCCGACGACTACAAGGAACTCGCGCGCTTCGGCGTCGACGTGCGCGGCAAGATTGTTATCGCCCGCTACGGCGGCGGCTGGCGCGGCTTGAAACCGCGGACCGCCTATGAGCACGGGGCGATCGGTTGTCTCGTCTATTCCGACCCGCGCGACGACGGCTACGGCGCCGGCGATGTTTATCCGAAGGGCGGATTTCGTCCCGCGGAGTCCGTGCAGCGCGGTTCCGTGATGAACCTGCCGCTTTACCCGGGGGATCCGCTGACTCCGGGCGTGGGCGCCACCGCCGATGCCAAGCGCCTCCCGATCAGCGAGGCGAAAACCGTCCTGAAGATTCCCGTGCTCCCGATTTCCTACGCCGACGCGCTGCCGCTGCTCACGGCCCTCGGCGGCCAGGTCGTGCCGCCCGCCTGGCGCGGCGCCTTGCCCATCACGTATCATTTTGGCCCCGGCCCCGCCAAAGTGCACCTCGCCGTCAAATCGGAGTGGAGCCTGAAGCAAACCCACAACGTCATCGCCGTCCTCAAGGGCAGCGAGCGGCCCGATGAGTGGATCCTCCGCGGCAATCACCACGACGCGTGGGTGTTCGGCGCCTGGGATCCATTGTCGGGCAACGCGGCGATGATGGCGGAGATGAAAGCCATCGGGGCCCTGGTGAAAGCCGGCTGGCGGCCCAAGCGGACCCTCGTCTACGCCAGCTGGGATGCCGAGGAGCCCGCCATGCTCGGTTCGACCGAATGGGTGGAAACCCACGCCGCCGAACTCCGCGAAAAGGCTGTGCTCTATGTAAACACCGACACCAATGGCCGCGGCTTCCTCGAGGCCGAGGGCAGTCACGTGCTGCAGAGCCTGGTCAACGAGGTGGCCGCCGACGTGAAGGATCCGGAGACCGGCGAAAGCGCCTACACGCGCCGCGTCGCCAAGATGATGGTGGCCGGTAACCAAAAGGGTGCGGACGAAGAGGCGCGCCGCTGGGCGAAGCTGGTCGGCGGCGGCGGGCGCCCGCCGATTGGGGCGCTGGGCTCCGGTTCGGACTACACCGCATTTCTCGACTTTATCGGCGTGCCGTCGGTGAACCTGTCCTTCGCGGGCGAGAACGACACGGCGGGGATTTATCACTCGGCCTACGATTCCTTCGACCACTATTCGCGCTTTGGCGACCCCGGCTTTGTCTACGGCGTCTCGCTGGCGCAGGCCTGCGGCCGGTTGGTCCTGCGCGCGGCCGACGCCGATGTGCTGCCGTTCAGCCCATCCGACTTCGCCGACACGGTCGCGCAGTATTTCGACGAGGTGCAGAAACTCGCCGACGGCCTGCGCGAGTCGACCTCGCTCCAGAACCGGCTGATCGACGAAAAAATGTACACGCTCGCCGCCGATCCGACGAAGACCTATCTGCCGCCCGAGCGCGAGGCCGCCGTGCCCGTGCTCAATTTCGCGCCGCTGGCCAACGCCGTGCTGCGGTTGAAGCAAAGCGCGAAGGCGGCCGACGAGGCGCTCGCGCGGCTGACCAAAACCGAGGCCTCGTCAGGTGATCCCAAGCGAGTCGAATTGAACACGCTGTTGCGCGGCCTAGAGCGCGAGCTGATTCGCCCCGAAGGCCTGCCCGGCCACGAGTGGTACAAGCACATGATTTATGCCCCCGGACTTCAGACCGGTTACGGCGTGAAGACGCTGCCCGGCGTGCGCGAAGCGATCGAGGATCGGCGCTGGCCCGACGCGGAAAAATTCGCCGTTGTGATCGCCGAGCGACTCGACGCTTACAGCACCAAGCTCGATCGGATCGCCGCCCTCGCTCAGCCCGCCCCCTGACCTCCGTCCCGCCTCCGCATCTCCGGATGCTTCGCATCCCCGCATTTCCTTATCCCTTTCCCTCTTTTCCCCGCCCTGCCGCGTCGCGACGATCGATGTTTGTCATCTAATAGATGACAAACACGGCGGGGGCGGGTGGAGAGGGGAGGCGCAGTTTTCCGGGCGCCGGTAGGGTGGGAGCGGTGGTGGCGGGGTTGGTTCGGCGCCGTACCGCCATCGGAACCGGGCGCCGCGCGATGAAATGTCCCGCCGACGCGCGTCAGCGCCGCCGGTAATCCATGTCGACGATGGCGCCGTTTTGGAAATGGAAGACCTTGCTCCAGTCGGAGTGATGGCCGCCGACGGAGACGGTGCAGTCGACCGCCAGCGGGCCGGAGCCGGCCTGCACGGCGTTCTTGGTCACCGTCATCGCGACGGTGTCCTCGCCGTAGGTTTTCTTCAGGTAAACTTTCGCTTTCGCGAGGAGATCGGCTTCGGTTTTAGGCATGGCGCGTGACGGGTGTTTGACGTTGGGATTCCACCGCACGCCATCAATTCCCGCCCGGCTCGGCAAGCGGGTACCGGCGGCAAGTGGACTCACCTCCCCGCCGCCCTGCGTGGGAGCGCCTGCCTAAATCAAACCCCCGGCTCGGCGCTGGCCCCCGACCCGCGCTTTGATTTTCGGGCCTGATGTTCGGCGGTAAGGATGGAAAACCCGGGACGCACCACCCCGAGAGGAGTGAACTGGACAAAACCGGTTTGCGCCGCAATGCGCATCAATTCGCCGCGATGTTGCACGCCCAGTTTGCGGTGCAAATCGCGGCGGACGCTGGAAACCGTGGCGGGGCTTAATCCGAGTTCAATCGCTGCCGCCACGTTGTCGCTGCCGCCACCGATGACGGACAGGATCAGTTGCTCCGATACCGTCAAGAGGCGCGAAAAAGAACTGCCGTTCGCCGAATCACTCCGGATTCGATCGAGGATGCTGCGGCTCCAGTATTGGTTGCGCTGCGCGACGGCTTGGATCGCGAGCAGGAATTGTTCGGGATGTTCAACGGCAGAGTCGAAGACTCCATGGATGGGCAAGGAACGCAGCGCGGATAAAAGGTGAACTTCCCGGTGAGTCGTGACGACGAGAACGCGCTTGGTGCCCGCACTCTGCGCCAGGTAGCGGGCAAGGAAATCGAGCGCATCGCCCACCAAGGAGGCGCCGATGCCGGTCACAAGCAATTCGACGGGCTCCGCCGCCAGGGCCGCCTCGGCGCTGGCAATCGACCAGGCCAGCCTGATGTTGGCCGAGGGAAACGCCACGAAGGCGAGCTGGCGGAGTGCTTCGGCGTAAAGACGATCGGCTTTCACGATCAGGATCGTGCGAATTTCGGGGCAGGGGAAGGATTCCATGGGACAGGCCGACGAGTAGCGAAATGCCCTCGGCGGATAACGAGAGTTTCTGCGGCTCAGAACCGAACCCAATCCTCCCGCTGTAATTTCTCTGTAAGCGACCGACCGATCGGGTGCCGGTTTGCCAGCTCCCCTGCAAATTCGTCAGCAGTTTTGGATCGAACGGGCCTGTCGCTCCCGTCTCGGACCGGTTGCGTCTAGCCGGGTGCGAGCTTGCATCGAGGCGGCGAATCCGGTCGGTAGCGCAAGCCAGTCTTAGGAATCACCTCAATGTAATGGCGAAGTTGGCCTCCGACCGTGCGAAAGGATTTGGCCAACTTGGCCAACAGCACGCGGAGGTTGCTGGTATCCCCATGGAAACGCCGGCCGAGAATTTCTTCGTAAAGGGTCTCGTGCGTGACGATCGCACCGGGCGATTCATGCAAGACTTGGATGAGTTCCATTTCACGCGGAGTGAGGTCGACCGACTTTCCAGCACGGCGAACTGTTCGGTCCACAACTTGAATCGACGTTCCGGCGAACGACTGGATGACCGGCCCTGCGGGAGTGAGACGAGCGGATAATTTTACGCGATCCACTCTGAAACGTGAAAGATAGGCCGTGACGACATCGATGCGGAGGGGATCGCGTTGGACGACATCTGCGCCAAGCAGGATTTGACGGGCCTCCTCGGCTGCGGTGACCCCGGCATTCACCAAAACGATGATTTTGATCGCGTCGCGCTGCCCGGTATTGTCCAACCATGAAATAACGTCGTCGGAATATCCGTCGTGTAATTTATGGCGGGTAAGAATGACTCTGGGCCGAGTGTGGAGAAGCGCCCGCTTCAACAAGCGAACCGATTCGCACATGATAGCTGGCCAGCCTTGGTTTTCGCAGAGTGCTCCAAGCACCACTCGCTCCCGAAGATTGCTGGAAAGAATGGCAATCACGTTGGCAATGGATGCTCCGGTCCCGGTGCTCAGACCGGCAAAACCAGCGCCAACCCAAACTGATCCGCGGCGGGCGCGATGGCCACGCCCAGCAGGCCTTTGCACTTTCTTATTCCATTAACCAAACCCCGAGCCGTGATGGCGGCCAGTGGAGCATCTTCCCCATGCAGCCAGGCTTCGGTCTGCCCGCGCGACCACGGGGAGCCCGCCGCTGCGATCGTGATTAACATTCCCGGCTGACTGGCAAAGGCGTTGCGGCGATTTAGCCAAAGATAATTTTTGAATCGGGGACTACTGGGGGACGCATCCAGTCGGGTTAGGTATTCCCCACTTATCCGGATGGTGCTTCGGGCCCCGGCAATCGTTAGGGCCGCAGCGACCGCCGGGGTCATCATGAGGAGGAAGTCGATGCCGGACATGCCGCGGATTGGCAGACGGTCATCCAGTTCGAGAAGATCAACGGACTTGTCGAGCTCATCAGCCTTGGCCATCCGCCGTGCGATATTCACGGCGTGCCGGGTACCGGTCGCAACGAGGGCAGGCGAGGAGTCGCGGTTGCCATAGCCGGAGTTGAAAAATTCATCGGCGACATTGACGGCCGCATCGGCAGTCTTGCGCGCCTCCTCGAGGCTCCGATACAGGCTGGCGGCACTTCCATCGGTTTTGGCCCGCGCGGCGAGGAGCGAGGTTGCGCTGACCAAGTGGGCGTAGATCGTCGTGAGAAGACTGGCCGTTTGGAGCAGGGCATCGCGGGCGCTTTCCGAGGCGACGAGTTCCACATCGCGTTCAATTTGAGCCGAATGGAGGTCATTCGAAATGGTGCCGGCTCGAATGGCCAGCGATTGCTCGTGGCGCTTCTGACGCGTCCGCTCGATCCAGGCGGGAATTCGGGCCTCGAATCCGTCGCGATCGGGCAGCGGTTTGCCCACAAATTCATAAACGTGCAGCGGAATCGTTCGGCGGAGATTTTCATCAGAATCGAACGCGCTCAAAACCACGAAGCCCAAGCATGGATCAACTTCTTCGGCCGCCGCAATGAAGGCGAGGCCATCCATCTGGGGCATATGAATGTCCGCCAGGCAAAGGTCGAAACGTTCGGCGGCCAAACATTTGAGCGCCTCCCGAGCGTTGAAGCAAAAACTAACATCATAGCCGGCACCTAGGCGGAGGCGGATGGACGCATGGATCTGGCGCTCGTCGTCGACCACCAAGATTCGTGGCGTTAGGAGATCGAGATTATCTCGAGTTGAAGAAGCCATGGCAGGTGGGGCGAAAAGTGGGTGGGGCGCGCTACGACGTAGACTCCGGCGGAAAATCGTCCTGGGTTTGCGGTAAATCGACGTGGATGGTTGTGCCTCGTCCCGGTTCACTTTCGACCGCGATCACGCCATGATGCAGTTGAACGATTTTTTGGCAGATGGTCAGCCCCAGACCGAAGCCGCGAGTGTCGTTGCCAAACTCTTTGGTGGTAAAGTATGGGTCGAAGATGCGGCCTAGATTTTCCGGCGAAATTCCGCTGCCGTGATCGCAGACTTGAAGGCGGAACCAGCCAGGGCGCAGTTCCGCAATCCTCAAGACCACGGTGCTGCCGGCCGCCGAGGCGTCGGTCGCATTGACGACCAGGTTGCTAAGAAGCCGCTGCAGTAGCGCTCGATCGGCCACCAACGAGCATTCGAGCGGGCTCTCAATTCGAAGCGCAACGCCGTGGCGGCTCAAATGCGCTGCGGTGGACGCGCTCGTTGCGGCGGAAATCTCGGTTAACCGTACGAGCTCAAACTTCGGCGTGAGCTGATTGGCGAAGAAGAGGGCCTCACGCACATAGTCTGCCATCAACTTCACGGAACGCTTGGCGTCGGCGTGCACTTCATGCTCGGCCGTGCCGGGAGAAAATTGACCATCGGTGTGGACGAGGAAAGAGGAGATGGGAGT
>CANJNJ010000077.1 GCA_947474995.1 Opitutaceae bacterium | reverse complement strand
CCAAGCTTGGGTGGGCTTTTCACTCCTCGCCAGGCCATGTGCGCGCCGAGGCGAAAAAGCACTTGCGTCGGACCGGGGCATGACGCTTTGTGACCCTTCTTCTGTTCGGGCTGTAGCGTAGCCTGGTAGCGCGCTTGCATGGGGTGCAAGAGGTCGTGAGTTCGAATCTCACCAGCCCGACCATTTTCCCCGATGCGCATGGTGGCGACTCCATGCGTTTCTTGGCGTCGAACTGCCGTGAGCCGCCCCGGTTCGCGAGGTAATTTCAAGCATGTGAGGGGGGGGCTTTTGAAACCCAGGCACGGACCTAGCCGTATCGAATTGGCCGTGTCTAGCCGGTGCGGGGCCCGTTCCCGCATCCAGGTCAGGTGCGATTGTGGCGGTGCCAACGAGGCAGACCGCTTGAGCGAAGCGCGTTTCTTATTGCGCGGAACGGATTGTCCGCGTCGATCCAAGGCGTGTCCGCCAAACCGCCGAAAAAATTGCCACCCTGGATTTGGCCCGTGGCAGTGGCGGGGCTGATCTTTCTCGCTTCCAGCCGGTCGCACCTCGTGTCGTCTGGCGTGCCCCAGGGAGACAAAGTCGCGCATTTCGCCGTGTATGGATTGTTGGGCACGCTCGTCTGCCGACTGGGGTGCGGTCGGAGAGCGGCGGTATGGGCGGTCGTCGCGGCCTCTGCCTTCGGGGTGTCAGACGAGTGGCATCAGAGCTTTGTGCCCGGGCGTTCGACCGAGGTGGCGGACTGGGTCGCGGACACCCTCGGAGCGGCCGCGGCGGTGGGACTCTACGCGGGTTGGGGGTGGTACCGCCGGACGCTCGAGCGGCCTATGGCGTGGACTGGACTGCGACCGCCGGTGGGTTGAAGCTTGCGCCATGTCTCCCGACGAGGCCCGAAAACGCATTGCCGATTTGCGCGCGCAGATTGAGTACCATGACGAGCTTTACTATCGCCAGGCGAAGCCGGAGATAACGGATTTCGATTACGACTTCCGCAAGCAGGAGCTGGCCGATTTGGAGGCGACGTGGCCGAAATTTGTCGCGGCCGACTCGCCGACCCAGCGGGTGGGCGATGATCGCGCGCCGGGTTTTCGCGAGGTGGCGCACCGGCAGAAGATGCTCAGCCTCGATAACACCTACAACGAGACCGAACTGCGGGCCTTCCACACCCGGCTGGCGAAAATTTTGGAGACCGACGACCTCCGTTACACGGTGGAACCGAAAATCGACGGCCTGGCGGTCAGCCTGACGTACGAGGGCGGAAACCTGGTGCGCGCCGTGACGCGCGGGCAGGGGGATCGCGGCGACGATATCACGGCCAACGTGCTCACGATCCACTCGCTGCCGCGAACGTTGCCCGGGGCGGCGCCGTCGCTCGTCGAGATTCGCGGGGAAATTTACCTGACCGCCGCGCAATTCGAGCGCATCAATGCCGAGCGGGCCGCCGCGGGCGAGGAACTCTACGCCAATCCCCGCAACGTCGCGGCCGGCACCATCAAGCTGCTCGATGCGGCGGAAGTGGCGCGACGGAAGCTGGACATTGTCCTTTACGGTTTTGGTTTTTGCGCACCCGAGGTGGTGCAGTCGCAGACGGAATTGCAGCAACAGCTCCGGGCGTGGGGCCTGCCCGTCGTCGAGAAATACTGGACGGTCCGCGGCCTCGACGCGGCGTGGTCCGCGATTGGTGAACTGGATCGGCTGCGGCGGGCGTTCGCCTATGGCACCGATGGCGCGGTGGTGAAGCTCGATGCGTTCGCCGAACAACGGCAGGCCGGCGAGACGGCGAAGTCGCCGCGCTGGGCCATCGCGTACAAATACAAGCCCGACACGGCGCGCACGCGGCTGAAGTCGATCACGATTCAAGTCGGCAAGACCGGCATCCTCAGTCCGGTGGCGGAACTCGAACCGGTCTTTCTTTCACTCAGCACGATTAGTCGCGCGACCCTGCACAACGAGGACGAGATTCGGCGGAAGGACATCCGGGTGGGCGACCTGGTCGAAATCGAACGCGCCGGCGAAGTAATCCCGGCGGTGTTGCGTTCGTTTCCCGCGGAGCGGCTCGCGGGGGCGAAGGAATTCGATTTGTTCGCCGCCGTGGGGGGGCAGTGCCCGGTGTGCGGTGGAAAGATCGCCCGCGTGGAAGTCGACACGATCAGTGGCGTGGGCGCCGCCTGGAAATGTCAGAACTACGATTGCCGGGCCCAGCGGGCGGGTCGCCTCGGATTTTTCTGCAGCCGGCGCGCGCTCGCCATTGATGGAGTGGGGGACATCGTCGCGGCCAGGCTGGTCGAACTCGATCTTGTCCGAGATCCGCCGGACCTCTACGACGTTCCCTTGGCCACGCTGGCGACGCTGAATCTCGGGACCGAGACCGAGCCGCGGGTGTTCGGCGAGAAGAACGCCACGAAGATTGTCGCGGCGCGTGCCGCCGCCCGTGCGCTGCCACTTGAAAAATGGCTGTACGCGCTGAGTATCCCGGAAGTCGGCGAGTCCACGGCCCGCGAGTTGGGTCGGCGGCATCGGAACCTGGCCGAAGTGGCCGATGCGAAATTGCTGCGGGCCGTTCTGCGGAAGGCGGCGCTGCTCGAAGAACGGGAACTGGCGGCCCCGGCGTCGCGCAAGAACCCGGCCAAGTCTGACGAGGAAAAAGCGCGGCGCAAAGAGTTGTGTGCCCGGCTCGACGCCGAAATTGCCGGACTCGAGGCCGGCGATCTCGCCGGGGTGCCGTCAGAAATCGGACCGGCCGTGGCGGCGAGCACGTTGGAGTTTTTTGCCAGCACGCCGGGTCAGCGCCTGCTGGCCAAGCTCCGCGCGTTGGGCATCGACCCGCAGGGCACAGTCCAGATCGCGGGGGTCTTGACCGGCAAAACTCTCGTGCTCACCGGGACCCTGCCGACCCTGAAGCGCGAGGAGGCGGAACAGCAAATTTTGGCGGCCGGAGGCAAGGTGATCGGCAGCGTGAGCAAGAAGACGAGTTACGTGCTGGCCGGCGCCGACGCCGGGTCCAAACTGGAAAAAGCGCAGGCCTTGGGCGTCGCGATCATCGACGAGGCGAAATTTCTGCAATTGCTCCAGGGCAACTGAGTCTGGCTCCGGGCAATGGGTAAAGGGACGGCCGGCTCCGCCGAGGCGGCTATCGCGCTCTGCAGGTTCGGCCTCGGCTGAGCTCAGACCAATTTTCGTTAGGAATTGGACTCTTGAAAAGGTAGGGACGGATCTCCGAGCCGTCCGCGGACGCCTGCGGAGAGGCGTCCCTACCGCACCGCTGCGCGAAGGTCCAAATGCAATCGGTAATCGGTATCAGACCTCCTTTAACTAAATTTCTCGACGGACGCGGCTACCGTCCTGCGCTTGCCAGCGCGTGGCATTGTGCCATCTGTCTGGTGAACTCTGGTTGATGCAATCACGCGTTGTCACCTTCGCCGGCGTCGCGCGTGCGAGCCTTATGCTCGCACTGGCCTCGGCGTGTGCATTTGGCGCCGAGCCGTCCAGCGCGGACGTGCGGGAGCTCCTCGAACAAAACCGTCGCCTGCAGGAGCAGGTTCGGACCCAGCAGCAGACAATCGACTCGTTGACGGCCAAGATGGCGGCTGTGCTCAAGGCGAGTGACCGCCACGAGAAGGAGTTGCGGGGTTTGCGGGAGCAGGTGGAGGCACCGGCTTCCCCTGCGTCGGCAGCGGGTCGCGATCATGAAGTGCGAATTTCGGCCGAGGCGGGGCTGGCCTTCTTCCACACTGGCCGAGACGGGCAGTTCCCCAAGGATGAGTTTCGCGTCGATGAAGCGACGATCAGTGTCGAGGCGCCGGTCGCGAAGAATGTCTATTTGTTCACCGAAATGCGCCTGCAGACCCGCGAGGCCAACGAGAACTACTTCGAGTTGGGCGAAGTCTACGTGGACTTTGAGGACGTGTCGGCGGCCTGGGGGCAGCCGGGGTTGCTCAATATCCGGGCCGGACGATTTAACTCCCCTTTTGGCGAGGAGTATCAGGTGCGAAGCGTGGTGAAGAATCCCCTGATTTCACGTTCGCTCAGCGATATCTGGGGTATCAACGAAGGTGCGGAAATTTATGGGAAGGTTGGGCCACTGCGGTACGCGTTGGCCGTGCAGAACGGGGGCATCAGCAGCCTGCACGATTTCAACGCCGACAAGTCTCTGGCGGGTCGGGTCAGTTGGGATCCGGCCGGGTGGCTGCATGTCAGCGCCAGCGCGATGCGCACGGGCGAGCTCACCGCGGCGACCGATAGTTTGTCCGCCCTGTGGTTTGCGGGCGGTTTCTTCCGGTCCATCGGTCCGGCCGCGTCGACCAGTACCTTTTGGGCCAGTTTAGGCGAAGGCGACGCCACGGCGCATTGGAAAGATGGCCACGCGACCGCCGCGTTGGGCCAGGTTCGCTATGGTGACAACGACAAGCGCAACGACAACTCGCGCCGGCTGCGCTACGGCTATTTGGAAATCATGCAGGGTATCACCGAGCGCCTTTACGGGGCGGTGCGCTACTCGGAAATCCAAGCGCCGCGCGGGTATCCGCTGTCCGGCTGGGGAAAGATGGGACTGTTTTTCTTCCGGCCGTCGCTGACGGAAAGCTTGAAGCGCTTGAGCGTTGGCATGGGCTATCGCGTCAGTCCGGCGGTCACTTGGAAGACCGAGTATGCGGCGGAATCGGGCCGGATGATCAATGGCGCGCCGCGCGACAACGAGGATTTCTTTGGCAGCGAAATTGCGGTGAAGTTCTAGCCTCGACCGTCGAAATGTCCCAATCCCCGGAGCTGTCGTCATGAATCGTCTCTATTGCGGGATAATCTTCGGCGTCGCCGGCCTCGCGTCGGCCCTGGGTGGCACCATTAACGGTACGATTCGGGCGCTTCCTCCGGCCGCGGCGCCGGAGGCGGCGGGCGGCGACGCGTACGAAAGCCGGCGGTATAAATTCGTCGAGAAAATCGACTACGACAAGCTGCGTGATTTCGTCGTAAACATTGACCAGGCGATCGGCGGCGTGGCGGGCCCGGCGGGCAACCAGACCGTGAAGACGACGCAGAAAGATGCGAATTTCGAACCGCACGTGCTGCCGGTGGTCGCAGGAACGGCAGTCCGCTGGCCGAACGAAGACGATATTTTTCACAACGTGTTCTCGATGTCCGACGCGAAGCCGTTCGACCTGGGCTACTACAAGAAGGAGCGCGTACCCGAGATGGTTTTCGACAAGATCGGGCGGGTGGACGTGTTTTGCGCCATCCATACCAAGATGCATTGCATCATCCTGGTCGTGCCGAATCCCTTCTTCGCGGTGGCGGATGAGAAAGGTCGCTTCACCCTCAAGAACGTGCCCGCGGGCACCTACCGGTTGCGCGGCTGGCATGAGCGGCTGCCGAGCCAGATGCAGGAAGTCACCGTGCCCGCCGAGGGTGAGGTGAAGGTGGATTTTGTGCTAACTCTGGCCGGGCTGCCGAAGCTGTAGTCATGGCCGAACCGCGCGTTGGCTTTCGCGTCCGGCTCGGGACCAAGGTGATGGTCGCAGTTTTGGCTGTGCTGATCGCGTTGCCGGCCGTCACGCTCTGGACGGTCAATAGCCGGATTCGCCGCCAGATGGAAGTGGATGCGCGCTTCGTGCTGGCGATGGCCCGGGACTCGTTCGTGCGCTCACTCAAGGTGCGGACGGACGCGCTGGCCGCGCGGCTTCGCACTGGGCTCAACGACCAGCGGTTTCTGCGCATCCTGCGCCTGACGGACGCGCCGACGATGCGGGAATATCTCACCCGGGATGTCCTCGATGAATTTCCCGAAGAGACGGAAGTGGCGCTCTTCGTGACCCTCAAGGGCGACGTGCAGACTGCGCTCCGGACCAAGGCGACCGTCCGGCCCGAGGCGTTTGTGACCGCCGCTGAACCGTTCGCGCGCGCCGCGTTGCAGGGCGAGGAACGAACGGGCAGTGTCGCGGTGAACGGGGCCGTTTACCATGTGGTGGCGCTTCCCGTGGCGCCACCCGAAGGCCTGATGGGCGCACTCGTGTTTGGCATCCACCTCACCGACGGCGCACTCCAGAACATCAAGCCGGCCGCCTCCGAAATTGTGGTGATGGCAGGCGGGGCGGTGGCGGCCTCCACCATGGACGGCAGCCAGCGGGACTCGGCGATCATCCAGCAGCTGGTGGTCGCGCCGCTCGCCGCTCGCGCGTCGGCCGTGGCACCCGCGATGGTGACGGTAGGGGAGGAACGGTATCTGCCCATGGCGGGAAACCTGGACGACGGAGCCGGCTCGCCGTCGATCCGGTATGTCTTGTTGTCATCCACTGAGCAGCGTTTGCGGACGCTCGAGCAGACCCAGCTGGCCCTGCTGGGTCTGAGCGGAATCGGCATTCTGGTGTGCGGCGGGGTGGTCTGGATCTTTGTGCGCAGAATTACCCGGCCCTTGGTTGAGTTGCGCGACAGTGCCGAGGCGGTGGGACGGGGTGACTTTACGCGGCGCATCGAGAAATTTTCCAATGACGAATGCGGGGAGCTCGCGGAGGCCTTCAATGACATGACGAGCAACCTGCAGACCTCGCGGGCTGAGCTCGAACGGGCCATGCAGCAGGTCCGCACGACGCAGGAACAATTAATCCAGAGCGAAAAACTTTCGGCGGTGGGCCAATTTGTGGCCGGGGTGGCGCACGAGCTCAACAATCCCCTCACGGCGGTGGTCGGGTTTTCCGAGCTGCTGCAGAGCATGCCGGCCGATGAGAAAACCCGGTCGCATCTCGACCGCATCTCCAAGAGCGCGCTGCGCTGCCATAAGATTGTGCACAGCCTGCTGAGCTTTGCCCGGCAGGACCCGCCGGAGCGCCGGATCGTGGAACTGACCGGCGTCATCGACGAGGTCCTGGAGATCATGGCGTATGATCTCCGCACCTCCAATATCACGGTGGCGCGGGAGTTCGCTCCCAATCTGCCGCGCGTCATGGCCGACCCGCATCAGCTCCAGCAGGTTTTCGTTAACATCCTCGGCAATGCCCGTCAGGCGATCGAACCGCACCAGCGACAGGGCAAGATGGTGATTCGAACCCGGCTGGCCGGGAACAAGGTCGCAATCGAATTTCAGGACAATGGGCCGGGAATTCGACCGGAGCACCTGGGGAAGATCTTCGATCCTTTCTTTACCACGAAGCCAGTGGGAAAGGGTACGGGACTCGGCTTGAGTCTTTGCTACGGCATGATTCAGGAGCATGGGGGCACGATCACGGCGCACAGTGAACTCGGGCACGGCGCGACGTTTGCGATTGAGCTGCCTGTCGCGACGAGCGAACCCAGTGCGCTGGCGGTGCGCCATGGCGGATCGGCCGCCCCCTTTCACGCCGGCCCGCGTCCGCCCTCGGGCAAGACGGTTCTGGTCATTGATGACGAGGAATGGATTCTCGAACTTGCCCGCGAGTTGTTGCAGGACGAGGGTCACAACGTGGAAACCGTGTTGGGTGGGCAAGGGGCGCTCGAGCTGATCGGCGGGCGAAAATTCGACGTCATCGTGTCCGACTGGAAAATGCCCGGGCTGAATGGCCTGCGGCTCTACGAGCACTTGGTCGCGACCAACCCGGAGATGGCGAAGCGCGTCCTGTTTATGACCGGCGACGTGGTCAATGGCACCTTTCAGGATTTTCTGCGGCAGCACGAACTCTCCTGTCTGTCGAAACCGTTTGCGACGCGTGAGTTTCGCGCGGCGGTGGCGAAAGTTTTCGCGAGGGACAGGTCGTAGCAATTTGCCCGCGGTTCGTCGGGCTTAGTCGCGGCGCCATGAACGTGACGGCCGCGACCGCGAGACGGCGGCAATTCTCCCGTCCATTATACGGGCGCGGAGGGAATCGGCCTTGCATCGTGACACGCTCTGTCGGTAGGTTTTCAGGCTAACGCAGCGCTCCCTCGACTCTGTTTTGCATCCCCTCGGTCGTGCGATTGCGCCCAAAATGCCATGAAACTACCTACCCTAAGATTGCTGTGTGCCGCCGTGACTGGCGTGTTTGGTTTAAGCTGCGGATTAATGTCTGGTCAGACGGCACCGGCGGCGAAGCCGGCGGGCGAGGAAGGTGCCGTCAAACTCGACCCGTTTAACGTCAGCGCGGATTCCGATGTCGGTTTCGTGGCGGCGAGTTCACTGGCCGGCGGTCGCATCGCGACCGCGTTGAAGGATACCCCGGTCGCCTACTCGGTGATCACGAAGGAATTTCTCGATGCGTTCAACGTCACCGACATGGCGGAAGCCGCCAATTTTTCGGTCAATTCCAATTATTCCGCGGGCGACAACAACTATCAGGGCTTTGCCCGCGGCCCGTCGCAGAACGTGACGATTCGCGGCGTCACCGCCAATCAGGCGACGCGTAATTTTTTCCCGTACGTCAACACGTCCGACAGCTTTAACATCGATCGCGTCGACATGGCGCGGGGCGCCAACTCGGTGCTGTTCGGCGCCGGCGGGGCCGGTGGCACGCAGAACACCGCGACGAAACAGGCGATGACGGGAAAACCCATCCGTGAATTCCGGGTGCAAGTAGGCGATTGGAAGCGCTACCGGTTCACGGCGGACCTCAATCAACCGGTGAACGATAAAATTGCGGTCCGGGCCAATTTTCTCTGGGCGAACGGCGACACCTACAAGGTTCGCGAGTGGGAGGAAAAACGCGGGGTACATTTTACGACGACTTACAAATTGAGTTCCAAGCTGACGGCGCGCGCCGAGTTCGAATACCGCACGACGCGCAACCTGAAGGCGCCGGGCATCATGCAGGATCGGATTTCGGCCTGGGACGGCAAATTCATCTCGGAAGGCATCAACCCGAGCGTGACGGCGGCGCAATTGGCGGTCGCGGGTGTCGAGCGTTTCCCGTTGCGGCTGGTGACGCGTCCGGACTACGACGGCCTGGTCCTGAATTATCAGAATCGATTCCGGACGAAGGGTGCGGCCTACAGCGCGACGGCGACCAATTTCCTCGACGGTCAGGCGATCAAGACGATCGGTTTCCAGTTGGGAAAGAACGCCATGTTCGACGTCTGGGACACGCCCAATCGCTACGCGGCGACCAAGAAGGGTTCGCCCTCTTTCACGATTCCCAGACGCGAGGAAAACACCCTCTGGGACGACCCGGGCCACAAATATCCGACTTACCGCGAAACGGCGCGCGACGGTGCGGCTTACCTGACGTACACGCCGTTCGAAGGTTTTTTCATCGAAGTCGCGGCGGACAAGAACAGTGCGCCCCGCGTCGGCAACAATTCCGGTCGCCGCGGCCAGCAAGAACTCTACCTCGATCTCGATCGCCTGCTGCCCACGGGTGCGCCCAACCCACACTTCCTGCATCGTTACAGCGAGTACCTGGTCTACGAGTACCAGATCAACGAGAAGTTTGACAATGTCCGTGCCCAGACGGCTTACGTGAAGGACACGCGCTTCGGCCGGCTGCAGGTGGGGGCAATGGCCGGCAAGCAGGATAACAAGACGATCGCCCGCACGTTGACGGTGTTGCTGCCGACGACCTGGCTCGGGCCGGATATGCGCACCTTTGTGGATTCCTCGCAGGACCTGAATGTTTACGGCGACTACACGCGTTTTTATTCTGACGAGGGCAACCGGATTAACGCTTATCCCCAGCCCCGTCCTGTGACCGTGGTCGACCCGGTCGCTGGGGTGCGGCAGAGCGTGACGCCGGCGTCGGCCTATTTCACCCAGCGCGCGGACAACAATTACAACGGCATCAAGACCTTCAAGTTTGGCCAGGTCGCGGGCAACTTCGACCTCTTTAAAAACCGGCTGGTGCTGATTGGCGCGGTGCGTCGCGATTTGACCTACGTGAAGCAGAACCGGGTTGTCCCCCCCGCCGATAATCCCGTCGGCTGGAATGGACTGGACCTGAATTTCCGCACGGCGCCGCCGGCGGACTACGATACACTCACCTATTACCCGAAGGATGCGACGGGCAAGGTTATCGATGCGCTCCAACCGGCTGATGCGCGGCCCCGCTCCGTTCCCAGCAGTGGGTCGAACTTCAACGTGAACATGAAGCTGCCCCAATATGCCAACGATCGTTTCCGCGATGATTTCGACTCGCCGTCCTTTCAGGCGAGCGCCAACACCCGGACCTATGGAGCGGTGTACAACGTCACAAAATGGCTCGGCGTCTATGGCAACGATAGCACGACGTTCAATCTGAACATCGGCGCGCAGGATGCCTATGGCAAACTGATCGCCCCCACGTCCTCCCGCGGCAAGGATGCCGGCATTCGGGTCAATATGCCCAACGGCAAGCTGGCCGCGAGCCTCGGCTGGTACAGCGCATTCCAAAAGAACCAGTCCTTTAAGACCGGCCTCGGATTCACGGGGGCGATCGACCAGATTAGCGGCGCCCCGGTCATCGGTGATTTGAGTTCGAGCGGCCGCAATGTTCGCGGCGTGCAGCAGTTTCCGACGAATGTTAATACCACGCAGACCAGCGACACGAAGGGTTATGAATTCGAGACGACGGCGAATCTCACGTCGTCGTGGCGGCTGATTCTCAATTACGCCACCGTGGACGCGAACGTCCGCGATCAGTATCCCGACATCATCGGCTTCATCAAGGATCGCGACACGGTGCTGCGGCAGATTCTGACCGACGCCGGCGTGGTCATCGACGCGAAGAACAGCCAGGCGTCCATTACCCCGGCCCTGAACGACCCGACCAAGATCAATGTGATCAAGGTCCAGACCGCGGCCGACGGCTGGAATACCCTGCAGAATACGGTGGTCCCGAACATCGCGGCCACGAACAAGGCGGTCTTGAAGCAGGAGGGCAGTGTTTATCGCTCAGGCAACCTGGCCACCGATTATCGCCTGCACTCGGGCCCCATCAAGGGCCTGCGCGTGGGTTTGGGCGTAAATTGGCGCGGTGGCCAGATTCTCGGCAATCGCGGCAGTGATACGATTGTCGACCCCAACAATCCCAACAATGCGATTCCCGATCCCGCCGGCGGCGTGGACAAGTATGTTTACTCGAAGCCGTTTTATAAGGCTACGGGCACGCTATCGTACACCTATAAGCTCAAGGAAGTGCGGCGCTATCTCCCCAAGACCGTCCAGTTTGATCTGGCGATCGACAATCTGTTCAATCGGGGTGCGCCCGTCTATGGTTCGTCGGGCACGACGAGCACGGCGCTCAGTGCGGCGACGTTCATTGCGCCCCGCAATAACGACATTAGCAATCCGTCGCGCGTCACCATCGCGGGCAATCCCAGCTATCTGCCGCCGCGCAATTACATGCTGACGGCGCGCATGGATTTCTAAGCGCGGCGCTGGCTGATTCGCGCCGAGTCGGACGGTGGCCCGACGAGTTTCCCGACGTCGGTGGCGGCGGTGTCCGCCGCCACCACGAACGCAGACTTTCCGGGGTGGCCGTCATTCGCGGCGGCTTCATGACCCGGGGGGGACGTGCTCAAACTCCTCCTGCAGGAAGAAGCTCAAACTGCCCGCAACCTCGCCCGGCAATTTCGGTTTATCGGCCCGGAGCGCTGGTCCGTTTCAGCGACCGCGGGAAGATCGACAAAATTGTTCAAGATTCTGGCTCGCACGCCTCCGGGGTTCGCCCTATCGTAACCTAAGTTATCCAGAGCGACCTATTTCCAAAGCAAGGAACGTTTCCTTTAAGAAAGCACCCCAGCCTCATGAAACACACCGCCCCTTTTATCTCGACCCGCCAGCCCTTGTCTCGCCGGCATTTTCTGCGTGGGACCGGGATCGCGCTTAGCCTGCCTTTGCTCGATACGATGATGCCGGCCTTCAGCCGCGCCGCGCCGTCGAATTCCCCCCTGGCCCCGAATGCGAAGCCCCGCCGGATGTTCGCCGTCTGTAATAACCTGGGGCTCGTGCCGCGGAACTTCTTTCCCACCGGTGCCGGCCGGAACTACGCCCCGTCACCGTATTTGCAACTCCTGCAGGAGCACCGCAACGACTTCACGGTCTTCAGCGGCGTCTCGCACCCGAACGTGGACGGCGGTCACCCCGCGGACGTGTGCTTCATCACGGGCGCGCCCCATCCGGGATCGGGTTCATTCCGCAACACGATCTCCCTCGATCAATTTGTCGCCGAGCGGATCGGGATCATGACGCGCTTTCCGTCGATTACGCTTTCCGTTAACACCCGCAGTCGGAGCCTCTCGTGCACGGGTACGGGCGTGGCGATTCCCCCGGAAGACAAGGCCTCGGACGTCTTCAAGCAGCTCTTCCTCCAGGGCACCCCGGCGGAAATCGAAGCCCAGATTCTGAAGCTGGACACGGGCCGCAGTATTTTGGACACCGTCGCCGGGCAGGCCAAGGACCTCGAGCGCGATCTCGGCAAGAATGACAAGGACCGCCTGGAGCAATATTTCACCAGCGTCCGCGACTTGGAATCCCGCCTGCAGGCTTCCGCCGGCTGGGAACGCAAGCCCAAGCCCGTCGTCGAGGCGAAGGCGCCCATCGATCCCGGCAGCCCGGCCCAGTACATGGAAAAAGTTAAGGTCATGTACGACCTGGCGAAACTTGCCTTCCAGACCGATTCGACCCGGGCCATCACGCTCATGTTGGACAGCGTGGCGACGCCGGTCGTCGAAGGCATCCCGGATGTCGCCATCACCGAGGGTTATCACAACCTCTCGCACCACGGAAAGTCCGAGGACAAACTCGGCCAGTTGAAGGCGCTGGACCTCGGCCACATGAAGCTCCTCGCGAAACTCTATCGCGACTTCAAGTCGGTGAGCGAAGGCGAGGATAACCTCCTCGATCGCACGATGGTGCTCTACGGTTCGAACTTTGGTGACGCCAACGCGCACGTCTGCACGAACATGCCGGTCGTGTTTGCGGGCGGCGGTTTCAAGCATGGCCAGCATCTCGCGTTTGATACGGAGCGGAACTACCCGTTGACCAACCTCCTCGTTTCGATGCTGCAACGCATGGGAATCGAACAGGACAAGTTCGCCTCCTCGACCGGCACGATGCGCGGCTTGGAGATGACCTGAACTCAGTTCGGAACCTCCGGACCCACTTCGCGGCGACCTCTGGCCGAGGTCGCCGTTTCTTTTGAGGGTGGGCCGTGCGCGCCGCGCGCGGCCAAATTATTGGACTCGAATGAACGTTCGAAGGCCGCGCCCGGAGTGCACGGCCCACCGCGACGCGCTTCGGCCTTGGCGCTAAGAGTGACGGAGTGCGGGTCTCCGATTTGCGGAGATCAAAATATATCCTTGGATGCCATGGCGGGTGGCGCACGCTAATTGACCATGCTCCCGCCCCGACCGTTGCCCCCCGGCAGAACTTGTTCCGCCATCCGCTAGACCGATCGATGAAAGACGAAAAAATTGTCCTTTGTTTTGGCGAAGTGCTGGGCCTCTTCCTGAATCCGTCGGGCACGCGGCTCCGCGATTGCAGCCAAGCGGATGTTTCCTTCGCGGGGGCGGAGTCGAACGTCGCCATTGGCCTGGCGCGCTTGGGTTGTCCGGTGGCCTGGCTCTCGGTCGTCGGCGCTGATCCCGTCGGGGATCGCGTCTTGCGGCAACTCCGCGCCGAAAGGGTTGACGTTTCCCGCGTGAAGGTGAACGCAACTCATCCGACGGCGCTCATGCTCCGGGAGCGGATCGACTGGAACGAACCGAGCGTGTACTATTGGCGCGATACCTCGGCTTTTAGCCACGAGGCCGCGGACCTCGTGCAGTCCATTGACTGGACGGGAGTGAGCGGACTCTTCTTTTCCGGCATCACCCCGGGGCTGAACGAGCGAACGCGTGCCGCCACGCTGGCGATCGCGGCGGAAGGCAAGAAACGCGGCGTCAAACTGTGGTTCGACGTGAACTACCGGTTCAAACTATGGAGCACCCGCGAGGCGGCGGAGATGATTGGCTCGTTGGTTGGACATCTCGATATTCTTTTCACGTCGATCGCCGAGGGCCAGTTCCTCACCGGCCACGAGGCGCCGGCCGAGATCGCCCGCGTGCTGCTGGCGCGGGGGGCCCGGCAAGTGGTCGTCAAACTGGGCGCTCGCGGGGCGCATTGGTTTTCCGCGCAAGAGAACCATTTCTGTCCAGCGTTTCCGATTGCGCACGAAGTGGATCCCATCGGGGCCGGCGACGGTTTCGACGCGGGGTTTATCTCGGGGCTGCTGGCGGGAAAACCCATCGACGAGTGCCTGCGGCGCGGCGCGGCGTGCGGCGCGCTGGTCTGCATGACGGACGGCGACTGGGAGGGGCTGCCGACGCTGGCGGAAATCGATCGCTTCACCGGGCAGGTGCGGTTGGCCCAGCGATGATATTTTATTCATGAAGATTATCCGCTTTGAAACCTTTCACGTGCGGCCGCGTTGGCTGCTCTTGAAAATCGAAACCGACACCGGGCTCGTCGGTTGGGGTGAGCCCACGCTCGAGGGCCGGGCCCAAACGGTGGAAGCCGCCGTGCGCGAGATGATGCGGGAACTCATCGGCCAGGATCCGCGCCGGATTGAACAGCACTGGCAAACGTTGCATCGCGGCGGGTTTTATCGCGGAGGCCCCGTGCTCACGAGTGCGCTCTCGGGGATCGAGCAGGCGCTGTGGGATATCTTGGGCAAGCACCTGGGGGTGCCGGTCCATCAGTTGCTCGGCGGTCGGGTCCGCGATCGCATCCGTCTCTACGGGTGGAGTCAGGGGGAGCCCACGGGTGATTACGTGGAGAACGTGCAGAAGAGCGTGACCGCGGGCGAATTCACCGCCTACAAATTGGTGCCGGTGCCGGCCATGGGGCCAATTGAGACGCCCGCGGTCGTTGACCGCGTGGTGGAATTGGTCGCCTCCGTCCGCGCCAAAATTGGCCGCGAGGTTGATCTCGCGCTCGATTTCCACGGCCGCGCCTCGCCCGCGATGGCGCGAGTATTGGTCAAACTCCTTGAGCCCTATCATCCGTTCTTCATCGAGGAGCCGGTTCTGCCCGGGGATACGGCGTCGCTGATTGAGATCGCGCGAAGCACAACCATTCCCATCGCGACGGGCGAACGGCTTTTCACCCGCTGGCAGTTTCAGGAGTTGATCGAGCGCCAGGCCGTCGCGGTCGTACAGCCGGATATCTCCCACTGCGGCGGCATTTGGGAGGCACGAAAGATTGCGGCGATGGCGGAGTCCCGAAATATCGCGATCGCGCCGCATTGTCCCCTGGGTCCGATCGCCCTCGCGGCCAGCCTTCAACTCGCGGCGTGTACTCCAAATTTCCTGATTCAGGAGCATTTGACGCTGGGGGAAGGCTTGCTGGTCGAGCCGTTTCACGTGGTTGACGGACACGTCGCCGTGTCGGAGCAGCCGGGACTGGGCGTCGAGGTCGATGAGCAGGCACTGCGCTCGCGGATATTTGCCGGCGACTGGCGGGCGCCGCAGTTTCGGTTGCCTGACGGATCGTTTGCCGAGTGGTAGCGCGGGTGCTCGTCCGGCGCCCGGGTTTTGGTGTCGTCGGAGTGGACTGGCCGGGAATTCGAGTCGCTGTTAGCCCGGGCGCGAAATTCAATTTGTCAGGTTCCCAAACTAAGCGAGATTGGTCGCATGGCTCTCACTGCTTTGAATCCTGCGACTGGAGAACACCTGGGCACCTACCCAGAGCACAGTCAGGCGGGGATTTCCCGCGCGGTCACCCGGGCGCAGGCCGCGCAAAAGAAATGGGCCGGCCTGTCGTTTAACCGGCGTGCAGCCTATTTGCGGGCGCTCGCCCGGGAACTGCGCCAGGAGCGCGATTCCCTGGCGGCGCTGGCCACCGCCGAAATGGGAAAGCCGATTTCGCAGGCGCGAGCCGAGGTCGAGAAATGTGCCGTGCTCTGCGATTACTATGCAAAACACGGGGCGCAACTGCTGGCGGAAGAACGGCCGGCCGCTGCGCCCCCGCAAGCGCGAGTGGTGTACGAACCGCTGGGGATCGTCCTCGCCATCATGCCGTGGAATTTTCCGTTTTGGCAGGTGGTCCGCGCCGCGGTGCCGGCGGTGATCGGTGGAAATGTGATGCTTTTGAAGCACGCGCCCAATGTTCCCGGGTGCGCGCTCGCCATCGAAAAACTTTTCCACCGGGCGGGTTTCCCGTCGGGCGTGCTGCAGGTGCTGCTCATCGGTACGGCGCCAGTCCCAGGGCTGATCGCCGATAACCGGATCGCGGGCGTGACCCTGACGGGTAGCACGGCGGCGGGCAAAGCAGTCGCGGCGCTGGCTGGTGCGGCCATGAAGCCGGGCGTGTTCGAGTTGGGGGGGAGTGACCCCGCCATCGTTCTGGCCGACGCCAATCTGGCGCGCGCGGCCGAGGTTTGCACCCAATCGCGCCTCCTCAATTCGGGACAAAGTTGCGTCTGTGCCAAGCGCTTCATCGTGGTGCGCTCAGTGCTGCGGGAATTCGAAGCGCAATTTGTTGCGAGTATGGTGGCGCGCCGAGTGGGCTCACCGACGGATGCCGCGACCGACGTCGGTCCACTCGCCCGATCCGACTTGCGGGACAAATTGCACGAGCAAGTGAGACAGAGTGTTCGCCGAGGTGCCCGCGTCTTGCTCGGTGGCGGGTCGATCCCTGGGAAGGGATTCTTTTACCAACCCACCGTCCTGACCAGCGTTCGGTCCGGCATGGCCGTTTACGACGAGGAGGTCTTCGGACCGGTCGCCGCGATTATTCCGGTGCGGGATGAGGCGGAAGCGATTCGGGCGGCCAACGATAGCCCGTTTGGACTCGCGTCGACCCTCTTCACCCGCAATCGGGCCACCGCGCGCCGTCTGATTCCACAAATCGAAGCTGGCTGTGTATTCGTCAACGACATGGTCCGCTCCTCGTCCGAATTGCCGTTTGGCGGGATCAAGCAGAGCGGTTACGGACGGGAATTGGGCGGGTGGGGTGCCCGCGCATTTGTTAACGTCAAAACCGTTTGGGAAGGTTAGGCTGGAAGGTGGGAGGGTAAGACTCGAGCGGACGCGCGTAACTCGTAGCTGGATGGCTTTGCCAAACCCTTAGCTATAAGGGCAAGCGACTTATGTTACCTTACGGCAACGGAGCGGCAAAATGCCTTCTGTTTACCAGGTCCGCGCCTTACGATGGCGGTTGCTCTCTCCGAGACCCGCTGCGCCATGCCGCCTCCGCGCTCAAAAAAAATCTCCCGTCGCGCGCCTGTCGCCCAGGCTCCGGTTTATTTCAACCGTGAGCTATCGTGGCTGGCGTTCAACCGACGGGTGCTGGAGCAGGCCGAGAGCGAGCGGCATCCCCTGCTGGAGCGAGTGCGGTTTCTCGCCATCTTTGCCAACAACCTCGACGAATTTTTTGAAATCCGCGTCGCCGGGCTCATGCAACAGCTGGACTCTGGTGTGGCGGAGCCCGGGCCGGACGGAATGGAGCCGCGCGAGCAATTGCGCCGCATCCGCGCGGTCGTGGACGATTTGTTGGACGACGCGTTCCGCTGCTGGACCGAACAGCTCATGCCGGCGCTCGCCCGGGAGGGAATTTGCGTCAAGTCGGGCGCTGACCTCGTGGCGCGCGAACTTGCCTGGGTCCGCGCGTATTTTCGGCAGCAAGTCTATCCCGTGCTCACGCCGCTGGCCCTCGACCAATCGCACCCTTTTCCGCAGCTGGGAAACAAGACGCTGAACATCGTGGTGGCCCTGAAAAATCCCGACACTCCCGAGGTCGAGAGATTCGCCGCCATCCTCCCGGTGCCGAGAATTTTGCCGCGGCTGGTCACGATCGCGCCGTCCGGGCGTGGTCCCGTTCGCCTCATTTTCCTGAGCGAAATCATCAAGCTTTGCGCGGGTGAACTCTTCCCGGGCTATCGCCTCACGGGGGCCTACGCCTTTCGGGTTACCCGCAACAGCGACCTCTACATCGACGACGAAGAATCGGTCAACTTGCTCAAGCAAATCGAGGAGGAGTTGCGGAATCTGCGGCGCGGCGCGGCCGTGCGCCTTGATGTGGAGGACGGCATCGACCACGATCTCTTCACGACCCTCTGCACCAACCTGGCCCCGACGCGGGAAAATGTGTTCAAGGTCAAGGGGCCGCTGAATCCCGTGCGGTTGCAAAGCCTGGCCGATTTGCCGAGGCCGGATTTGAAATATCCGCCGTTTGTACCGGTCAACGCGTCCCCGTTGCGCGAGCCGGCGCAGATTTTCGAGGTCCTGCGCCAGCAGGATGTGTTGCTCCATCATCCGTACGACGCGTTCGCGCCGGTCGTGGATTTTGTCGAGGAGGCCGCGCGCGATCCCCAGGTCGTCGCGTTGAAACAGACTTTCTATCGGACGAGTGGTGACTCTCCGTTGGTGCGGGCCTTGATCGAGGCCTCGCAGAACGGCAAGCAGGTGACCGCGCTGGTCGAGTTGAAGGCGCGCTTTGACGAGGCGAACAACATTCAGTGGGCCAAGCAGCTGGAGGAGGCGGGAGTCCACGTCGTCTACGGACTGATCGGTCACAAGACGCACTGCAAAATGTGCCTGGTGGTTCGCCGCGAAGGACGCCGAATGGTGCACTACGCGCACCTTGGCACCGGTAACTACAATCCCCGCACGGCCCGCCAATACACCGATGTCAGTTTCTTCACGAGCCGCCCCCACCTCACCCGTGATGTCGCGCAACTCTTCAACACGCTCACGGGTTTCGGCCGCTCCCCGCGCTTTGCGCACCTGTTGGTCGCGCCCTACGATCTCCACCGCCGGCTGAACGTTTTGATTCAACGCGAGGCCCGGCGGGCGGCAGCGGGTCAGCCGGCGCGCATCATCGCCAAGATGAATTCACTGGTGGACAAGGCGACGATCGATGCGCTCTACGCCGCGTCCCAGGCGGGGGTGAAAATCGACCTAATTGTCCGTGGCACCTGCGGCCTCGTGCCCGGATTGCCGGGGCTGAGTGAAAACATCCGCGTGCGGAGTATCGTCGGGCGGTTTCTCGAGCATTCGCGGATTTTTTATTTCGAAAACGCGGGGGGCGAGCCCGTCATCCTTGCCGGCAGCGCGGACTGGATGCCGCGCAATTTCTTCCGACGGGTCGAAGCCCTGTTTCCCATCGAGGACCCCCGGCTGCGCCGCTGGGTGGTCGAGGAGATGTTTCCCGCGGAGTTGCGCGACACCGCCAATACCCATGTCCTGCATTCAAACGGGACCTACGCGCCCATCTTGCGGCATGCCGGGGTGCGGTCTTTCTCGGCTCACGCCCATTTCATGGTCGAGGCGTCAAAGCGCAGTCTGGAGTAACGACGGGGATAGGGTTGACGAGGAGAACCGGGCTTCGTGGAGCGGCTGTCGGACCAATTCTGGACTACGGTGGTGCCCGATGCCGCGACCTTTGCGCAGGGCAATGGACGGCAGGAGGAACTTGGTTCCGTCTATGGCGGCGCCCGAAGCGCGCAGACTTTCATCGCGCAATATTTTCTTCCGACTACGCCCGAAGCTGCGGCACTCAAAGGTGCCTCTGGCCGGGCGAAAGGGTAGGGCGGTAGCGGTTGGGCCTGGCGCTGGTCGGCGACCCGCGCTGCTTGCTCACGTAAGCTGATCGAGAACCCGCAATCCCGGGATGCTGTGAAAGTGCGCGTCGGCTGTTAGCACCGCTGCTTTGGCCTGCAACGCGCAAGCGGCGATCAACAGGTCGGGCGCTGGCAGCACGATCCCTTGGCGATCGAGCGACCAGGCCAGCTGCGCGGCCCGCTCCCAGACGGAATTGCCCGCCGCGATATACAGCATGATGGCAAAGCGTTCCTGAAAGCGCTTGAGCAGATTCGGATTGCTGCGCCCACGGCATACCTCGAGCACCACCATGCCACAGGTGGCGAATTCCCACTCGTCCGTGCGCGCCGCGAGCGTGACAAAGGGGTCGAGCCCGGCCCGCGCACAGTTAATGTAGAAATTACTGTCCGGCAGGACGAGCTCGACCATAGGGCGCTTGTTTTTTCTCGGCCACCATCAGGCCGTGGCTATCCAACACATCCGCCGCCGTTGGGGCGAATTCCGCCTTCAGTTCGTCGGCGGTGAGGCCGAGTCCCTGGCTGAACAGCTCCTTCATTTTGTGGCGGCGCGCCATGTCAGCCAGCGCGAGCTCGACCGCGGCGCGCTTGGTCGTGGCCCCCGTGACTTTCATCACGCGGGCTAGGACGTCTTCGTCGATGTGCATCGTCATTTTCATGGCACGCTCACGGTATGGCTGCTCAGCCATACTGCAAGTATAAAGTATGGCTCAACAGCCATACCGCTCCCTCCCCAAGCCCCTCTAGACGCTTTCGAGGAGTTTGTTCAACCGGGCCACCATGGCGGTGGGATCTTCGAGCAGGCCGGCGGAAATCAAGGCGTTGTCGAGCAGTTGCTCGGCGACCAGCTTGGCTCTCTCGGGCGCGGCCGTGTGCGTTTCGAAGAGGCGCTTGATCACGGCATGGCGGGGATTGATTTCCAGGTTCACCCGCAGCGGGTTGTCGCCGCCCTCCTTGTTCATCGCCTTCATCATGCGGCGCATTTGCGGCGACATGAACTTGTCGGCGTTGAGTGCCAGGACCGGTGAGTCGACCAGGCGGTCGCTCGCCTTCACTTCGGGGACGCGTTCTCCGAGGGTTTCCTTGAGCCAGTTGGTCAGGGTCTGCGTGTCAGCCTCGCTCAGGGCGCCCTCGGGTTTCGGTTGATCGGAGAGTTTGACGTCTGCGTGATCGGCGGCGGTGAGCTTCTTGCCGTCGAACTCGCGGACGTTGTGCATCACGTATTCGTCCACTGCTTCATAGCAGAAGAGGACTTCGAGATTGCGGGCCTTGAAGCCTTCGAGATAAGGACCGGCTTCTAGCGAGGCGCGGTTGGGGCCGATGAGATAATAGATTTCCTTTTGATCGCTGCCCATCCGTGAGACGTAGTCGGTCAGCGAGGTCGTCTTGCCTTTCTCTGTAAGCGACGATTCGAAGCGGAGCAGCTTCACCAGTTGGTCCTTGTGGGTGAAGTCGAGCGCGGCGCCTTCCTTCAGGAACACCCCGAATTCCTTGTAGAATTCGGCATAGCCGTCGGCCCGGTTCTTCGCCTCTTCGTCCAGGAATTTTAGAAAACGTTTCGTGATGACCTTGTTCAGCTTCTCGATCAGCGCCTTGTCCTGCATGGTCTCGCGCGAAATGTTGAGTGGCAGGTCCTCGCTATCGACCACGCCCTTCATGAAGCGCAGCCACTCGGGGAGGATGTCCTTCGGCTTGGCGTCGATCAGGACCTTCCGGCAGTAGAGTGAGACGGACGGTTCGAGGCGCGACAGGCCCAGCTTCTCGGTGTTTTCCTTGGGGACGAACAACAAGGCGTTGATGGCGAGAGGGGCGTCCGCGCTGAAATGGAGCCGGAGCCGCGGCTCGTCGAAGGCGTGCGCCTGGAACTTGTAGAACTCGGTGTACTCCTCTTCCTTGATCTCGTTCTTGGTGCGGAGCCAGAGCGCCTGGACGGTGTTGATGCGCTTGCCGTTGAGATTAATCGGAAAAGACACGAACGCGCTATAGCGCTCGAGGATCTCCTTGATCTTCCAATCCTGCGAATAATCGCCGCAGTCGTCCTTCAACTCGATGACGATCTTGGCTCCGCGGCGCTGGCCGTCGCTTTCCTCGACCGAATAGTTGCCCGAACCGTCGCTTTCCCAGACCTGACCGACCTCGCCGGTGCGCCAGGAGCGGGTGTAGACCTTGACCGACTTCGCGACCATGAAGGCCGAGTAGAAGCCGACGCCGAATTGGCCGATGAGATTGGCGTTTTTCTGGGCGCCCTCGCCGAGGGCCTTGAGAAAGGCTTTGGAGCCCGAGTGGGCGATGGTGCCGAGGTTCTCCACGAGTTCCGTCCGGGTCATGCCGATGCCAAAGTCCTGGATCGTGATGGTCTTCGCCTTGTCGTCGGTCGTGACGTTGATCTCGAGATCGAGCTGGTCGTCGAAAATTTCCTTCTCGGTCAGCTGGGTGTGGCGGAGCTTTTCCAGGGCGTCGGAGGCGTTCGAAACCAACTCGCGGACGAAGATCTCTTTCTCCGTGTAAAGCGAGTGGATGACGATATCGAGCAACTGCTTGATTTCGGCTTGGAATTCAAATTTCTGCGGCGTGGTGGTGGACATGTGGAATCGGGAATCAGGAGGAGGCAGGAGAGAAGACGGGAGTGTCAGGCTGGAGGTGTACGGTGTAAGGAATCAGGTGGAAGGCGAACGGCCGGGTGCGATAGCGAAAGAGCCCGCTAGTTTAGCAGGGTTTGGAAAAAATCAAGCGGTTGGAGCGCATGGGCGGCGGAAATAAAATATGCTGCCTTTGGCCACGATCGAGGATCACCTCGACGTGGCTTGAGCCAGGATAAATGGGCCCGCCGCAGGGCTCCTCCCGGGGACTGCGTTTCAACAACCCGGTCGTGGTCTATAGTTCACGCCCGCACGGCCCAGCGGAGTTTGGCGGAGGTACTGCGCGGGTTGGCCCGGCGTTCCTCCGGACCGGGCCGGACGATCTCATCGTTGGCAGCGGAATAGGTTCCGGCGCGCAGACCTTCGCGGAAGGCATGCTTTACCCGGCGGTCCTCCCCTGAGTGAAAGGTGAGAATGGCCACGCGCCCGCCGGAATTGAGGCAGTGCGGTAGTTGGCGCAGGAATTGGTCGAGCGCGCCGAATTCGTCGTTCACTGCGATCCGGATCGCCTGAAACACCCGGCGAACGCTGTCGTCGTCCTTTGCCGGGTCGTGGCGGGGATGGTGTTCGCGCAGGATGGCCCGGATCACCGTGGCGAGTTGGAGCGTCCGCGTGAACGGTGTGGATGTCCGACGCCCGGTCAGGCCCAAGGCCAGCACGTCGGCGTACGGTTCGTCGGAGTTCTCGGTGAGCGCGGACGCAAGATTTGCGGTGGAAACCTGCGCGATCCAATCGCTCGCGGACGGTGGCCGCGATGGGTTCAGCCGCAGGTCAAGCGGGCTGTCGGTCTTGAAGGTGAAGCCTCGCGCCGGGTCGTCGAGTTGCATCGAGGAAACGCCGAGGTCGGCGAGAATGACCTCGGCCCCGCTCAGCCCATGTGTCGCCAGCACCTTGGACAAACCCGCAAAATTGGAGCGGACGGCCGTGAAGACGTCCTCGCCGTAGCCGGCCGCACGCAACCGCGTGGTGGTTTTTGGCAGCTCGATCGGATCGACATCCAGGGCGATGAGCCGGCCGCTGGGAGCGATCCGCGCGAGCAGTTCCCTCGAGTGCCCGCCGAAGCCGAGCGTGCAATCCACCGCGAGTTCCCCGGGCCGTGGTGCCAGTACCTCGAGGATTTCGGCGACCAGGATCGGCCGATGGGTGCCGGCAGGCGTCTTGCCGGCGGCGAGCACCTTGGCCACGTCTTCGGCGTATCGCTCCGGGTCGAGCTCCTTGTATTTGTCCTCGAAGCGGCGCGGATTTTTCCCCGCATAGCGCGGACGTCGTTGGTGGCCCGGAGTCGGGCTCGGTGCCGGTTGGGCTGCGCCGAAGGAGTTGGATTCTGGGTCAGGCATCGCGCGATCGTTCTCGGGCAATATGCTGCTCTGGCGGAGAAAGGCGATCCGCGATGGGATAAATGCTTGGAATAATGCATTTCCTTGCCCTCCGCCCTGACCGGGCGAGGACCATTGCGTGGTGGCAACGGAGTCTTCCCTCGGTGCCCAAAACGACCGGCAAATACGGTCTTGGCTCACTGCGCTATCCGATCATTACACCTGCGAGTCTCTTTCTTTGGCCCAGTCTGCCCCTAACATCTAAATTGGCGAGGTCCCCCATGCGTATGAACCGGCTTTTCTTCTTCGTGGCCCTGCTTGGACCGCTTCTTTCCAGTGCTGGCCTTGGCCAGGGCGCGCGAGTCGAAGGCCTGAAGGTCTTCAAAGGAGCCCGGCTCATCGATGGCACCGGTCGCCAACCCGTGGAAAACGGGGTGGTGGTCGTGCGCCAGGGGCGGATCGAGGCGATTGGCTCGGCCGCCGACGTCAAGATTCCCGCCGGCGCCGAGGTGATCGACGTGACGGGCAAGACCATCATTCCCGGGTTGATTAACGCTCACGGACACGTCGGCAGCACCGACGGCATGCGCGCGGGGCCGGACGTCTACACCGAAAAAAATGTGTTGAAGCAGCTGGCGCTTTACGCGCGGTACGGCGTCACGACCGTGGCGAGTCTCGGCGACGACGGTCCGGCCGGATTCCGCCTGCGTGACGCGCAGAACCAGCCCGGGCTGAATCACGCGCGGCTGTACGTGGCCGGCCCGGTGCTCGCGCCCACGAGCCCGGAAGACGCCCGTGCCAAGGTGCGCGAGGTCGCGGCGATGAAGGCAAATTTTGTGAAGATTCGCGTGGACGACAATCTTGGCTCCACGCCGAAGATGCCGCCGGAAATCTACCGGGCCGTAATCGACGAGGCGCACAAAGTCGGACTGCCGGCCGGCGTGCATATGTACTACCTCGAGGATGCTCGCGATCTGCTGCGCTCCGGCGCGGATTTTCTGGCCCATAGCATCCGGGACAAGCCGGTGGACCAGGAATTCATTGCCCTGCTCAAGTCGCGGGGCGTGAGCTATTGTCCAACCCTGACGCGCGAAGTCTCGGTTTACGTTTACGAGAGCCGGCCGAAGTTTTTCGATGATCCGTTTTTCCTCAAAGAGGCGGACCCAACGATTTTGCGCGAACTGCAGAATCCGACCCGCCAGCAGGCCATCATTGCCAATCCCCGCGCCCAAGCCATCAAGCCGGCCCTGGAGATGGCCAAGCGCAACTTGAAGACGCTGCAGGCGGCGGGCATCCCGATCGCCATGGGGACGGATACGGGACCGGCCGGACGCTTTCAGGGCTATTTCGAGCACATGGAACTGGAACTCATGGCCGACGCCGGACTCACGCCGAT
>CANJNJ010000076.1 GCA_947474995.1 Opitutaceae bacterium | reverse complement strand
GTTCCTGCGAGACTCGCACCTCACGGTTCAAGTCTTCTTCTTGAAATACCTGCACCCGGAGCAAATCCTGTGGCTGCAGAACGTAATCACCTTTTGAGGCTTCACCCCGGTTACTATCGGGCTTAGCTTCAATGTCGGCAGGCGCAGTCGGCTCCTTGGGTGCCGCTCCTTCAAGAGGCAAGAACATGGCCAAAAGGAGGTAAAAAAACGTGAAGAGTGACCGGCGCGGATTCATCAATGACAAAAAACGGAAGAAGACCGCAACGATCCTCTTCCGCCCAAAATTGGTCAAGCTGTCTCGTAATACTCAGTAACGGATACTGGCCGACACGCTAAATGCATTATTCGAGAACTCACTCGTCGAAAGCGGCGAACTGTTGTTCCGGTAAACATACGATCCAACGAATCTGACGTTCGCGTTCATAACGTAGGTTGCTCCCAGCGTGCCTTCGATGTAGTCATCGGTATGCCCCAAGGAATCGATTGCGCGCCAGGACAGACCTGCGTTGACGCTCCAGTCCTCGGTCAACTTCGTGGTAGCGGCAACGTTCGCTGACAGGTTCTTCTGCTGCGCGCCCGAGGGGGTCGTCCCAAAGTCGTTGGAGCCGCCGAACTGCAGGCTAGTCTTGGCGGTCAACTCGTAGTTAAAATTCGAGGTAAATCCGAGCAATGTTTCGTCACTGCCTTTGGCGAGTTTGCGCGTGCTCAGACCGATCTGAATCTTACCGTTGAATTTTGGGGTGAACTCACCGCGCGCACCCAGATTGAAGAAATGGTCGTTTGAATCCTGACCAACGGTTGTCTGGTAATCACGATACTGGTAACCGAAGCTAAGGTCGACCTTCTCCGTCCACTTATAAAAGAAATCGATCGGAACTGTCAGCGTATCAGTATCGCCAAACGTCTTGCGCTTGAAGTTTTCGTGCTGAAAAGAAATCCCGGCGCCGACGGAGGTTATCTGGGAAATCTCAACTTCCGTGTTCCCCCCGCTGGTGAAGACATCGCGACGATTGAGTCCGCGAATATCAACCGAGTTCTGATTAACTTCGTGGAAGCCCAAATTGAACCCAAGTTTTAGTTTTCCGTCATCGTACTTTGAACCGAAATCACTCGAAAACAGAACGGTGTTCAGATTGGTGTTACTAGAGTAATTGGCGAACGCGACCGTCGCGGACAGCGCTCCTTTGAGCTGGGCGTCCTTGCCGAAAGTGAGCTCCAAGCCCGGATTGATGTCAAAAACGGTGTCACTCGTGGCCTTACGATCGAGGAAGATGTTGTCATCCGCCCGCACCCCAAGAGTGCCCGTAACAAATAGTTCAGCCCCATCACCCACAGCCATGAACGGGGCCGCATGGCTACCCGTGGCAAGCAAAGCGGAAAAAATCGCGAACGGTATTTTATTCTTCATTGGCGTACGGAAAGTTGGATGGCAAAATAGGTATATGACCCCATGGTAGTCTTGAAAAGACCTATTTTTAAAAATAAAAAACTATTGCCATGCATTGGCCTAAATCAGTGAACCGGGGGAACCCATCGATGATTTGCAGGCCGATGGAACGAATCCTCAAAGAAAGATGCCTGTCATCAGCTGTTTAGCCGTCCCGCACAAGCGTTCAGCCGGCCGTCGCCCTTAAACCCTCCAGCAGGCGCTCATTTTGCTCCCGGGTACCGACTGTCACTCGCACCCATTCGGGCAAACCATAGGACTTGACCGGTCGCACGATGATTCCGCGCTTTTGCAAAGCTTCGAAGATCCGGATCCCCTCCCCCACCCGGACGAGCATGAAATTGGCGACACTCGGGACGTATTCGAGCCCCAGTTTCCGACAGCCCTCCTCGAGTTGGTTCAAGCCCGCCCGGTTCTCCCGCGCGCATTTCTCGGCGAAAGCCCGATCGTCGAGCGCCGCCAGCGCGGCGACCTGGGCAATGGCATTCACGTTGAACGGCTGGCGCACCCGATTCAACAAGGTGCAAAGCTCCGCCGCACCGTACCCGTAGCCAATCCGGAGCGAGGCGAGGCCGTAGATTTTCGAAAACGTGCGCAGGCAGATCACCTTCCGCCCTTCCCGAATCAACGGACGTAAGTCCGGCGGATTATCGACGTATTCCGCATAGGCTTCATCAAAAACGGCGATGACATGGGCCGGCAACGCGCGGGCGAACGCCAGCAATTCCGCCTCGGTATTCGCGGTCCCCGTCGGATTATTGGGACTGCAAACATAGACCAGTTTGGTCCGTGGCGTAATGCCCGCGGCGATGGCCGCCAGATCGTGACGCCAATCACGCAGCGGAATCTCGACCGCCTTTGCGCCGAAAAGCAGCGTCACCAGCTTATACACCACAAAGGCCGGTGCGCCCATGACGACTTCATCGCCCGTCCCGATAAAAACATGGCCGAGCAGTTCGATGATTTCATTCGAGCCATTTCCCACGACAAATTGATCCGCGTCCAACCCTCGTTCCGTCGCGAGCTTTCGCCGCAGTTCGAAACAACCTCCGTCAGGATAAAGTTCACCCCGCTCCAGGGCCTTCTTGGCCACCTCGAGCGCCCGCGGTGACGGACCAAACGGATTTTCATTCGAAGCGAGCTTGATGATCGTGTCCGGCGCCAGGCCCAACTCGCGCGCCACGTGCTCGATCGGCTTACCCGGCTCGTAGAGCGGCTGCGTCAGCACCGAAGGTTTGGCCAGGGCCTGAAAGTTCATTGGTGGGGGGGGGTACTCGAACACGATTACCGGTCAACGCGAAAGCTCGAAATGACTGACTCCCGACACGACGCCGGCGGGGTCATCGCTTCCGGCTCGGCACTCGCACCCATCGCATACCCGCCGCCTCGGCCGCTCTCATCCCGGGCTCGGCATCCTCAAAGACCAGGCACTGTTCGGCCGGCACACCCATGCGCTTTGCCGCGAGCAGAAACATATCCGGCGCGGGCTTGCCGTGCGCCACATCCTCGGGGGTGACGACGACCTGAAAGAGCGCCGCCAGTCCGGAGAGCTCCAGCGAGCGCCGCACAATGTGGCGTGGTCCGCCCGACGCGATAGAGACCGGATGGGTCAGCGCCATCTGCCGGGCGATCTTCGCCACCGGCTCAATCACCTTCGCGTCTGTCTGCAGGTCGCCGAAGATCGCTTCCTTATGCTCGAAAACCGCGAACGGATCGATTGTCAGCCCGTAATGGGCCGCAATCATCTCGGCCACCTGACGCGTGGGCACCCCACCGAGCGAATAGAACAACTCCTCGTCCAGCGCGCAGGTGAGTCCGACGCGGCGCATCGCCTCGTCCCACGCGCGGTAGTGCAGCGGCATCGTGTCGATGAGCGTGCCATCCAGATCAAAAATATAACCGGAAAAGTTGTCCGGCGGGATCTCCAGTTTCATGCGAAGGGTCCACCGTGTCCGTCGCGGAGCCGGAGGCAAACGAAACTGCGACGGCGGTCCGCGCCCAGCCAGACTAGGTTCGTCCGGCGCGGAGACTGCGCCGTTCCCACAACAAAGTATCCCCCCACTGGCCGGCCCTCGGGCCATGAGTTATTTTTTCGATCCGTTCCCGCCGGCCGACACGCGGAAACCATTCCGCCGGTGCAGCAGGAGGCTCGCTTCGTTTTCCGCAAAAAGGCTCGATTGCAGGGTCAACACTTCCGCCACTTCGGCCCGGGCGATAATCTCGCGCAGGAGCGCACCGCCGACTCCCCGGTGGCGGGACGGGACGTCAACAACAACCGGCCTCTTTTCCCCTCCCAACCGGTACGGCGCAACCGCAACCTTCCTCGCCGGATTCTGAACCGCAGCGATCCCGGGCCAGACAATCGGTGTGCTTGAGCGCGAGCTGGAGCACGACGCCGCCGTCGGTGGTTCGCGCCAGCCCGGCGAGCGGAAACTGCGCGATTAACCCGTCCTCATATTCCACTTCGACCGGAAGTTCTTCATCGGTAAAAAGCGGCGCGGCAATTGCGAGGATCCGGGCAAAGCGCCCGGCGGTCAACCGGTGGCCGTCGTCGCGCTCGCTGCTCATCCACGTCTGGAGCAGGCACGTGCGCGCCGTCCGCCGCTGGCCGCCGCAATCGATGAAATTCTTGTCGATGTGACCGACTTCCGTGATGTGGAAATGAGCCGGCACGGTCGCACCATCGGGTAGCGCGATTTGCAACGGTGCCGCCGAAGGGACGGCGGCCAGCTCGGCCTTTAGTTCGTTCAGTTTCATGATTTTTATGGGTTAGGGATTAATTGGTCTGCCTACGCTCCAAGTCCGACCTGCCCGGACTCTTTTCCGAATGGCAGGGAACCTGGCTGTTCCGCCTCCAACCCATGGCTCCACCGCATCCGGGTCGCCTTGCCCATGCGTCGTAGATTCAGCCGGGCTCCCTCTCTGGGAATCAATATTCCGATATAGGAATATAGCTCAAGCTTTGTTTTGTCGCTTTCCGCCGCCCGGATTATTCAGCGTGAAACGCGTTGTCTTTGCCCCCCACATCCCTAACTCCTTGCCGGGTGCCTCCGGCGGCGCGGCCAAGCCATTCGAAATCCCATGAAAAAATACCTCGTCGAGTTTATCGGCACTTTCTTCCTCGTTTTTACGATTGGCGCCACGGTCATTGCGCCGGGGGCGGGCGTACTCGCTCCGGTCGCCATCGGGGCCTGTCTGATGGTGATGATTTTCGCCGGCGGCCATGTCTCGGGCGGCCATTTCAATCCAGCGGTTTCCCTCGCGGTGCGCCTTCGGGGCAAGCTCACGACGCACGACCTGGTGCCCTACATGATCGTCCAGTTCGCCGCCGCGTTTGTAGCCGCCTGGTTGATGACTTACTTCAAGGTCCCCGGCACCGCCACGCCGTTTGTCATTGGCGCCAAGGCGGCGTTGCTCGCCGAGTTCCTCTTCACCTTCGCGCTCGCCTGGGTGGCACTAAATACCGCCACCGCCAAGGGCACCGCGGGCAATTCCTTCTACGGACTTGCGATCGGGATGACGTTCATGACCGGCGTTTTCGCGGTGGGCGGAGTTTCCGGCGGCGCCTTCAATCCGGCCGTGGCGGTCGGGGTCACGCTGATGGGGCTCCAGACGTGGGATAACCTCTGGGTTTTCCTGTTGGGAAACTTTGGCGGTGGCGCCGCCGCGGCCATCGCATACCGGATTGTGAACGGCGACGAATAGTCACCGTTCACCCACCGCATTTCTGCCCGCAGGAGCCGGTTTAGCGCCGCACTCCGCGGTGCAGCCGACTGGTCGGCTTCACGGCCGCCGCCGCGGTATCGGCCAGCGCCTTCTCGTCAAACAAGGCCGAGTAAATGTAGGGGAAACCTTCGATTTTCTTCCGTTCGACGGTCATGCCCATGTAGCGTTCGATTGACCGGGCGTCGCGCACGTCATCTTCCGTCACCAGCGTAAACGCGTCGCCCGTGTTTTGGGCCCGGCCGGTCCGGCCGATGCGATGCACATAGTCTTCGGCGTTTTCGGGCACGTCGTAGTTGATCACGTGGGAAACGCCCGCGATATCGAGCCCGCGGGCCGCGATATCCGTCGCCACGAGCACTTGGTAGCGTCCGCTCTTAAAACCTTCCAGTGCCTCGATGCGCTCACGCTGGTTCCGATCAGAGTGCATGACCCCCACGGTGTGCCCCTTGCTCACCAGCCGGTGGGCAATGCGATCCGCACCCATGCGCGTCCGACTGAAAATCAGGACACTCTTGAACTCGGTCTGCTCCAACAGCAATTGCAGCAGGTCAAATTTCTGCGAGGCCACGACGGGGTAAAAAGCGTGCGACACCGTCTCCGCGGGCGAACGTTGCCGGCCGATTTCCACCTTGAGGGGATTGTGCAGGGCCCAGCCCGCGAGTTGCTCGAGTTCGGGCGGTAGCGTGGCGGTGAAGAAAAGGGTCTGCCGTATCTTCGGACATTTCTGCACGATCCGCTTCACGTCGGGCAGGAAACCCATGTCGAGCATCCGGTCCACTTCGTCCAACACGAGGATTTCGATCTGATCAAGCGAGCAGTTACCCTGTTCCAAATGGTCCAGCAACCGTCCCGGAGTCGCCGCGAGGATATCCATTCCGCGCCGCAGATCCTCCGTTTGTTTTCCATAACCAACGCCACCATAAACGATGGTCACGCGCAGGTCGGTAAACTTGGCGAATTTTTGAAACGCCTCTTCCACCTGGAGCGCCAATTCCCGGGTCGGCTCAAGAATCAGGCAGCGCATGCGTCCATGAGCGCCGAGCCGCTGAATAATCGGCAACGCGAACGCGGCCGTCTTGCCGGTTCCCGTCTGCGCCGAACCGATGACGTCGCCGCCCTTGAGCACGACGGGAATCGCCTGCGCCTGAATGGGGGTCGGGGAGATATACCCCATCTCTTGCACGCCATAGGCGAGAGCGTCGGACAAGCCGAGCGCCGTAAACGCCGTCTCCATCTTCGGAATGTCCACCGGTATCGCCGGTTTCACATCCGCCGAGCGCGGGTGGTCGAACGTCTTGTCGATCATCGGGCGTTCGCGCGCGGCGTGCGGGCCGGCCCGACCGCCAACTGAACGAGATTGAAATCCCCGGCCCCCGTGCCCGCTGCCACCGCGCTCGGAACGCCCGCCGCCATCGTCGCGGCGCGGACCGTGTTCGTCGCGACGTGGCCGTGATTCCGGGTGACTCGCGCCGTGGCCGCGAGGCTCGCGGACATCGCGCGGATCCCGTGGCTGACGCGCCTCGCGCGACTGGCCGTGCGGCCGCTCCCCGTGCGTTTTCGGACCCGAGCCCTGCCGGGCTTCGGCGGGCCGAACCGCACTGCGGGACTTATCGGGCGCGACCGGTTTGTGGGCCGCCGGAGCGGACTTCTCAGAACGCGAGGGGGAGATCGTCTGACGCAGCTTCGCCAAAAATTTCTTCAGCATGACATTAGGAACCGGACAGACTCTGCGAATCGGCCGGCTTTGCAACCTCCTTATGCCGTCCCGTGATCGCCCGGCCCAACCACTCGCCCGCAATTTGACTTCGCGTTAATCGCAACCTTCTCGGCTGCCTGCGATGGGCGGCTATTCTCGCTTCACCGTTTGCGCTCACCCCACCGTCCCGACCAACCTGAAAGTCTCATGGCTCTCGACCTAAATTCCATCGTTCTTCGCGTGGCCCACCTCGCCCGGAGTGTGGAATTCTACACCCAACGCCTCGGCTTCGTCGCCATCCGGCAGACCGCCGGTCAGGCGGAACTCGCCGCCGCCCCAAATTCCCCAGTTCTACTTACGTTGCTCGATGCTCCCGCCGCGCCCGCCGCGCCGCGCGATGCCGCGGGGCTGTTTCATAGCGCGCTGCTATTTCCGAGTCGGGCCGCCCTCGGGGGCTGGTGGCGTTTTGCCGCCGAAAATCGGGTCGATTTTGACGGCTTCTCGGACCACGGCGTCAGCGAAGCCATCTACCTTTCCGATCCGGACGGCAACGGACTCGAATTCTACGCGGACCGCCCACGCGATACCTGGCCGTTTGCCGCCAACGGCGAAGTCGCCATGACCACCCTCGCCCTCGACGTCCCTTCCCTGCTCGCCGCCGCCACCCTACCCGCCCAACAACCCGTCCTCGCCGGCGCGCACTGGGGACACCTTCACCTGCGCGTGACCGACCTCGGCGTAAGTGAATCATTTTATCGGAAACACCTCAGTATGGTGGTCACGCAAAGCACCTATCCCGGCGCCCGTTTCCTTGCGGCCGACGGCTACCATCACCACCTCGGCCTCAACACGTGGGGTGAACCGCGGCGGCCCCAGCCCTCCAACGCCCTCGGCCTCGCCGAGGCCACCTTCGTCGGATCCCAACGGCTCCACGACGCGCACCTCGCCGATCCCGACGGAATTCGCCTGCAACTCTTGGCCGCGAGGCCCGAGGGCGGGAATAATTGAGCGCCACCGGCGCTTCGCTTAGAGATTCGATTTTACTTTTTCGAGGAGGGCGCGCGCGAGGGCTTCATCGCCCGTTTCTGCTTCGCGCTTGGCTTGAAGCGCGAGTGCGCCAAACATCTGCGGGTTACTTCCCGCTCCGCATGAATAATGATACCTGTTGGCTCGCTCGCCTTTGTATCGATCAAGGTCTCCTGACTCGCCCCCAGGCGCTCCAAATCGGCGAAAAGGTCGGCGACGCGGCCGACCTGATGACGTTCGCCCAGGAACTGATCGACGGCGGCATCGTGACCGATGTCGAGAAACTCGAACAACTCGCGGACCAAGCCCTCACCAAGGCGGCCGTCGGCCCGCCCGCCAACAACCCCTTCGACGAAGCCGCCGCGAAGCCGCATATCGTGCAGCAAGGCGAGGCAGCTACCGCCTATACCGACCGGGCGAAAAATGCCCCGGCTTTCGCCTTTGAGACCATCGCCCAGCTCGCCGATCCCGCGCTCGCCGACGCCCTGCGCGGCCTGCTCCGCTCCACCGCGAACTACGGCGCCAGCGATCTCCACCTTTCGACCGGAGCCCGCCCGTTCATCCGGAAGAATCGCGCGCTTTCTTACCTGTCCGAGTACGTGCTCACGCCGCAGGACGCGCTGCGTCTCAACACCGTCCTTCTCGCCGAAAGCCAAAAGAAAGTTTTTCTCGAGTACAAGGACCTCGACTACGCCCTCGCGCTGAGCGACGCGGATCGGTACCGCGTCAACCTGATGTTTCACAAGAACGGAGCCGCCGGCGCCTACCGGATGGTTCCGGCGAAGACGCGGACGCTTTCCGATCTGGGCTACACGGCCCACCTGGCCACGCTCACGAAGCTGCTCTCGTACCACAACGGCCTCATTCTCATCACCGGCCCGGTGGGCTCGGGCAAGACCACCACGCTGGCTTCGATGGTGGCGTACCTCAATGAGACGCGCACCGACCACATCATCACCGTCGAGGATCCGATCGAGGTCGTGCAGCCGGCCAAGGGGTGCAATGTCACCCAACGCGAAGTCGGCCCGCACACGAAATCGTTTTTCACCGCCCTCAAGGGGGCGTTGCGCGAGGACCCGGACGTGATCGTCATTGGCGAACTGCGGGACCTCGAGACGATCGAAATGGCCATCAGCGCGAGCGAAACCGGGCACTTGGTCATCGGCACGATGCACACGAGTGATGCCTCGACCACGCTCAACCGTCTGCTCGACGTTTTTCCGCCCGCGCAGCAAACCCAAATTCGGGCCAGCGTGGCCGAGAGTCTCCGGGGCGTCGTGTGCCAGCGACTCCTGCCCACGCCCAGCGGCGAACTGGTGCTGGCCTGCGAAATCTTGATCAGCAACACCGCGATTCAAAATCTGATCAAGGAGGGCAAGTCCACCGGCCTGAAAAACACGATGGAAACCGGTGTGAAGGAAGGCATGTGCCTGATGGATAATGTCGTCTTCGGCCTGTGGAAGGACCGCAAGATTTCCGCCGAGACCGCACAGGCGAACATCTCCAACCGCGTCCTCAAGGCCAAGATTACGTGACGCGCGCTGCGATGGAAGAAATTGCCAAAATGGAACAGGCGTACCGCCGCTCGAAGTTTGTCATCATCGGCCACGCCTGCTTTCTCGCCGCCGCCTGCCTCCTCGCGGTGCTGGTGCGCCGCAATCTCAAACTCGCGCCGATCTTCCTCTTCACCTCCCTCGCCGCCGCCTTGCTCGTGTTCGGCAAGGACCTCTTCAAACTCTTCTACTGCCGCCACGAACTGCGCCGGCTCCGCCGTAACCGCGAATCTTCCTGACCATGGCCGCCATTGATCAACTCCTCCGCACCATGCTCGAACGAGGTGGTTCCGACCTGCACCTCACCGTCGGTCTGCCGCCCAAGTCCCGCATGTCAGGCACGCTCGCGCCCATCGGCGACCAGCCCCTGACCGCCCAGGTGATGGAGTCGCTGCTGAAGGAAATCTGCCCCGAAAAGCGCTGGCAGGATTTCCTCGAACGCAAGGACCTCGACTTGGCCCACGAGATTCCGGGCCTCGCGCGCTTCCGCGGCAATTTTCTCTATAACCACTGGGGCCAGGCCGCGGTCTTCCGCCAGATTCCCGCGAAGATTCTCTCCTTCGACGAACTCAAGCTGCCCGAAGCGCTAAAAAAACTCTGCCACCTGAACGAAGGGCTCGTGGTCGTCACGGGGCCGACCGGCTCGGGCAAGTCGACCACGCTCGCGGCGATGATCGACTACATCAATTCGAACCTCGCGCGGCATATCATCACCATCGAGGACCCGATCGAGTTCGTCCATCCGGTGAAGAAATGCGTCATCGTGCACCGCGAAGTTGGCGAGCACACCTCGTCTTTCGCGGCCGCGCTCAAGGGCGCCATGCGCCACGATCCCGACATTCTCCTCCTCGGGGAAATGCGGGAAATGGAAACCATCAAACTCGCGCTGGGGTGCGCCTCGATGGGCATGCTCGTGTTTGGCACGCTGCACACCAACAACGCCCCGAAGACGATTGACCGCATCATCAACACCTTTCCGGCCGAGGAGCAAAATCAGGTGCGCGTAATGCTCTCGAGCTGTCTCGCGGGCGTCGTCGCCCAGTTGCTCTGCAAGCGCATTCCCAAGGGCCGCTGTGCCGTACACGAGATTCTCCTCACGCACGAGGCGCTGCCCAACACGATTCGCAGCGGACAAATCGGCAACATCAAGTCGATCATCGAGAGCAACGGCAATGAGGGCATGATCACGATGGACAACAGCCTGATGGCGCGCGTGAAGGACGGCACGATCGAGGCGAAGGAGGCCTACATGAAGGCCGCCAATAAATCGGCGTTCGCGTCGTTGCTCAAACCCGGCGATCTCGACGGCGGACACTGAGCCGAGGGTTCGCTCTCGGGGCAGACCCGACCCTCGCCCGCGCCGACCGGAGACCGGCGCGACTCCGTTCGCCCTACAAATTGTCCTTCAGCCGCGGTTCATGCCGGCTGACGCTGCCGATTCGCCAGCCCGCGCGTTCCTTGATCAGGACATAGTCAAAGGCCGCGTCGGCTTCCTTGGCGAAGACGTGCACGAGCACCGTCGCATGACTGCCGTCGTCCCGAACCAAGCCATGTTCCACCCGCAGGCTGTTCCAAATCTCGGCGTAATTATTTCGCACCATCGATTCAAAGGCCCGCAACGAGGTCTGTGTCCGCAAGGCCAGCGCCGCCAACCCATACGCTTTCCGCACCTCGCCCGCACGAAAGGCCGCCAATTGCCCTTCGACGACCGCGAGGACCTCCTTGCGCACTTCGGGTTTGCTCGCCCGGAATTCTCCATCCGCCGCCACGCCGGTGCCGGCCAGGGCCAGCCAGACCGCGGCGATCAACGTGAGCCGTTTCCGTCGATTCATGCCCTGATAATGAGCGGAGTCGTCGCGAGCGCAACCCGGCCGCGAGGCACGCGGCGGTGGAATACGGATCGCAACCGCTCCGGGCGCACACCAGTTTGCCGCATGGCCCTGACGCTTCGCCCCGCCATTTCCGCCGACGTCCGGCTCATCCTCGAGTTCATTCGCGGTCTGGCCGAATACGAGAAGCTGCGGCCCGAAGTGGAAGCCAATGAAGCGCGCCTAGGCGCCACGCTCTTCCCGGCGCAGGGCCACCCCGCCGCCGAGTGCGTCCTGGCGTTTCTCGACGGCGCACCCGCCGGGTTCGCCGGGTTCTTCCCAAATTTTTCGACCTTTCTGGCCAAACCCGGACTCTATCTCGAAGACCTCTTTGTGCGACCGGAACTGCGCGGACGCGGCGTCGGCAAGGCGCTGTTGCTGCATCTGGCGCGCCTTGCCAATGCCCGCGGCTACGGACGGATGGATTGGTCCGTACTCGATTGGAACGAACCGGCCATCACCTTCTACGAATCGCTCGGCGCCCGCCGTCATCGCGAGTGGCAGATTTGCCGGCTGACGGGAGCCGCGCTCGTACAGTACGCCTGAGTGACCGGATCACACCAGAATCCGCCGCTTTGGGGCACAAACTGCGGCACGTCGCGCTTTCCTGTCGGCGCGAGGTCGCCGCACTCCAAAGTTCATGACCGCCTCTCGGCCGACCGCGGGAGGCATATTTATTGCCGGGGCCGGACACACTTTGAACCGCTGGACTCATATTTTTTGCTTTGCGCCCCGTGCGGGATGTGGTGCCGTTACTGGCGTATGTCGAACGTGCCGCCTCCCACTGAAGCTCTGGCCGAGCTCGCGGCCGTCTTGGGGGATGATAATGTCCGCACGCTGGTTCGCACCTTCCTCCGCGATTTTCCGGCTTCGATGAGCGAGCTCGCAGGTGGTGACCGCAAGAATAGGCACCGCGTGGCGCACAGCATGAAGAGCAATTCGCGACTGATGGGCGCCATGGAACTCTCCCAGCGCATGGCCGCCCTGGAAGCCCGGCTCGAAAAAGAATCCGGCGCCGACGTCAACGCCGACGATCTGACCGCGGTCGCGGCAGATTACGACGCCATCGTCGGTCCGCTGCGCGCCTTCGTCGGGGAATGATCGGCCGCCTGCGGCCGATCAGAAACTGGCGGACGCGCCTCGGATTAGCTATCGACCAGGCCCGCCTGGATGCACCAACGGGTCAGGCTCGCCACTTCGCGCACCCCGACTTTTTCCATGATGTTGGCCCGGTGCTTTTCGACCGTGCGCACGCTCAAATTCAACTTGGCGGCGATCTCCTTCGACATCTGGCCCGCCGCGACCAGGCGCGCAATTTCCTGTTCTCGCTGGGTAAGCGGCACCTCGAGAGTCGGACGGCTCCCCGCAAAGGCCCCCGCCGCGCCGCCACCTTTGGCCCGCACGCGGCTCGCGAAGAACATGCCTCCGCTCCGCACCGTCTCGACGGCGCTCAATACGTATTCAATGGGCTCGGTCTTATCGACGTAGCCATTGACCCCCAGCGCCATCAATTCCGCCGGCAGGCGCTCACTCGGGTGCGCCGTAATCACCAAAATCTTCGTGTCGGGCGCCGCCCGGCGAACTTCGCGGGCTATTTCCATGCCGTTGATGTCCGGCAGCATCAAGTCCACCACGAGAATGTCGGGCTTCTCCTTGACGCAAAACTCCAAGCCGGGCTTGCCCAAGCCAAACTCCCCAATGACGTGCAAGTCCTTGACCTTCGCCAGCGTCAACAGGATCAACTGTCGAAACATGGTTTCGTCTTCGATGAGAACGGCTCGAAATTTACGCATGCTTGGAACGGTCAGTTGCCAGATGTAAGCGTTATTGCTTGGTTGGAGTCCGCACAACTACGGATGTGCAATTAAATTACTACTGCTAACATGATCCGTCTGACAATCCCTATGGGGGAACTCAAGCATACATTACAATCCCGCCGCATTGAGCCCTCCCGGGCCATCGCGCCCGCTCCGGCGTGCTGAAATCAGCATGAGTGACGCGAAAAAAGGACCACCGCGTGCCCACATCCTCGTCGTGGAGGATTCGGCGGTCTTTCGCGAAATGCAGGCCCTGCTTCTCGGACAGGCCGGCTTCGCCGTAGCCGGGTTTGAATTTCCCCATGCCGCGCTCGCGGCAGCGGCCAAGCAGACGTTTGAACTGGTGGTCATTGACTACGAACTGCCCGACATGAACGGGCAGCAGTTCATGCATGAACTGCGCAAGATTCAGCCCGACATCGCGGTCATTTTCGTTTCCGGCTCCCTGACCCTCGAACTCGCGGTCCAGCTGAGCAGCCAGGGCGTCGCCGGCATCTTCAACAAACCCGCCAACCCGAAGACGCTGCTCGAGAAAATCAACGAGACGCTGGCCCGCGGAGCGGTGCGCGACACGGCCGCCCGCGTCGGCTCGGGTTCGCCCCTGCCGGCGGCGCGCCGCGGCAATTCCAGTTCGCCGTTCAGCAACGCCAAGCCCGCCGCTGCCCCCACCGCCGACCAGCTGGCTTACACGCCCCGCTTCGTGTTGGGCGCCTCGGACGCGTTCCGCAAATTCACCCACCGCGCCTGGAAGGTCCGCGATTTTCGCGCGGTCCTGCTCTTGCAGGGCGAGGCGGGAAACCCGTTCGAGCTTTTTGCCCGGGAACTCGCCGAGATTTCGATTTTCCGGGACGGGCCGATCATGGTCTGCGACGCCAAGGATTTCGAGCCGCGCCGGCTGATCGAGGTGCTCGCGCCGTCCCTGCTGTCCCACGACGCCGGAACCTTGATGGTCACCGGGGTGGAATCGCTGAACGACGCGCAGCAAAAAGTACTGCAGGATCTCATGGGAGGCCGTGACGTTTTCCTGCCGTTTGCCCGGCGATTCCGCCTCGTGCTCGCCGCCACCAATGCACTTTCCGAGCAGGTCGACGAAGGGACGTTCAACGAGACGCTTTTCTACAAGATCAGTTCGCTTTCGCTCTCGGTCCCAAGCCTGCGCGAAATGCGCGGCGACATCGTCGCCAACGCCAACCACATCCTCGAGCAATTGGGCGAAAACGATTCGAGTCCGACCGGTTTCACGCCTGACGCCGCCGAGTGGGTTGAATCGCAGGAGTGGCCCGGCAACTACGAGCAGCTCGCCCGCACCCTCCGGATGGCCGTGCGCTACGCCGACGGGCCGGAACTGACCGTGGCCGCCTTGGAAGCGGGTTTGAATCACGAGGAAGAAGTCACGGCGTCTACGGGTGGAATTCAAGCCACACCCGTCGCCCGGAGCGTCGACGCCGAAGAGCAAAACGGCGAGGCCCGGCCTCCGTTCCCGCTCACGAGCGACCTCGCCAAGGATGCCCCTCCCCCCAGTATTTCCGCTCCGGTCCGCATCCTAACGGCCAAGAGTCTTTTTCGACCGGCGTCGAATTCCTACAATTTCGGCCAGCGCCTCGCCCAATCGCTGGGTGGATCGGTCGCCGGCGCGACCCGATAGAGTCAGTCAGATACTTGTCTATCGTAATCCGGCGCGCGGGGAGCGGTCTCTTTGGCGTCCGGCGACCTGGCGCCACTTTTGACGACGAGCTCCAGCTCGTCGCTGTTTCCGCTCCGCGTGCAAAGGAAAGCGGCGCCAAGTCGCCGCACGCCAAAGTTCATGACCGCCTTCCCTCGCCCGGGACGGCGAAGGCGTTGCCGACGGCTCCTGGTCATTCGCGTGATTTTTTGACATTCAGCGATGCAAGTGACCGTCTTGTTGCACTCATGGCCCCCCCATCATTTTCCGGACGTCGTCGCGCCGCTGGCGAGGAGCTCTGGAAGTGTGATCTCGAGCAGGGATTGTTGAGGACCAACGACGGCACGCGAGTAACCGCGTTATCGGCCGATTGGATCGGCATGCTGCATATTTCGCTAATCGAGAGTTTCGGCGAAACTGCGCAAGACGTACTCTATCGCGGCGGCTACGAATGGGGGCTTCGAGATATGACGCGCGGACACCGGCAACTGCCCACCCGGTCCGGTTCCACCGACGCGATGGCAACGGAAATAAAGGCCGCATTGGAAACTTGGTGGGGGCCCTTTGCCGGCTCCGGTTGGAGCGCGTGCTCGTTCGACTTATCCCAATGGGAACGACGCGGCATCGCGTTCGCCGACCTGAAAAACAGCGTGGTCGCCGCGGCGCTGGAGGGCGCCGACCAACCCGTCTGCCACCTCTGCGCGGGACTATTCGCCGGCGCCGTGAGTTATTTGGCGCGCGCCGAACGGCATGCCGTTGAAATCGAATGCCGGGCGCTCGGCCATGCCTCGTGTCGCTTCGCCATCGGCCCGGGAACGGAAATCGATTCGGCTGAATCATGGCGGCAGCAAGGCACGAGCGCCGCCGAAATCGCGCGGCGTCTTTCCTGAACGGAACGCATGTCATCCGCCCACGAAATCCTCGCGTCGCTCGGCCTGGAGCTCCTCCTCGAGACTCCAGCGCACGTGCGCGACGGAGCCACGGGGATCATCACCAACCCTGACGGCCACCGCTTTGTCGGAGCCACCCGCGAGTTCATCGGCGCCCTGCATTTTGTTGCGGACAAGGAACGAGCCGGGGTTTGGGCCGCGGCACTGAAGTCCACGGGCGCATCCTGGGGGAAAAATATTGCCACGGATCTCGACGCCCGGCTCGCCCGGCTAGGGAAGCCCGAGTCCAGTGCGCTGCCGCTCGAAGCCTGCCTCGCCGTGATTGAGCACAGCTTCGCGGTCCACGGGTGGGGCCGCCTTCAGCTCGATCTTACTGATGCGCCAGAGCATGGAATTCTTTCCGCGCGGCTCGAGCAGAGCGTATTTGTCGAGTCTTTGCCGGAGGCAACGGTTCCGGTCGATTCGCTGCTGGCGGGTGTTCTCCAGGGTTTTTTCGAACACGTCAGCAGCCAGACCCTCGGGTGTGCCGAGATTGCCTGCGCGGTGCACGGGGCAGAACACTGCACGTTCGTCATCACCGCGCCCGAACGCCTCGACCCCATCCGCCCTTTCATCGGGCGGGAAAGCGTGGAGCAAATCCTCGCACGACTGCGCTCGTAGCCGGAAAAATCAGTTGAGAGTTGAAGGCTGAAAGTTGAAAGCCCGGACGGGCGGAAAGTTGTCCGGCGTGTAGCCCCCTAGAGTGAAATCTTCTTCTGGGGCGTTCGAATCCAGCCACGCGAGGCGGGATCTTTCCGGGCTTCGTCGCTTTCAACCCTCACCTTTCAATCTTCAACTGCGCGAGGGTGCGAAGTCAGTCCCGTCACACTTTCTGATTCGAGCCCCTACGGGCGCGAGCATGCAGCCACTGTCGCAACGCCCGAAAATCTTCCGGCAGAAAAACCGCACGTGACGCCGAAAATTCCTTCACGTCGCCTTTCCATTCCCCGGCGAGAAAAGCCTCATGGGCGTCGGCACCGAGTTCGACCCAATGGGGACAGTCGACGCAGTGCGACCCGCTGAGCCGCAGTCGCGCCCGTTCCCGTTCCTGCCGCCGGCACGCCCCGTCGGGCGCGACTTCGCGGAACGAATCGCGACACACCTTGAATTCCGGATAAAAGCACGCCTTCACGAGCTGGCGCACGGCGTCCCGCAGTCCCCCCCCCGGCAGCGGGCCCTGCACCCGCGCGACCACCGGGGCACACTCCGCTTCGGTCATACCACCCGGCGCTCCCCTTTCCTCCGGTGCCAGCGGCGTGGGCAGACCACGCTCACCGACCACTGACCAGAGCCTGGCGGCCAGCCCCGCCATTTCATCGTCGGCGGGCAGGACCTGTGCATTCTGCCGGAGAAAGCGCGTCAGCACCGTCACGACCAGCCGCTCGAATTCTGCCGCCGTCTCATCCATGGCCCCGCAGCCCGCCGAAAACCGCGAGCCTTGTCAACGGCCGGACCGCACGAATTCCAGTCCCGTGGTGCGCGCTGCGCACCTCGGCCGGCGCACCAGCGCCGGCCCAATTGTCATGGTCACACTGCGCGTTTACCTTCAACTGTGCTGGTGGCATAGTCTGGCTGCTACGCCTGCCCCCCGGACCCGTCTTCCCCTACGCTCACCCCCTCGTTTTTCTTGCCATGATCCAAACCATCACCGCCCCTGCGCCCGCCCCGCTCTATGTTGAGCTCGCGCGTTCCCTCGAGCAATTGATCGAACAGGGCACCCTTCGCCCTGGCCACCGCCTGCCGTCGGTCCGCCGGATGTCGCTGCAACGGGACGTCAGCATCTCAACGGTCCTGCAGGCCTACACCCTGCTCGAAAATCGCGGCTGGATCGAGGCCCGGCCGCAGTCGGGCTACTATGTCCGGCCCCGCCTGCCCAGTAACACGCCCGAGCCGCGCATGGCCCGACCGATGGCGAAGCCGAGTTACGTTGGCGTCAAAGACCTCACCGCCGAGGTGCTGTCGATCGCCGTCGACCCGAGCTACGTTCCCTTCGGCGCCGCGTGTCCGGACCACAGCCTGTTTCCCACGAAGAAGCTCGCCCGGATCCTCGCATCCGTGGGCCGCAACGATCCTGCACTGCTGGGCCGCTACGCGATGAGCCTGGCGTTTGACCCGCTCGCCCGCGAGGTGGCCCGCCGCTATCTTCAGGCCGGTTGTCCGCTGTCCCACGACGAGTTGGTCATCACCATCGGGTGCACCGAGGCGATCAATCTTTCCCTGCGGGCGATCACCAAGCCCGGCGATACCGTCGCGGTCGAGACGCCCACGTACTTTGGTTTCCTGGAAACGCTCCAGAGCCTCAACCTGCGCGTCGTCGAAGTACCCACCGATCCGCGGACCGGCATCTGCCTCGACGCCACGCGGGACGCCTTCGCCAACAATGACGCAAAGGCCCTCATCGTCATGCCGAGTTTCTCGAACCCCCTCGGTTCGTGCATGCCCGACGCGAAGAAGGAAAAACTCTACCAACTCCTGACGGAATTCGATCTGCCCGTGATCGAGGACGACGTGTACGGCGATCTCCATTTCGGCGAACGCCGGCCCAAGCCGCTCAAGGCCTGGGACACCGATGGTCGCGTCCTTCTCTGCAGCTCCTTCGGCAAGACGCTCGCGCCCTCGCTCCGCGTCGGCTGGTGCGCGCCCGGCCGGTACCTCGAGCGCGTGCGGCGGCTCAAGTTCACCAACACGCTCGGCACGCCCGTCGTGCTGCAGAAGACCGTCTCGGATTTCCTGCGCAACGGCGGCTACGATCATCACCTCCGGTCGATTCGGCGCGCGTATCATCACCAACTGCACCTGTTCGCCCAGGCGATCCTGCGTCACTTCCCCGAGGGCACGCGGCTTAGCCGGCCCGACGGCGGCTTCGTGCTTTGGGTGGAAATGCCGGCCAAGGTCGACACGCTTCAACTCCACCGCGAGGCGCTCAAGCAGCACATCAACACCGCGCCCGGCGCGCTCTTCTCCGTGAAAGACCGCTACCGGAACTGCCTGCGGATGAACTGCGGCCTGCCTTGGACCGAGGCGACCGACGCTGCCGTGCGCACGCTGGGCGAACTCGCGAAGAAGCAGCTGTGAATTGTCCGGGAGCGCGACGCATGAACATCTCCATCGAAACCCTCACCGTCCCGGCAAGTGACGCGGACGTGGCCGATCTCCGTGTCCTTTTACGCGACGCCGTCGAAGGCGGCGCTTCGGTTGGTTTCATGCTGCCATTGAGCGACGCCGAAATTGCGCGCTTCTGGGCTGAAATTTTTCCCGCCGTCGCCAACGGGGAACGCGTGCTTCTCGTGGCCCGCGATGCGGGCCGCATCGCCGGATCCGTGCAACTCGAACTCGCGCAACGCCCCAATTCCCGCCATCGCTGCGAACTCCAGAAGCTGCTCGTGCTCCGCTCGCACCGGGGCCGCGGCGTGGGCACAGCATTGCTGTCCGCCGCTGAGACGTCCGTGAGGTCGCAAGGCCGTTCCCTGATCGTCCTCGACACCGGTGCGAGCGGCAACGCGCTCAGCCTCTACGCCCGCGGCAGGTACACCCGCGCGGGCGTCATCCCACACTACGCCCGAGATCCCGACGGTCCGCTCATCGATACCGTCATCTACTACAAACACCTTCCCGAACCGCGGGGCTCTACCCGGCCATGAAATCCGCGTCGGCCACCCTCATTCCTCCCATGAGCTCGGTGCTAATCGGAAGTTAAAAGTCTGCTTACGAGCGTATCTCGGTCACCCCTTCGCGCTCGACCCTGCTGCTGGCCTTTGCCGCGATTTCCCTCATTTGGGGCAGCCCCTATCTCGGCCTCCGAGTCGCGGTCCTCTCGGTCCCACCGTTCCTAATGGCTGGGGCCCGCTTCCTGATCGCCGACACGCGTCGCGACCTACGCCTACGTGAATCCCCTCGTCGCCGTCTTCCTCGGCTGGCTCCTCCTCGGCGAACCCATCACACCGCGCACGCTCGCCGCCTCGGCGATTTTCGTGACCACGGTGATAATGACCACGACCCAGAAATCCCACGCCTCAAAACTACCGTCAAAGTAGTCCTTTGGTCGGGCACGAAAGAATGGGTCCGCAAAAGCCTCACAGCCCCGCCAACCGCGCCTCGGCATCGCCGAAGCGATCGAGCTTCACGCCCATCCGGTCCATGATTCCGAGGTAAAGACTGCAAAGCTTGCGGTTGTCGTCACCCGCCGTGGTGTAGTCGAGCGCGCGGCCGGTGGCCAGCGCGCCCCCGAGGCCACCGACGGTGATCACCGGCACCTTCTTGTTATCGTGGTTGGTGCCGGACCACATGTTCGAGATGAACATCAGGCAACTGCGATCGAGCACCGTGCCGTTCCCTTCCGGCATCTGGTCGAGCTTTTGGGCCAAGTACGCGAGCTGGCTCACATTGAACCGCACGATGTTCTCGTAGTCATCGGAGGTGTCGTGGTGGGACGCCCCGTGGTGCTGCTCCTTCACCTTGAGAAACGGATAGTAGAGCGCGGAAAGATCCCGGGCGAGCAGCAGCGAGGCCACGCGCGTCTTGTCCGTCTGAAAACCCAGCGCGATGATGTCGCACATCAGCCGAAAGTGTTCGCGCACGTCCCCGGGCAGGCCGTCGTCCGGCCGCTTCAGCGTGAAGACCGGGCGTCCCGTCTGTTTCGCGCGATCCTCGGCTTTGTCCTTGTCGGAGCGCATCCGTTCGATGCTGCGTTCGACGTCGCGCACACTGCCGAGATACTCGTCGAGCTTCGCCTTGTCGGTGGAGCTGATTTTGCGGCCCAGCTTTCCCGCATGCTCCTTCACGCGATCGAGCACGCTGATGTTCCGCAGGGTGCCGCCGTTTTCGAACAGGCTGTCGAAGGCCAGCGAGGGATACATTTCGTTCGGCACCGGCGAATCCGCGGTCTGCCAGGAAATGTGCGAACTGTAGGCGTTGGAAAAATTCGTCTCGTGGTAGCCGGTCATCGGCCGCTCGCACGCCAGCACCATGCTCGGTTGCATCGTGTCCTGCCCGATGTGGTTCGCGAGCATCTGGTCCAGGCTGATGCCGCCGTGAATAATCGCGCCTTTCTGAATCGGCACCCCGGACAAAAGCTGCCCGGTCATCGCCGGATGAATCCCCTGCCCCGTGGCCGTCTTGTTAAACAGTCCTTGGATGACGTTGATCTTGCCCTTGAGCGGTTCCAGCGGCGCGAGCGACTTGCCCAACTCCAGCTCCGCGCCCGAGCCCTTGGCCCACCAATGGTTCGGGCTGATGCCGTTGCCCATGAACATTACCGCAAATCGCTTGGGCAATGCGTCGGCCGCACTAGACTCGGCCGCCACCGCGGAACTGGTGCCCAGCCCGCCCGACAACGACTCGAGCCAGGGCAACGCCATCGTCACCCCAACACCGTGAAGAAAAGTCCGGCGGGAAAGCAGGGCGCTGGTTGGGCGGCGTGGGGGTTGGTAGGGGATCATCGTGAGGCGGTTTCTCTTACGAAGCCGCTGAAAGGTGGGCCGTGCACTCCGTGCGCGGCCAGTACGTGTGCCGTCCGGCCGCGCACGGAGTGCTCGGCCCACCCGGTTCCGGCTTCGTTGGGGTTACTCGTGCCATGCTATTTGTCATCCGCCACGATTTCCTCGCGGCCGCGTTTGTTGAGAAATTGGCGGCTCGTCACGATGCTCTCGATCACGGAATCGAAGCGGTAACCGCCCCTGGCCAGCTTGCGCTGCATGTCCGCGATGAGCGGTTCGTCCGTAATCATCAGGCTTCGACCCAGCGCGTACGCCAGCAACTTGCTGGCAAAATTCTTCACGAAGTCCCCCTGGCGATGGGCGCGGATGTAGTCCTGCACGCCGCGCAGCCCTTCCCCCTCGCTCCCGCCGGGAAACGTCGCGCGGGCATCAACCGGGCGGCCGGCGAGGTCCTTCTCGCGGCGTTCGCCGATCGGTCCGAAGCTTTCCATCGCGAGTCCGAACGAATCGAACCGCGCATGGCACGCGGCACAATTTGGGTCCTGGCGATGCTGCGCCAGCATGTCGCGCAGCGGCAGATTCATCTTGGACTCGTCCTTCGGCAGCTCCGGCACCGTCGGCGGCGGTGGCGGGATTCGCTCGCCCAGAACGTTCCGCACGATCCAGTTGCCGCGCTTCACGGGGCTCGTGCGCAGCCCCGGCGCGTTCTTGGTCAGGAATGCCGCCATCGGCAACAGGCCGCCGCGGCCATACGTGCCGGCGTGATCGATCCGGCTCCATTCGTCTCCGGCTTTTCCCGTCGGCGGCATGCCGTAGTGCTGCGCGAGCGTCGCATTCACGAACGTGTGGTCCGCATAAAGAAAATCGAGAATGGACCGGTTGTTTTGAAACACCTCCAACTCGAACCGCACCGGCTCCTCGAACATCGCCTGCTTCAACGCCTCATCGAAGGTCGCGAACCGTTCGCGGTCCACGGTGCCGATTTTTTCAAAGTCGCGAAAATCCAGCCAATTTCCGCCGAACTCGACCGCCAGCGCGCGAATGCGGCGGTCCTGCACCATCCGCCGCGCCTGAGCCGCGATGACCCTCGGTTCATGCAGATCGCCCGCGGCGGCATGCTGCAGCAACTCCGCGTCCGGCAAACTCGACCACAGAAAATAACCGAGGCGGCTCGCCAAATCGTAGTCCGACAGGCGCTGCACGCCCCGCCCGGCGTCCACCAGATCGATCCGATACGTGAATTCGGGCGCCATCAACACGAGCACGATGGCCTCGCGCAGGGCCGTCTCGTGATCCCCGCTATTTTTCTCCCGGGCGGTGCGATAGAAGCCCAACAGATCTTCGCGATCTTCGGCGGACAGCGGCCGCCGATACGCGCGTTCCGCAAAATCCAGGAGCGACTGCAAGTGCCCCGGCTCGGCGTCCCGCCGCGCCTTTTCCACCCAGCGTATTCCCTCGCGGTAAGAGCGGAAAAAATCCCTGACCGCACCCAAGGCCACCTTGCTCCCCTCCTTGGCTATTTCCAGATAGCCGGTTTCCAGCCGGTTGATGCTCTCCTCCGAAATAATCTCCTTTTCGTCGGTCTGGGCGACCAACGGCTCGCCGTCCTTGAAATCGTCGCGCGTGCCGCGGGTGCCGAGCGTGGCAAACTGCACGTAGGTGCGGATGTTCGCCGACGCGATGAAATCGAGTTCGCGCCACATCGCGTCCAACTTCGCCTGCTGCTTTTCGTCGAGCAGGAGTTCATAGAACGGCTGGTCGTCGCGGAAATATCCCATGACATTGTGGAAGCCCGCGCTCAGGTAGCGTCCCTCGTCCCGGCCGGCCCGGAAATAATTCCGACCGCGCTCCTCTTTGTAGAACGTGTCGGGAAACACGCTGCAAAAACCGGCAAACGCCGCCTCGTAGCGGGCTCGCTCGCCCTTGGGCACCACCAGGTCCGGATCCCCGGGGTCATTTTCGACCAGGATCGTTTTTCCGGGGCCAAAGGGATTGTCCCACTCGGGTTCTTCCAGTCCATCCGTCCGAATCACGATCTCACCTTCGACCTGGAGCTGCGTCGGGTCGAACGTGCGGCGATGCGTCGCATACTGGACATTTTTCCAAATGAGCAGCGGCTGCCACGCCGTGCCGATCCGGCCGGCCGTGATGTTGATGAACCTCGGCTCCACTTTCCTGCGGACGGCGACAACGTAATCGCGCATCGCCACACAACCGGCGTGGGCGAGTTCCGCTTGGTTCTTCTTCGGCACGGGGAGGGCCCGCCACAACGCGAGCAATTTTCCCATCGGGCCGATGTCCTCTTTACCTCCGAGCGCCGTCCAGAGCGTCGCCAGGTATTTGGGGCTGACCCCATCCGCCCGGGCGATCTCGGCCAGCGTCGCCTGCGGTTGGCCAAGCGCCGCCCGATGGCGGAAACGCCAGGCGGCCTGAAAATAGTCACCGTAGTCGCGGTTCTGCTGGTGATAGAAATCGATGATCTGCTGCACGCAGAACTTCTCCCGATCGGTCTCGGCCAGCATCGGATGCGGCGCGAAGGCGAAACCCTCGCGCCGCAGGAACAAGTGGCTGGCCACGTCGCGGGCGGCCTCCAGGTATTTCTTCAGGAGGGTCGGCGACATCGTCAGCGTTTCGCCAGAGTTGTCGAAGCCGGCCGTATTGGCCGGATCGACGGGGAATTCGCGCGTCGGCCGGAGATCGACGCCGGTGAGATCACGAATCGAGTAATTGTACTCCACGTGGCTCAGCCGGCGGGCGAGCACGATGCCGGGGTCGCCGGCATTCCGGCGGATTTCGTATTCCCGCACCGCGTGGAACCAGCTCACGGCGGCAGCCCGCTCGGTCGCGGACGGATGCTGCTCCGCTTTCTTGGGCGGCATCTCGCCGGCCTCAAGTCGTTCAAGCAACAGGCTCCAGCGCTGGCCATCCTGCACCAGCGCACCCATCGAGTGGTAGGCGCTCAAATCCATCTGCGCCTCCGGGTCGTCGTGGCCGTGACAGGTGACGCAGTAGGTTTCGAAAAACGGCTGGATCGTCCGGTCGAATTGGCGCGCAAGGTCCGCGCCACCCGCCACCGCCCCGCGCGCGAGGCCGGCCGACAGGCCGAAGGCAGCGCTCAGAAAGAGGCGTACAGATTTCTGCATCGAGGAATGGGCCAAAGGGGTAAACTGCCGCGCGGAAACTCGCGGGGGCAGGGGTAAGGGCAGAGCGTTTTCTTCCACCCAGACGAGTCAACCGAGATTTCGCCGAAGGGCCCTGCCAATCATTCGTGAAACACATACCGGGTGGGTCGGGCACTCCGCGCGCGACCAATCGTCGGGCTCGGTTTAACGGTCGCTGGCCGCGCACAGAGTGCCCGGCCCACCCTAAACGAGATCCGCACCACCCGAAGGGATTTCGTATTCCCCTTCCGGTCGTGCCGTGTTGTCCTGCCAGCATCCCCATGCGCTTCCTGCTATTGCTCGTGACCCCACTGCTGCTCGCCGCCCAACCCAGCATCGCCCTTGTGGAGAAGGTCGCCGGCAAGGTCGGCTTCTACGACTCCACCGGCCGGCGCATCGCTGAGGTCAAGGTCGGCACCTACCCGCACGAAATTGTGCCCTCCCTTGACGGCCGCACGCTCTACGTTTCGAACAACGGGATTCTTTGGATGGAAAACCCGGGCGAAGGCGGCAACACCATCGCCATCATTGACCGGCAAACGCGCGCCAAGCTCGGTGACATCGACCTGGGCAATAACCACCGTCCGCACGGCATGGCAGTGCAACCAACGACCGGCCTCCTAGTGATGACGACCGAAAATCCGCACGGACTCGTGCTCGTCGATCCGGTGGCCAAGAAAGTCCTGCGCCGCTTCGACGTCCATGGCGAAGGGCCCCACATGGTGCTCTTC
>CANJNJ010000075.1 GCA_947474995.1 Opitutaceae bacterium | reverse complement strand
CTCTGCCTTCCCCGCCCGCTTCGCTCAAGGCGCGGAGGCGCAGAGTTCGGAGCTGGCCGGACCTCCGGCATTCTGGGCCGCTGGATCGTTTCAGGCTTCCTGGCTTCTGAATTAATCAGCCGGGAATTTTCCCGCCGGAGAATTCAGCAGCCATGAAGCCAGGAGCCAGCGGCGGCACGCCGCGGTGTAAGGAATAAGGTTTTAGGCGTAAGGAGTCAGGAGTGAACGGGGATGGGGGAAGGGGAATCGACTTGCCTTGGAAACTCATAATACTTTCAAAGTTTCTGCGTATTCCTCATGACTGATTCCCCGGCCGCGTTGTTCTCCGGCGAGAAGCCCGTCACCGCCCGCATCCTGCAGACGGCGCACCACCATTTGTTCAGCCACGGCTACAATGCGCTCACGATGGACGACCTCGCCCACGAGCTGGGCATGAGCAAGAAGACCCTCTACGTCCATTTTCCCGGCAAGGACGCCCTGATCGAGCGCATCATCGATCAGGTCGCCGCCTCCCTGCATGACCGCGTGGAGGTCGTGCTGTCCGACCCGAAGCTGACGTTCCCCGAACGGCTCAGCGGCGTCGTCGAAATCGTCGGGGCCACCCTCGCCAAGGCCAGCCCGACGATGCTCCGCGATCTCCAGCGTTTCGCCCCCCACCTCTACCGCAAGCTCGAGCAGTTTCGGCAAAAGAACATTCCCCTGATCTTCGGCCGTCTCATCCGCGACGGCATCGCGGCGGGCAGGGTCCGCCGCGACGTGGATCCGGCGTTTGCCACCGAGTTCTGGCTCCAAGCCATGCTCGGTCTCGTCCAGCCGGCCACCCTCGACCGCACCCAGCTGACGCCCCGCCAGACTTTCGAAAGAGCCCTCAACCTGTTCTTCAGCGGCCTCCTCACGCCCGCCGGACGAAAAGACTATGAAAAATCCCTCGCTTCCTGAAAGCCCCGCGCGCTTCACCCGCATCCTGCTCGTCGCTCTCCTGCCGTGGTGGCTCGGGGCCTGCACCCGCCACGTCGAAAAACAGACCGGCGATCTCGTGCTCTCCGGCAACGTCGAGGTCACCGACGCCCAGCTCGGCTTCAAGGTCCCCGGCCGCGTCGCCGAGCGCACCGCCTCGGAGGGCGGCCGCGTCACCGCCGGCCAGCTCATCGCCCGCCTCGACGACGCCGAGCAAAAGCAGGAACTCGCGCTCCGCCACGCCGAGGAAAACGCCGTCGCCGCCGCCCTCGCCGAACTCGAGGCCGGCGCGCGCCCGCAGGAAATCGCCGCCGCGCAGGCCAGCGTCCGCAGTGCTGAGGCGGAACGCGATCGCGCCAAGCTCGAATTCACCCGCTCGCAGGAATTGCGGGGCAAGGAAGTCATCTCCAACCGCGACTTTGAGGCGGCCCAGGCGCTATTGAAAGTCGCCGAGTCCCGCGTCACCGAAGCCGGCGAGCGGCTCAAGCTGCTGCAGGCCGGCGCGCGTCCGGAGACGATCAACCAGGCCAAGGCGCGGCTCGAGCAGGCGCGCGCCGCCGTGGCCCTCGCCGGGACCCGTCTGGAAAACACCCGGCTCATCTCACCGCTCACGGGCGTCGTGCTCTCGCACAACGTCGAACCCGGCGAATTCGTCTCTGCCGGCACGCCCGTCGCCACCGTGGCCGACATCGCCCACATGTGGGTGCGCGCTTACATCAACCAGACCGATCTTGGCCGCATCCAGCTCGGCGAAAAGGTCGCGGTCCGCACGGACACGTTTCCGGATCGCACCTACGAGGGGACCATCGGCTTCATCGCCACCGAGGCGGAATTCACGCCCAAGACCGTCCAGACGCCGAAGGAACGCGTGCGGCTGGTGTTCCGCATCAAGGTCGACGTCGCCAATCCCAAGGACGAGCTCAAGTCCGGGATGCCGGCCGACGTCATTATCAAGACCAAGTCGTAGCCCGGACATTTCGCACTCTGTTCCTAAATGAATCTGCACTCTGTATTCAACTCATGCCATGTCCGGGCTATCGACAAGACCGCCCCAAACTCAGGGCAAAATCCGTCCCGGCTTCCGAAACGATTCCCATGAGAACAGCTAACCAGTCCTCTGGCATCTGTGCCCATCTGTGAAATCTGTGGCCAAAAATTCCCTCTCCGTTGGTTGCGGCGTGCGCCGCGGTAGCAAATACGCGGGCTAGCCCTCCACCCATGTCCATCATCCACCTCCAAGGCCTGCGTCGCACCTTCCGCGATGTCGTGGCCGTGGACGCGCTCGACCTCGACGTCGCCGAGGGCGAAATCTTCGGCCTGGTCGGACCCGACGGCGCCGGTAAGACCACGACGATGCGGATGCTCGTGGGCATTCTCGCTCCCACGGCCGGTCACGCCACGGTCGCGGGCTTCGACGTCACGCGCGACGAGGACAAGCTGCAGGATCACATTGGCTACATGAGCCAGCGGTTCGGGCTCTATCCGGATCTCACCGTGAACGAGAACCTCGCGTTCTACGCCGACCTCTACGGCGTGTCGGCGAAAGACCGGCGCGAGAAAACCGGCCACTTGCTGGGCTTCAGCAATCTCACTCCGTTCCAGCACCGCCTCGCCGGCAACCTTTCCGGCGGCATGAAACAGAAGCTCGGCCTGGCCTGCGCCCTGATCCACACGCCGCGGGTCCTCTTCCTCGACGAGCCCACCAACGGCGTCGATCCGGTTTCGCGGCGGGATTTCTGGCGGATCCTCTACCAGCTCGTGCGCGAGGGCGTGACCATCTTTGTCTCGACGGCCTATCTCGACGAGGCGGAGCGCTGCAACCGGCTCGCGCTCCTCCATCAGGGCCGGCTGCTCGGAGTCGGCACGCCCGCCGAATTGAAAGCCCTGATGCCGGGGGCGCTGTTCGAAGTCCGGACCGCCGACCCCCGCCGCGCCGCCGCCCGGCTGCGCGAAGCCTTCGCCTACGCCACGGTCGGGCTGTTCGGCGATCGCGTGCATCTTTCCCTGCGCGCTCCGAACGGAGCGGAAAAACGCACGCGCGATTTGCTCGGCGCCGCCGGGATCGACGTGATCTCGTTCCGCGCCATCGAGCCTTCACTCGAAGACGTGTTCGTCTCCGTCATCGCCGCGCCGCCGGCACCCGCGGCGCCCAACCCCGCAGCCTCGTGACGCACGCTTCCCCATCCATGAGCGCCCCGCTGATCGGCACCACGCAAGTTGGCGTCGGCGCCCCAGAATTTTTGCCCTGCTGTGACGTAATAACCAGCGCGAGGCGGTCATGAACTTTGCCATCTTGCTGCCGAGTCGACCGGAGGTAGCCCGCTTCGAGAGAAGCGGGACAAGTCGGTTCGATCGAACCTTCGGTCCCTGCCCTCCCGGGCAGGGCGACGACGAAGAAGTGCCTGACAGCCTCTAGAATTTTCGCCGTGCCACCCGAACCCACACCCCTGCCGGCCACCGCCGAACCGATCGTCGAGGTCCAGAATCTCGAGAAGCGCTTCGGCACGTTTCGCGCCGTGGGCGGGCTCTCGTTCTCGGTTCGCCGCGGAGAAATCTTCGGCTTTCTCGGCCCGAACGGCGCCGGCAAGTCCACCACCATCCGGATGCTCTGCGGCCTCCTCACGCCGACGGCGGGCACCGGTCGCGTCGCAGGCTTCGACATCATTCGCGAGACCGAGCGGATCAAGACCCGCATCGGCTACATGAGCCAGAAGTTTTCCCTCTACGACGAACTCACCGTCGAGGAGAACATCGATTTCTACAGCGGCATCTACACCCTGCCGCGGGAGAAGAAGGCCGGGCGCAAGGCGTGGGTCCTCGAAATGGCCGGCCTACAGGAGCACCGGAGCACGCGGACGAGCGAACTCTCCGGCGGGTGGAAACAGCGGCTCGCCCTCGGCTGCGCCGTGTTGCACGAACCACCGATCCTGTTTCTCGACGAACCGACCTCCGGCGTCGATCCCATCAGCCGCCGTCAGTTCTGGGACATGATCTACCGCTTTGCCGAAAGCGGCGTCACGGTGTTCGTCACCACCCACTACATGGAGGAATCCGAGTACTGCGACCGGCTCGGCATCATCTATCGCGGCGAACTCATCGCGCTCGGCACGCCGCGCACGCTCAAGGCCGAGCACATGCCCGAGGCCGTCCTCGAAATCGATTGTGCCCGGCCGTATGACGCCATGGCGGCCCTCGAGCGCCTGCCCGACGTCAAGGAAGTCGCGCTCTTCGGCAAAGGCCTGCATGCGCTCACGCTGGACGCCGAGGCGGGCACGCGGGCGATTCGCACGGCGCTGGCCGCGGGGAACTTTGCGCTCGCGCGGATCGAGCGCGTGGCGCCGACGATGGAGGACGTGTTCGTGTCGCTCATCGAGGCGCGCGATCGCGCCGGTGAACCGCAGGCGGAGGTGCGCCAATGAAACTGCAGCGCCTGTGGGCCGTCGCCCGCAAGGAAGCGATTCACATCCGCCGCGACCCGCGCAGCCTCGGCCTGGCCATCGGCATCCCGATGCTGATGATCATCCTGTTCGGCTACGCGCTGACGCTCGATGTCGACCACGTGCCGCTCGTCGCCTGGGACCAGAGCGCCACGCCGCTCAGCCGCGCCTATCTCGCGCAGTTCACGGGTTCGCGCTATTTCTCCTTTCGGGGCACGGTCGACAACTATCGCGATCTCGAACACGCCATCGACACGCGGGAGGCGTGGATCGCGCTGGTGATTCCACCGGGCTTCGCCCGCGATCTCGCCGCCGCCGGCACGCCCGCGGTACAGGCCATCGTGGACGGCTCCGACGCCAACACCGCCGGCATCGTGCTCGGCTATGCGCAGGGCATCTCCCTCGCGTTCAACCAGCGCCTGACCCTCGCCGAAATCCAGCGCGCCACCGGCACGACGCCCCGGCCGTCCCTCGATTTGCGCCCGCGCGTCTGGTTCAACCCCGACCTCGAATCGAAGAACTACATCATCCCCGGGATCATCGCGGTGATCATGGGACTCATCGCAGCGCTGCTCACCTCGCTCACGATCGCACGCGAATGGGAAAACGGCACGATGGAGCAGCTGATCTCCACGCCCATCCGCGCCGCGGAGCTCATCCTGGGCAAACTGCTCCCCTACTTCGCGATTGGCCTCGTCGACGTGCTGATCGCCGTGCTGATGGCGGTGTTCATCTTTCACGTGCCGTTGCGCGGCAGCGTGCCGCTCCTGTTCGGCGTGGCGGGGCTCTTCGTCTTTGGCACGCTGGCCCAGGGCATCCTGATCAGCACGGTGGCGCGCCAGCAGCTCCTCGCCAGCCAGTTCGCCATGGTGTCGACCTTCCTGCCCGCGTTCCTGCTGTCGGGCTTCACCTTCGCGATCGCGAACATGCCGGGGCCGGTGCAGGTGGTCACCTACATCGTGCCGGCGCGGTATTTCGTCGCCCTCGTAAAAGGCATCTTCCTGCGGGGCGTCGGGCTCGACGCCCTGTGGCCCGATGCGCTCTTCCTGCTCGTGTTCGCCGTGGTCGTGGCGGGTGCCGCCATCAAGAAATTCCGCAAAAAACTTATCTGATCATGTGGGAACGCATCTTCACCATGCTCCGGAAGGAGTTTCGCTCCGTCCTCCGCGATCCGCGGATGCGCTTCGTGATTCTGGGCCTACCGGTCGTGCAGACGATGATCTTCGGGTACGCCGTGACCCTCGACGTGCGCCACGTGCCATTCGTGCTCATTGACCGCGATCACACGCCCGCCAGCCGCGCCCTGGTCGCCCGTTTCACCGGCTCCGGCTATTTCGACCTCGTCCGGCAAACGGACACCGAAGCGGCGGCCAGCGCGGAACTCGATGCCGCGCGCGCGGCGGCCATTCTGCAAATCAACGCGGGTTTCGCCGCCGATCTCGATGGTGGGCGCACCGCCACCGCACAACTGATCGTCGATGGCTCGGATTCCAACACCGCCCGCTTCGTGCTCAACTACAGCTCGAATATCGCCGGGGCTTTCAACAACGAGATGGTCCTGACCCAGGCGCTTCGGCGCAGCGGCCGGATCGTGCCAACGGGGCGCGTCGATCTGCGCGACCGCGCGTGGTTCAACGCCGATCTCGAGAGCCGGAATTTCTACGTGCCGGGCATCATCGCCACGCTCGTCATGCTCGTGAGCCTGATGCTCACCGGCATGGCCATCGTCCGGGAAAAGGAAGTCGGCACCATCGAGCAGATGATGGTCACGCCGATCCGGCCGGTGGAGTTCATCCTCGGGAAATGCGCCCCCTTTGCCGTCATCGGCTACATCAATGTGGTCATGGTCACGCTGCTCGGTCTGTTCTGGTTTCATATTCCGATGCGGGGCAGCTTTCCGCTGCTCCTGCTCGGCACCACGTTCTTCCTGCTCAGCACGCTCGGCATCGGCTTGTTCATCTCGACGATCAGCCGCACCCAGCAGCAGGCGATGATGACCACGTTCTTCTTCTTCTTCCCGGCCATGCTGCTGTCGGGTTTTGTCTACCCCATCGCCAACATGCCCGAGGTGGTCCAGTGGCTGACGTTTCTCAATCCGCTCCGCTATTTTCTCATCATCATCCGCGGCGTGTTCCTGAAAGGCATCGGCCTCGATGTGCTCTGGCCGCAAATCGCCGCGCTCCTCGCCATCGGACTCGGCGTGATGACCTTCGCCGTGAAACGTTTTCACAAAACCCTCGCCTGATTTCGCGCCCGCCAACCCGCCGCCCGCCATGAAACGAATCCTCTGCGCCACCCTTCTCGCCCTCGGCCTCGTTCACGCCACCGCCGCCGAATCCGCCCAGAATCAGATCCCCCGTCCCGCGAACGGGACCGCCCTCAGCCCGTCGAACGGGCTCGCGCTCGACGACTGCCTCCGGCTCGCCGCGGAAAAACATCCCGTCCTCGCCGCCGCCCAAGCCGGAATCGCGGCCGCGACCGAAGCCGTCGGAGAGGCGCAAGCCCCCTATTATCCCCAAGTCGACCTGAGCGCCGGTTATCACCGCTGGCAGCGCCGGGCCTTTCTGCCTTCCGGGCTCGTCCTGCCCGGCCGGAGTCTGCCCGAACTCCTCGGACCGCTCGACGACTGGAACGGTGGACTCTCCTCGCGGCTGATGCTCTACGACTCCGGCGAGCGCCGGGCCGGACTCGACGCCGCGCGCGCGCGCCGGGCCGGCGCCGAGGCCGACGCCAGCGCGACGCAGGCCGACGTGCGGCTCACCGTGCAATCCGCGTTCTATGCGCTCGCCGCCGCGCAGGACCTGCAAACCGTCGCGACCAAAAGTCTGGCCCGCGCCGAAAGCCATCAACACCTCGCCGAAGTTCGCCATCAGGCCGGCGCCGCGCCGAAAGCTGACGTATTGCGGACGCAGGCCGAGGTCGCCGACGCGCGGCTGCAGCTCATCGGCGCCGACAGCCGCGTGCGAATTGCCACGGGGCGGCTCAACACCGCGATGGGTCGCGCGGCCTCCACGCCGCTCACGATTGCCGCCACCGTCTCGGCCGCGCCGCCGCCCGGATCCGAGCAAGTCGCCGCCGATGCCGACCGGGCGCTCGCCCACCGCCCGGAAATCCAATCCGCCGAAAAGCGCACCGAGGCGGCTCGCGCCGCGGTCACCGCCGCCCGTGCCGCCCGGGCGCCGAAAGTGCGGGCCGACGCCGCCTTCGGGTGGCGCGATACCCTCCTCTTGCCCGACACCCGCGAATGGCAGGCGGGCCTGTCGGTGGAGCTGCCCGTCTTCGACGCCGGCACCCGCGCGCGCCGGCTCGCCCGTTCGAAAGCTGAGGCCGCGCGCGAGGAAGCCGCGTTTGAGAACCGCCGCCTGCAAATCCGCGAGGAAGTCTGGTCGGCCGGCGTGGAGTTGCAGCGCTCCTGGAGCGCCATCGCCGCCAACGAGGCCAATGTGCGCGCGAGCGAGGAAAGCCTCCGCGTCGTGCAGGAGCGTTACCAATCGGGCGCGGGCGTGGTCAGCGATCTGCTCGATACGCAGACCGCCCTGGCCCACGCCGAAGCCTCGCTCGCGACGGCGCGCTGGAGTTACCTCGCCGCCCGCGCCGCCTTCGAGCGGGCCGTCGGCGGCCCGTGAGGCGGAACTGACTAACGGCGCCGTTACCCTTTTCGCTCGGCGAGCTGCTTCGCGATCGGGCCGTCCAGCTGCACGGTCTGAGTCGGGAAGGCGAACGACAGGCCGCGGCCCGTGACGGCGCGCATCAGGCCGAGATTGACCCGCTGCCGCACCCGCAGGTACGCCTGGAGGTCCGGCGACTTGCACACGTAAACAAGCCAAATATCGAGCGACGAGGGACTGTAATCGCGGAAAAACACGAGCACCGACGCGGGCTCCACCGCCTCCTCGCGGAGGATGATCTGCCGGAACTCCTCAACGAGCGCCTCCATCTGCTCCGATTTCGTCTCGTAGGTGAGGCCGATGATCTGCTCCGTCCGCCGCTGGGTAAAACGCGAGAGATTCACGATCGACTCGGAGGACACGGTCTTGTTGGGAATGATCACCAGCGATCGATCCATGAGGCGGATTTTAGTCGAACGCAGTCCGATGTCCTCGACCGTCCCGGTGTTCGCCCCGACCTTCACGATCTCGCCAATCTTGAACGGCTGATCGATCGCCACGACGATCGAACCGAAGAGATTCGCAATCGTATCCTGGGCCGCCAAGGCGAACGCCAGGCCGCCGATGCCAAGGCCGGCGAGGAACGCCCGCACCTCAAAACCGAGGCTCTGGGCGGTGAGCAACACTCCCAGCACCATGAAAATCGTGACCAGGGCCTTCTTGATCCACGGCATGAAGGCCGCGACCCCCATCTGCTTTTCGCGGGCAATCTCCTCCGCATGGGCGAGGATCGCGTTGAAGGCCCGCAACAGCCCCCAGAAGACCACCAACGAAAAGGCGGCCGTCGAACCGTAGCCGATGTAGCGATCCGTGTTTTCCGACAACTTGAGCACTTTCAGGGAGGCAAAAATGCCCGTCACCATCACGAAGGTGGCGACCGGACTTTCCATCGCCGGAAAGAGTTTGTCGTCGAGCGTCGTCTCCGTCTTGGCCGCCAGTTTCTGGAGCTGCCCAAAAATAATTCCGGTCACGATCCGTCGCAGCAGGAACGCCGCCACGAGCAACACCCCGCTAATCGCGTAGTGGGTCGCCGTGTTGCCGCTACTGCGCACGTTGAAGAGTTCCAAAATCGAATCGACGAGATGCTCGAGAAAATCCGGGGCGCGGGAACCGGGTCGGGCGGCCCCCGTGGCCAGCGCGGCCGCGGCCGCCGTCGTGTTGGCGTGTTCGGCCTGAGCATCGGCGGAGCGGACGCTCGACGACGGTGAATCGGCCGGTGCCGGCTCCGCCGCCCAGGCGACAACGGGGCCGAAAGCCAGTGCGAGCGCACAACTGAAAAGCTGGAAATATCGCTTCATAAGCCTGCGGACTCAAGAAGCGGCCCGGGCGAAGTCAAAATGTTTGCCGCCCGGCCCGCGCCCGCCGCCGTTGCAGCGAGCCAACGAGCACAACGATGCCCCCCGCGACGATCCCGACACTGTGGATAAACCACGTGTCGGGCACCTTGGGAGGCGGAAAGAAAAGGGGATCGGTCACAATCATCTCACCGCCGACCTTGCCCAGAATCGCGGCGCCGACCCAGACGATGATCGAATAGCGATCCATCAGCTTGGACAGCAGGTTGCTGGTGAAGACCACCAGCGGGATGCTCAGGCCGAGGCCAAACACCAGGAGCGCGAAACTCCCCTTCGACGCGGCGGCCACGGCCAGCACGTTGTCGATGCTCATCGTGAGATCGGCGACCAAGATCAGCCAGACGGCCGACCAAATCCCGTGCGCGGCCTTGCCCGACTCGTCGTCCTCGCCCGCCCCGGTGTTTTCCCGCAGCAACTTGATCGCGATCCAAAAGACCAGTCCGCCGCCGATGAGCTTGATGTAGTTCATCGCCAGCAACTGCGCGGCAAAAAACGTCAGGACCACGCGCAAGCCCACCGCCACGCCGGAACCAAGGATGATCCCGAGCAGACGCTGCCGTGGCTGCAGCTGCCGCACCGCCAGCGCGATGACCACCGCATTGTCGCCAGCCAGCACCACATCGATCAGGACGATGCTGAGGATGGCGAGACACCACTGCCAAGCAGTCTCGGGGGCGGCGGCGGCAACGGAGGCGGCAAGGAATGGCATCGCCCCCAGTGCATTTCCCCCGCCCACCCGGCGTCAACGCGATAACCAGACGAAATATCACCCAGAAGCGGCCCTGAACTTCTTCGTCGTAGCCCTGCCCGGGAGGGCAGGGACCGAAGGTTCGATCGATCTAATTTGTCCCGTTTCGCCCGAAGCGGGCTACCTCGGGCGGCTCGGCAACGACACGGCAAAGGGCCTGACAGCCTCCAGGGCGAATGACCGCGTGCGGCGGAACCCGAGCGCGCCCATCATCTGTTCGACTGCGGGTGCGAGACAATGGCCGAAGGCATTCGCCGACTCCACGCCCGCCAACTCGCCAGCGGAGTAGACCTCCGCTTCGTCACCGTCAGCAACTGTCTGGTGAACCTGGTCTCACCGGAATTGTATCGCGAACGTCTCCTGCCCTTTGATCAAAAACTCGCGGCCGTTTACGGGATCATCGGAATCCACAACTGCGCCTGGCCGGCGACGCCCTATCTGGATGACTACGCCCAGGTGCCCGGCGTGGCTTACCTCGACATGGGAATCGGCTCCGATCTCCCCCGGGCGCGGACGCTTTTCCCCGCGGCGCGGCGCGCGCTGATGTATACGCCGATGGACGCCATGAACAAAGCCTGGCCGGAAATCGAAACCGACTTCCAGCGGATCGCCGACGAATACGGACCGTGCGACATCGTGGTCGCCGACCTCGAGGCCGGGATGCCGGATGAGCGCGTAAAAAATCTTCTCCTCCTGTGCGAAAAGCTGGCGGCTCGAAGCGCCGCGACGCGGTGAAAGGGCCCCAACCGCGACTAGCTCGTTTTGCGACGGGAGCAGCCAGCTAGAGCACTATTTCCACGCAGGGGGCTACCGCTTTGGAGTGCGGCGTTCAAGTGCCGCTTGTGACGACGATCTCCAACTCGTTGCGGTTTTCTCTCGGCGCGCCGGGTCTCGCCGGCGAAAGCGGCGCCAGGTCGCCGCACTTCAAAGAGCCTCTAAACCAGAAAACGTGCCGCCCAATCCGCGCGCGCCAACGGTCGGGCCCGCCACGGTCCGAACACGCGGTAGCGCCAGCGGCTGACCAGCCGGTAGCCCCCGTCGCGCCACGAGGTCGGGACCACCGCCAAAATCGCGGCGAGCCCGCCGGCCAGGGCGCCGATGGCCCGGAGCGCCGCCACCACGCCCGCCGTGCGCCAAAGAAAATCCGGTGCATCGCGCCGCGACCAGTCGGGGATAAAAATCAGCGAATCGAAATCGGCCGCCGGCAGGCCGTGGGCGCGAAGATAAGCCTGCGCGGCCGGGCCCTGCAGCGGGGCGTAACGCAGCCGGGAGTTGCGATCGAGGCGCAGCAACAGCCGCACCACTCGGTGGCAAAGGCCACACTCCCCGTCGAAGAGCAAAACGGGGCCCGCCCACGATTCGGGCGTTCGGGCAGCAACAGCGGGCACGGCGTTCACGAGGACTTTTCGGTGAAGGGTTTTCTCCCGGACCGCGAGATCGAACCGCGGAAAGCTCAGCGCGGGGCATATCTCCGAGTGATCGGTCCCGCCTCTCCCGAGGCGGGCTACAAAAAGCTAACTCTGCCGTGTGGCCCGCTTCGAGAGAAGCGGGATAGGATCGGTCAACCCCGACAGCCGACAGATATTTTCTCAGCATCAAGCAGAGCTTATTGCGGATGGGAATGCCTTGGGTGGGCGGTGGACCCCGCGACAGGCTCGGGGCCCTGAGCTCGTCGAATGGGCTCCACGCGCCGCCCGACCGCGCGCGGAGCGCACGGTCCACCCATCATGACATTCGCCCAGTGAGCGCTGGACCGCCCACGCGGTCGAAACGCCTCCAAAACCAAAACGCCGGGGCCGCCCTTGCGGCACCCGGCGGGGCTTAGCGTCAAGTCCCTCGGACTTGCGCGATGGTTTGAGTAATCAGGTGACCGCAATCTTGCGCGGCTTGAGCGCCTCGTGCTTCGGCAGCGAGACCCGCAGCACGCCATCGCGCAGCTCGGCCGCAATCTTGTCGGCGTCGATGGCGTTGTCGTGCGTCAGGACCAGCTCGTAGGGCGCATCGGCGCTTTCGCGATACATGGCGGTCCAGCCTTCCGGCTGTTTCCATGCCCGTCGGCCGAGGACGCGGAACTGACCTTCTTCCGCCGTGAGCTCGAGGCCTTCCTTGCTGACACCCGGGAGATAGACCGTGACCCCGTAAACGTCAGGCGTCTCCGTGATTTCATACGCGGGCTTGACCGTCTGAACGAGGTCCGGCGCGCCTTCGGATTGGGTCGAGGCCGACTGGCGGCTGAGGGAGGGAATGAGTGTATTGAGCAGAGTCATAGTAAGTGGAATTGAGGGTTTCGAATGATGTCTGGGTGACGATTTCGGCGCGGCCGCTTACTTGACCGCCACGGTGATCTTCTTGGGTTTGGCCTCTTCGCGCTTTGGCAGCGTGACGGTCAGGACCCCGTTCTCGTGCACCGCGGTCACCTTGTCGGTCTGGATCTCGTCCGTAATGGTTACGGAACGGCTGAGCGAGAAGGCCTCGCCGGCCTTGCCGTCGGCCGCGGGGACCTTGCGGGTCGCCGCGATCGTCAGGAAGCCGTCGACCATCTCGACATTGACGTCCTCGCGGTTCACGCCCGGAAGCTCGGCGCGGACATAGGCGTTCTCCTTGTCCTCGTAGAGGTCCACGGGGAAGCGCGTGGGTGACGTCGGTCCGCCGACATCGGTGAGCGCGGTTTCAAACAAATGGTCGATTTCGGTCTCGAGACCGGACCACGGGGAACGCGAAAATCCGCCCAGCGCGGGGGCCAGGCTGCGGACGGTTGGATAGGTATAACGAACGAGTCTCATGGTGATTTTTCTCCTGGGTGGATTGCACTGAAGTGTGTGACGCCTGATTGCAGGCACCGGACCAACCGAGGGCTCGACGACAAGTGACCGCGCGACCGCGACTTAGTTTTCCACTGGAAAAAACGCTGTGCAGAAGCGGCGCGGATACGGGCACGCCTGGGAAAAAAAGACCCGGCCCGCCGGCACAACGAAGGCAAGATCGGTCCCGAAGTCTTGGTCGCGCGCAGAGCCCATTCGACGAGCTCAGGGTCCCGAGCCTGCCGAGGGGCGCCCGACCCACCCGGTGCGAAAATCGTTAAAGGTGGGCCGTGCGCTCCGCGCGCGGCCAAGGTCCACGATCGATCCCCCCTTTCCCGGCCACTTTGGAAATAGGGTTGGCGACCGACACGAAATCGACTCGCCAGCGGGTCGCCCTCCCCTACCACTGTCCGAACGCGCATGCCCCACTCCGCGAGCCCCGCCCACGTTTCCGTCACCGGCTCGCGCCCCGACCTGCCGCGCGTCCTCGGCGCCTGGAGCGCCGCCTCGATTCTCATCGGCTCCACCATTGGCAGCGGCGTCTTCGTCAAGCCGGGCGGCATCGCGCGGGAACTGGCTTCTCCCGGCTGGATCCTGGCGTGCTGGGTCACCGCCGGTTTCCTCGCCTTGATCGGTTCGCTCGCCTTTGCCGAGCTGGGTTCCTATTTCCCGCGATCGGGCGGCCAGTACACGTTTCTGCGCGAGTCGTTCGGGAAGCTGCCCGCCTTTCTCTTCGGCTGGACGAATCTGTCCATCATCAACTCCGCCAGCGTGGCCGCGCTCGCCGTGATCTCCGCCAAGTTCCTGTTTTACCTCTTTCCTCCGGCCTGGGCGCCCGCGGCCGGCAGCCATTGGTTCACGACGGTGCCCGCCCTGATGATCGCCGTCCTCACCTTCGTAAACGTGATCGGCGTCAAGTGGGCCGCGGCCACCCAGAACATTCTGACTGCGCTGAAACTCTCCGCGATTGGTTTCGTCGTTTTCGGCCTCTTTCTCCCCGCACGGGCGAACTGGTCTAATCTCACGCCCTTCTGGGAAATTCGCGGCGCGCCCACGTCGGCGCAGGTGCTGGCGGGTTTCAAGAGCGCGTTCCTCGCCATCTTCTGGGCGTACGATGGCTGGTATTCCCTGAGTTTTTCCGGCGGAGAAATCCGTAATCCCCGGCGCAACATCCCCCTCGGGTTCATCCTCGGGATCCTGGTCGTCATCCTCGTCTATGTGGCCGCCAACGTCTCCTACCTCCTCGTCATCCCGCTCGGCGAGATGGCGAAGTATACCGCGGGCGGAGGCGTGGCGGCCGAGGCGGCGAGCCGGCTCTATGGGCCCGTCGGTCTCGCGCTGCTTTCGATCGGAATCGTCGGCTCCACCTTCGGGGCGGCGAATGCCAACCTGCTCACCGGGCCACGGCTGTCGTTCGCGATGGCCCGCGACGGACTCTTCTTTCCCATCTTCGGCAACGTCCATGCGCAGTTTCTCACCCCGTGCATCGCGATCCTGGTGCAGGGGACTCTCGGCATCGCGTATGTCTACGCCGGCACCTTTGACCAACTGACCGACTCCGTGGTTTTCGCGGCGTGGATTTTCTACCTGCTCGCCGTCCTCGGCGGACTTATTCTCCGCCGCAAGTTTCGCGATCGAACCGACGTCTTCCGGGCGCCCGGTTATCCGGTGCTGCCGTTGCTCTTCGTGGCTTTTGCCGCCTGGTTCGTGGTCTACAGTTTCCTCGACTCCGCCGCGCTCGCCCGCCGCTACCTCGCCGGCGATCAAGGCGCCGGGGCCGGCGTCTATCCGATCCTGGCAACCCTCCTGATCCTCGTCGGCCTCCCGCTCTATTTTCTCGTCAAGCGGCTGAACGCCCGACGAGCGCTTAGCACCAAATAGCGCCCCTGCTGGTAGTCCCGCCTTTAGGCGGAATCCGAGCGGCTCAATCCTTCCGCCTGAAGGCGGAACTACCAGCAACCGGTTTCATTGTGTCCGACCCAAAACGCTTTTGGCGTGGACGCCGCATTGATCCGGCTGACTGCCAGACGAAAAAGCAACCGACTGACTCAACGCCCTCCGCCGTCCGCTTGCCCCGCGGAAGGGATTATGCCGGTAATAGTTCGTGCCGGACCGCGGGGATCGTGGTCTGCTTCGCCTCCCTTTCATCATGACCTTTGATTTCGACACTCCCATCGTCCGCGCCGGCACCGACTCGCAGAAATGGCAGAAGTATGCCGGCCGCGATGTGCTGCCGCTGTGGGTGGCCGACATGGACTTCAAGTCGTCCCCGGCGATCCTCGAGGCCCTGCACCAGCGGGTGGAGCACGGGATCTTCGGCTACGCGCGGCCCGTGAAGTCTACGGTCGATGCCGTCGTCGAGGCGATGGTCCAACGCTACGGCTGGACGATCGATCCCTCCTGGCTGGTCTGGCTCCCCGGACTGGTCGTCGGGCTGAATGTGACCGCGCAGGCTTTCGCGCAATCCGGCGAAGAAGTGCTCACCGTGGATCCGGTGTACCCACCGTTTAAGACCGCGCCGAAAAACAGCGCGCGGGTTTCCACCGCCGTGCCCTGGGTCATCCAATCCGGCCGCTGGATGCTCGACTGGGAGGCCCTCGCGAAAGCGGTCACGCCGCGCACGAAACTCTTTTACCTCTGCAACCCGCACAACCCGCTCGGCCGCGTGTGGCGCCGCGACGAACTCACGCGCCTCGCGGAATTCTGCCTGCGCCACAACCTGATCCTTTGCTCCGACGAAATTCACTGCGACCTCATCCTCGATCCCGCGCTGCCTCACGTCCCCACGGCTTTGCTCTCCCCTGAGATCGCGGCGCGCACCATCACGCTGATGGCGCCGAGCAAGACCTACAACGTCCCCGGCCTCGGCACCTCGTTCGCCATCATTCCCGACCCCGCGCTCCGGGCCCGCTTCGTCCGCGCCACCGCCGGCATCGTCGCCGAGGTCACCTGTCTCGGGTTCACCGCGTGCGAAGCCGCCTACCACTCCAGTGAACCGTGGCGCCAGGCGCTGCTCGCCTACCTGCGCGGCAACCGCGACTTTCTCCTGGCGGCGCTGGCCCGCGAGCTCCCCGGGGTGCGCGTGGAAGCACCGGTCGAGGCGACTTATCTGATGTGGATGAACGTCACCGACCTTCGCTTGGCGCAACCCACCGCTCACTTCGAAAAGCACGGCGTGGGTTTGAGCGACGGTGCCGCGTTCGGCGCCGCACCCAACTCGCACGTGCGGCTGAACTTCGGCTGCACGCGCGCGACGCTGGTTGAAGCCGTCCGCCGGATGAAGGCGGCGCTCGCGGCGCGGTAACCATCCCCCGACAGGATCAGCCTCCGAAGGTGGGCCAGACACTCCGTGCGCAGCCTGGCGGCACGCGGAGTGCACCGGCCGACCCCTGATAAGTTTCGACCCCAAGACTTGCCGCCCCGGGCAGGGGGAGCGTATCGTCCCCCTTCATGCGTCTCGGGCCTTACGAGCTTTCCTCAAACCTCTTCCTGTCGCCGCTCGCCGGCTACACGAATCTGCCGATGCGGCTGACGGTGCGGGAACTCGGCGGCCTGGCCTGGGCCACGACCGATCTGGTCAACGCACGTTCCCTCCTCGAGCGGAACCCCACCGCGCTCAAGCTCGTCGCCTCCGCGCCCGCGGACCGTCCGTTCGCCATCCAGCTCTTCGGCAGCGTGCCCAGTGAAATGCGCGATGCCGCCGTGATGTGCGAGGACCTCGGGGCCGAGTCGGTCGACATCAACATGGGCTGCCCCGTGAAGAAGGTCGTCAAAATCGGCGGCGGCTCGGCCATGATGACCGAGCTCGACAAGACCGCCGCCCTGGTGCGCGGGATGATCGCGGCGGTGAAGATTCCCATCACCGCGAAGATGCGCCTGGGCTGGGACGACGACAATCTCACCGCACCGGATCTCGCCCGCGTGCTCGAGGAAGCCGGGGTCGCGGCGATTTTCGTCCACGGTCGCACGCGCGCGCAGGGTTTTTCCGGTCGGGTCAATATCGCGGGCATCCGCTCCGTGGTCGCAGCGCTCACCCACATCCCGGTGATCGGCAACGGCGACGTCACGACGCCCGAAGCGGCGAAGCACATGCTCGACGAAACCGGTTGCACGGGCGTGAGCATCGGCCGCGGAGCGTTCTATGATCCCTGGATTTTTCGGCGGACGCACCACTACCTTCGCACCGGCGAATTGCTGGCCGAACCGACATTCGAGGAACGCGTCGCGGTGATGCGCCGCCACTTCGAGCGCTACTGCGAATTCTACGGTGAGATGTACGGCTGCCGGCTTTTCCGGAAGGTCGCACCGTGGTACGCCAAGCGTTTCGGCCCCGCAAAGCCGTTCAAGCAGCGCATGATCGCGATCACATCGCGGGCCGACTTCGAGGCCGCCATCGCGGAGCATATCCGTTGGCGCGCGCAATTCTGCGATGCCGGCGGCGTGCTCCTCGCCAAATACGCGCCGGCGCCCATGGTGGCGTCGTTCCTGCGCGATCCGAATTCGGCGGACGCGATGGAAAGCGACGCCATTCGCGTGCCCAAGGGTCCCGTGGAGGTGTGGTGAACTTGTCTCGCCGGCCCCCCGCTATCCGACCTAAGCTCAGCCGGGTTCGAACCGCGCGGCCGAAAATCCGCCGTCGCCCGATTCCAAACCGGTGAACAGCGCGAACCATTTTTGGGAGCTTATCCTCGGCACCGTGGTGGCCCTGTTGCCGCTCATCAACCCGGTCGCCACGGCACCGACGTTTCTCGCCATCACCGAAGGCGACTCGCCCGAGCGCCGCTTGCAGCAACTGCGCCACGCCTGCCTCTACATGGTGGCGATTCTCGTGGGCTCCTTGATCGGCGGCACGTTCATCATGCGCTTTTTTGGTATTTCGATCCCCGGATTGCGCATCGCCGGCGGGTTGCTGGTCGCGGGGATCGGTTTCGAAATGGTCCTGGGTTCGCCCCGTCATCCGGCGCGCCGCACCCAGGCCGAAAAAGAAGCCCGGGCCAAGCGCGACGTCTCGTTCTCGCCGCTGGCGATGCCAATGCTGAGCGGCCCGGGCTCCATCGCCATGACCATTGGCTTCACGTCCCTCGGCCGCCAATGGATCGACTACGTCGCCATCACCCTGGGCATCATCGTGGTCGCCGGTATCAGCTACGGCGCCCTGCGGCTCTCCGAGAACGTCGTCACCGTCATCGGCGTCAACGGCATGAACGCGATTTCCAAGCTCATGGGCTTTCTGATCCTCTGCATCGGCGTTCAATTCGTCGTGAACGGGATCCTCGGCATCGCGACCGATCCGGCGCTGCTGCGCGGCATCCGGGACGCCGTGCAGCCTGCTTGAGCGACGCGTCGATCAGTAACGGCGGGCAACCGTCGCGCCGGTCCTGTCCTTGAAAACGAGCTGCCGCTTGTCGGCATCGACCCGGTCAAACGTCACGCCCAGCCCCGAGTCCACGACCTCACCGGCGCGCGCCAGCCGTCCGTTGATGAACGCGCGCGATGGCGTGCCTTGAAACACGCCGCTGATTTTGGCGTTGGCGACAAACGAGCGAAAGGCCGGGCTCGCCTCGGAGGCGGCGTCCAATTCCGTGGTCGCCGACAAACCGGGTGCCACCGCCGTGGTGGTTGACGTCATCTTGCTCGCGCCCGCGCCGGGACCAGCCGGGGTGGAGGGCGCAACTGCGACCTTGTTGGCGGCCGCGAGATTTTCTCCGGCGGGTGGCGGCGGCGCCGCGAGGGCATTCGGCGCCTTGGCGGCGGCGTTGGCGGGCGCTTGGGCCACGGCATTTGCGGGGCTCGCGGGTGCCGCTGGAGCGGAGGGTGCCGGAGTCGGGGCGGCCTTGGCTTTGGCCGGTGCGGGCTTCGGAGCCACGACCACGGGCGGTGGTGGCGCCAGAAATTTACTCCAAACGAAAAACCCCCCGCCGCCCAGGATGACGAGCGCCGCCACGCCGCCGGCAATGAGGATTAATTTCTTATTTCGTTTCGGGGCCTCCGAGACGGGCTTCTCGGGCACCTGCTCCGCGACTTCGCCGGAGACATTGACCATCGGAATCGGCGGGGCCGTCGTGCCCGACTTCGGCGGAGCGACGACGGGGAATGGCGGTGGCGCGCCAGCCGGAGGCGGGATCGGCGGACGAGTTCCCGTGGGCGGGCGCGAGCCGGATAGCGGGATTGGAGGACGGGTTCCCGTGGGTGGAGTCGAACCGGACGGCGGGGACGCGCCGGGAACCTTCGGCTTGAGTTTAAACTTTCCGGCGTCCGCAGGCGCGGCGGCCGGAGGTGCACTCACCGCCGGCGGCGGCGTGGCGGGAGCCGCCGCTTCACCTGGCGGGGGCGGAGGAACCGCCACCGGGGGCCGCGATGAACCGGCAGGAGATGGCGCGGCACTCGCCGCAAGTTCGGACGGAGGAGGCGGAGTCGCTTCGGCGGCCGGCTGCGCGGCAGCTTCCGCCGGGGGCGTGAGCCGCGCTTTCAATCGGATCTTCGGCGCACCCGCCGTTTCTGCGGGAGGCAGCGGAGCGGCTGCAGGAATCTCCGGAGCGGGCGCCACTGCCGCCGATGGCGGACGGGGAGCTTCAAACGGGGCCGGTGCAACGGGTTCAGGCGTTGGGGCGGCCTCTTCCGGCGCGGTCGAGCCCGATGTTTCGGTCATAAGCCGCGGCTTGAAACGAATCTTGGGCGCGGGTGGGGGCTCGGCCGGCGCGCCCACCCCCGGGGTCGACTCGGGCGCGGGCAGGGCCGGCTCTGAGACCGGAGCGACAGGCGTCGCGCCCTCGGGGGGCTTCAAGCGCGGCTTAAGGCGCAGGGCCGCAGGAGGTGGCGTTTGCTCGTCGCTCATGACGGAAGAACAAAATCAAATTTTCCCCGTAGCGCGAAACCAAAAACCTGAATTAACCGATCTTTCACTGTCCAGGTCGCCAGCGCATTACACTCGTCTCCAGCCCCGCTGGCCGCAATCGGGCGCCCTCCGGCTTTAAGGAAAAAAGGAACCAAAAAGTTTCCCTCGCGGTCCGCACGCCGCCTGACCACGTTCGTTGCCCGTAGTTTCCTCCATGACCAAATCGCTGCTCCTGATCTGCCTCGTGCTTGCCGTCGCTCCCGGCTGCACTTTCCTGCATAAGAGTTCCAAGCCGAAGGAAAACACGTCGATCTCGACTGAGACGGCCGAGAATTTCCGCAAACGCTGGGTGGAAAAACGCTCGGCAGATCTCGTGGCCCAAGGCACCGCGGCCGAGGCGGCCCGCACGCAGGCTGACGCCGAATTTCGCGAAAAATACGATTTCTCGCCGTTGCAAACCAAACGGTAAGATCGAGCTGGTGACCGCGGTTCCGGCGGCGGCACCGTTAGGGGCGGAAAATGCCGGTCAGTGATTTGGCCCCCGTGCGTCCCTATTGACGTGACCGCCGCAGCGAGGCGACCGTCTTCGCTGTGTCTTCGTCTCAACCGACCGCCGCCCGCTCGACCGCTTCGGCCTCCGCCACTTCGGCCAAAACCGGCGCGCTGGCCGCGGCGCTGTGCTACTTTCTCTGGGGACTTGTTCCTCTCTATTGGAAACAGCTGGGCGGGATCAGCGCCGTTGAGCTCATTGCCCATCGCTGCGTCTGGTCCCTGCTCTTCGTGCTGGTTTTAGTCCGCGCCCAGGGCGGATTCAAAGCGGTGGTCAAGGCGCTCAGCACCCGGCGCTCGGTGGTCATTAATTTGGGCAGCTCGATCCTGCTTACGACCAATTGGCTCGGCTACGTGTGGGGCGTGAACCACGGCTTGGTCGTCGAGTGCAGCCTCGGATATTTTCTCGTTCCCCTGGTCAATGTCGCCGCCGGCCGCTTCGTCCTCCACGAAAACCTTCGCCGGGCCCAATGGGCCGCGATCGCCTGTGCGGCCGTGGGCGTCGGGGTGATGATCGCCCAGCTGGGCCGGCCGCCGTGGCTCGCCCTGTTCCTCGCCATCACCTGGGGCGGTTACGGGCTGATGCGGAAGCAGTCACCCCTCGGCTCACTCACGGGCCTCACCGTGGAAACCCTGTTACTGACCCCGCTGGCCATCGCGTTTCTGCTTTGGCAAAACCACACGGGCGAAGGGGCGCTCGGGCGGGTCGACCTGCCCACGCACCTGTTGCTCCTGAGTGCCGGCGTCATCACGGCCACGCCGCTGTTGCTCTTTGCCTACGGCGCCCAACGCATCCGGATGGCGACCATGGGCCTGCTGCAATTCATCGCCCCGACGGTGCAATTACTCATTGCCGTGTGGGTCTATCATGAGCCTTTCGCGCGATCGCGCGCCTTCGGTTTCGTCTTCATCTGGGCCGGCCTGGTGCTCTACGCCGCGGATAACCTCATGGCGTACCGCCGCACTTCGTCGTAGCGCCGGTCTCCGACTGGCGTCGGCCCAGGGTCGAAACGTCCGGCCACCTCCAAGCTCGACGCGCCCACCGCCGGCTGAGAATCTCCGTTTCCGTTCACCCCATGAAAAAAACCTTCCTTGTTCTTCCCGCTCTGGCCCTTTTCGGCGCCCTGCCCTTCGCTTTTGCCCAGGCTCCCGCTGCCGCTCCTGCCGCTCCTGCCGCCCTGGTCGACGCCTCCGCGCCGATTACCAAAGTCGACACCGGTGGATTCCTAAAACGCCACGAGTCCTTCCTCGCCCGCGCCAAGGAGGGCCCCGTCGGGCTGCTGTTCCTGGGCGACTCGATCACGGACAACTGGAGCAAGGCACCGCACATCTTTGACAAATACTACGGCAAATATGCCCCGGCGAACTTCGGCATCGGCGGTGACCAGACCCAGCACGTGATTTGGCGGATCACCAACGGCGAACTCGACGGCATCGAGCCAAGGGTCTCGGTCCTGATGATTGGCACCAACAACTCCGCGGCCCACAGCGCCGACCAGATTTTCGCGGCCGACAAAAAGATTGTCGAAATGATCCGCGCAAAAATCCCCGGCACGAAGGTCCTGCTGCTCGCGATTTTCCCGCGCGGCCCGCGCAAGAACAATGATGGCACCCCGGACGTTTGGGAAAAACGGATGGAAGTCATCCGGGCCGTAAACACCAAGCTCGCCACCCTCGACGACGGCAAGAACGTCCGCTACCTCGACCTCGGGGCCAAATTCCTCGGCAACGACGGAACGATTCCGAACATCATCATGCCCGACCAGCTGCATCCGAACGCCGCCGGTTATCAGCTCTGGGCGGAGGCGATGCAGCCGCTGTTGACGGAAATGCTGATGAAGTGAAGCGCCGGCTGCTTGCCGGCGCTTCGAGTCACTTCTTCGGGAACGGCATCCCCACCGGCTCGGTCTTCTCGTTCTTGAGAAAATCGATCTCGAAAATCAACGTCGCGTTCCGCGGAATCTTGGGCGGCTGCCCGCGCGTGCCATACGCGAGTTGGGAGGGAATGATGACCAACCGCTTCTCGCCGACCTTCATCAACTGGAGCACCTGGTCCCACCCCTCGATGACCATGTCGCGGCGAATCCGAAAGGTGAACGGGTGTTCCCGATCGTCATTCTGGTCGATCAGCGTCCCGTCGAGCAGCTTGAGGACATAGAGCACGGAAACCTTGTCCCCCGGCTTGGGCGACTCGCCGTCGCCCTCGCGCAGGATGAGGTAGCGCATGCCAGTGGTGGTCTTTTTCGCCTCCGGCCAGGTCTTCTGCACGAATTCGAGATCTTCGGGCGGAAGTTTTTCGCGCTGCGCCCGCAAAGCCGGGCTCGCAAACCAGCCGATGACGGCAATTACCAGGATAAGTTTGAACACAGTTTTCACGGATAAGGCTTTCCGGCATCCGTGTCACCCGTGTAATCCATGGTCAAAGCCTTTCTGATGAAGAAACCATCCGTCGTTATCCTCTGTCCCAAGGAATTCAAATTTACCGACCACGCAGCCAGCGTCGAACGGCCGTTCCTCGCCGACGTGGCGGACCTGAACACCGTCTGGCTCGAGTACAACGCCCCGTTCCCGGACGCCGTGCTCGACGCCCACGCGCTGATTCTCTGGCACGGGCCCCTGATCACCGCCGAAGTGGTGAGCCGGATGAAAAACTGTCGCGCGATTATCCGGAACGGAGTCGGTTTCGACAGCGTGGACATCGCCGCCGCCGCCAAGGCCGGCATTCCCGTGTGCAACGTGCCCGACTACGGCACCGAGGAGGTCGCCGACCACGCCATCGCGCTGATCCTCGCCCTTTATCGCCAGCTCTTCCCCCTCGACGTCGAAGCCAAGCAACTCGGCTGGAAAATTAACGTCGCCGCCAAGATGCGCCGGCTGCGCACGCAGACCCTCGGCATCGTCGGACTCGGCCGCATCGGGACCGCCGCCGCGCTGCGCGCCAAAGCCTTCGGGCTGCGCGTGCAATTCTACGATCCTTATGTTCCCGCAGGCACGCACAAGGCCGTGGGAGTCGAGCGCGTCACCTCGCTGGAGGAACTCCTGCGCACGTCCGACACGGTCTCGATTCACTGCCCGCTCAGCGCGGAAACCCGCGGGATGATCGGGGCCAAGGAAATCTCCCTCATGAAGCCGGGCGCGTTCCTCGTAAATACCGCGCGGGGCGACATCGTCCAAAAAGCGCCGGTCTTCGCCGCCCTACACTCGGGCCACCTCGCCGGCGCCGGCCTGGATGTCGTCGAAAGCGAACCGCTGCGGACGGCGGACGAAGCCGCCACACCGAACCTCATCGTCACGTGTCACGCCGCGTTCTGCAGCCCCGAAGGCATGGTCGAGATGCGCAGCACCTCCGCCAAGATCGCCCGCGCCGCCGTCACCGGACAGCCGGTGTGGAACCGGGTGAATTGAGCCAACGGTGTGACGTGTGGCGTGTGACGAGCGGCAGCCATCGGCACCTTTGACTCGCATCGCTCGTCACACGTCACACCTTTCGTCCCCCCGCTCGACGCACGGACTCGTGCCTTGCGACGAGAGCCAGCGCCTGGTTGAGCAGCGTCTTGCCCGGCTCCATCCGATGCCATGGCGAGGCGCCGGAGGGATGGGGCAAGGGGATGCAGTCGACCGCGTGGCCTCGGTAATCGATCTCGAACTTGTTTCCGATCGTCTCCACCAGCGGTCGCTCGCCAAGGAACTGGGAAATCGCGAGCTTCCCGACCGGGAGCACGAGTGTGGGTTTGAGCAGGGCGAACTCCCGTTCGAGCCACGCGGAGCAATTTGAAATCTCATCCGGCGCCGGCACGCGATCCCCGCCCTCGGGCCGCTTACCGGGAAAACACCGGCACACCGCCGCAAAGTAAATCCGATCGCGCACCTCGTCCTCGGTCCAGCCCAGGGACGCATTGAACCACTTGAATAGCGTCTTACCCGCCGTCCACGCGAAGGGCCGGCCCAGCTTCGGTTCCTTGTCGCCGGGCGCTTGGCCCACGAGAATGACGCGGCTGGCCGCCGGACGCCCGACCACGACGGGCCGGTGCATGCGCGGGCAGCGCGTGCACGCGCTTAGGGTGGCAAGGTGTTTTTCGATGGTCGCGATCGTGGGCATGCGTGGGGCGGGTCGTCGACCCGCGATCCACGCAACACGGCCCGCGCGGGTCGCGCCACTTCAAATCGCGGATGAACTGCCCGGGCGGCCCAGCCAACCACAGGCCACTAGCGGCCGGCCATACGCCGCCCACCTTTCAGCGACACCGACTGACCTGTTCCTCGCTCCGGCTCAGCGCCGGCTGCGAAACCGGTTAAAGCTGCCCTTGTGCCGGATCTGTCCGGGCAAACTGCCGCGCGGACGCTGTTCCTGCGCCTGCGCCGGGCGGGACGTGAACGCTTTGTAGGGGAATCCTTCGAGCTTCAGCTCCGGGATTTTCTGCCCGATGAAACGCTCGATGTCGCGGATGTCTCCGGCGTTCTCCGGCGTGACCAGCGTGAAGGCGTCGCCCACCGCTTGCGCGCGGCCCGTGCGGCCAATCCGGTGCACATAATCTTCGGGCTTCTCCGGCACATCGTAGTTGATGACGTGCGAGACGCCGGCCACGTCGATGCCGCGGGCGGCGATGTCGGTCGCGACCATGACTTCGTATTTGCCGCTCTTGAAGCCGGCCAGCGCCTCGATGCGCTGGTTCTGCGAGCGGTTCGCGTGCAGGACGGCGACCGAGTGATTGGCGGTTTTCAGCCGGCGGGCGATCTTGTCGGCACCGTGTTTGGTGCGCGAAAACACGAGCACGCTGTCGAAATTAATCTTGGCGAGCATCGCCTCGAGCAACTCGAACTTCTGTTCGGCGGCCACGGGATAGAGCGCGTGATTGACGGAGGCGGTCACCGAACGGGCGACGCCAATTTCTACCCGCGTCGGGTTGCGCAATGCAAAGGAAGCAACCGCCGCGATTTCCGGCGGCACGGTGGCCGAGAAGAACAAGGTCTGCCGTTCGCGCGGGCAGCGGGCGATGATGTCCTTGACCACGGGTAAAAAGCCCATGTCGAGCATCCGGTCGACTTCGTCGAGGACGAGAATGGAGATATCGCGCAGGCTAATGGTGCCTTCCTTGAGGTAGTCCATCAGGCGGCCCGGCGTGGCGACGATGATGTCGACGCCGCGCTTAAGCTCGGCGCGTTGAGAACCGTAGCCGACGCCGCCGAAAATGGCGACCGGCCGGATATCGGTGAAACGGGCAAAATCGCGAAAGGCGGTTTCGACCTGCGCGGCGAGTTCGCGCGTGGGCTCGAGCACCAGCACACGAACGCGGCTGTGCGAACCAAGACGCGTCAGGATGGGCAGTGCAAAGGCCGCGGTCTTGCCGGTGCCGGTCTGGGCCGAGGCAATGAGGTCGCCGCCACCGAGCACGACCGGAATCGCGCGCAGTTGAATGGGAGTGGGATCGGTGTAACCGGCGGCTTGAACGCCGCGCAGGACGGAATCAGAAAGATTGAGAGCTTTAAAAGGCATGAAGGAAGCGCGTGAGCGCGGGTGGCGCGCAAACGGCGCCGCCGAGTCGCGCCGGTCTTTGACCGGCGTCGTCGGAAAATAAACGAAGAGATGGAACGCCGGCTGGCGTCGCGCCGGTCCAAGACCGGCCCGGCGCCCCCGGAAAATAAAAAAGGACGAAGTCCAAAGGACTCCGTCCCTCGCAAAATCGTTTCTGGAAGAAACGCGGATTAGTAGCGGCGCTCGCCACGATCGCGATCGCGACCGCCGCCGAAGCCACCGCGTCCGCCGCCGCCGCCGCCGCCGAAGCCGCGACCACCGCCACCGCCGCCGCCGCCGCCGCCGAAGCCGCCACCCGGGCGCTCTTCCTTCGGACGGGCCTCATTGACCGTCAATTGACGGCCGCCGAGATCGACGCCGTTCATCTTTTCCGCCGCATTTTTCGCCTCATCGGCGGTGCCCATGGTGACGAACGCGAAGCCACGGGGGCGACCGGTCATCTTGTCCATGGCGACG
>CANJNJ010000074.1 GCA_947474995.1 Opitutaceae bacterium | reverse complement strand
TTCTCGGAGGGCGTTTCGGCAGTCGCACCCGAGATGGGTGAGCAATTAGGCGGTTGCCGGTTCGGGCGTTGGCCGTCCAGGCGGAGGTGGCCCATGAGCGTCAACTACGAACAACTCGCGCTGGACGTCATCCCGTAGGTCGGCGCGGCACACCGCGCACACCCAACACGATTCGGTCGAGCAACAAGCCACCGCCAGCCACAGGCCTTACGCCCACTTCCTACGCCGCTTGCTCGAGGCGGAGATCGCGGCCCGACGTCAGGCGTGGTGGAGACCAGCCTACACTTCTCCGGGCTGCCGTGGATGAAGCGGCTCAGCGATTTTGACTTCACCTTCCAGCCTTCCTTCGATCGCACGCTCCTTGAGGAACCCGGCACCGGCCGGTTCCTCGACGAAGGCCGCAATGTCATTTTCTGAGGCTGGCCTAGCGTGGGGAAAACCCAACTCGCCATCGCCTTGGCGCTCGGTTGCCCGGAACGCGGCCTTTTCGGCGAGCGTCACATCGGTGATGTTAACGAAGGTGATCACTAGGCCTTCGATGGCGTTGTCGATGGTGCGATAGGGTAGGATCCGCATCAGTTGCCAGGTGCCGTCGTTGGTTTCCACCTCGGCTTGGAGGGGCTTCAGCGTTCGCAGCACCTCCCGGCAGTCCTCGGTCAGCCGGGGGGATTTGAGATTCGATGCCTGATCGAAAATCGGCCGGTTGAGGTCGGTCGGAATCAGGTGAATGAGTTTGGTCGAAGCATCCGTGTACCGCCGGATGCGTAGGTCGTTGTCGAGGTAGAGCGTGGCGATATCGGTGCTGTTGAGGAGGTTTTGCATGTCGTCCCGGGCCCGGGCGAGTTCATCAACCTGGGTGGCCTGCTCGGCGTTGACCGTGGCCAATTCCTCGTTGAGCGACTGCAATTCCTCCCGCGAGGTTTCCAACTCTTCGTTGCTGCTCTGCATCTCTTCGTTGATGCTCTGTAATTCCTCATTGGCGGACTTCAACTCCTCGTTGGAGGTAGCCAGCTGAGCCACCGTGGCGTGCAGCGATTCCTTCGCCTCCCGCAGCGCGCGCACCAATTGCTCCGTCCGGCGGGGACCGGCCAGGCGGGCGCTGCCCTTCTGCCGGAGCGGGACCGGGGTGGGCTGGAAGGTGACAAGAAACAGGCCGCGGAGGGGTTCGGGCTTGTCGAGCCGGACGACGCTGATGGTAACGCGGTCGCGTCTGCCGTCTGACTTCAACCGCACGTCCGGGCGGATGATTTCCCGCTGGCTGGCTCCTGCCTGATGCAGTGCCACACGGAGTTCGTCGCCGAGGCCTTGACGGGCCATGTCGATGAGGTTGAGTCGCGGCTGGCCGCCGGCGGCAGGCTCGAGGTAGCGTCCGGTCCGGCCATGGATGTACACGACGTCGCCGCGTTGATTTACCACTACGCCCGGCGGCGAATAGCGGCTGAGGAGCACCTGTTCGACGAGGTGGGAGATCGGCTGTTCCCGGCCGATCGGCGCCGACGAGGCGGGCAGCGGCAGGTGCTCGACGGCGGAAACAGCGACGGGGAAGGCTGCGAAGCTGGTGTTCCGCTGGGCCTGCCGTCGGGAAAATATCCGCCATCTGCGATCCACCACGTCGAAGAGATCGTCGTGATCGCCGATGGATTCCGACGTGCCGAGGAATAACAGGCCGCCCGGCTTCAAAGCATAGTGGAACAGGCGTAGGAGCCGTTTCTGCAGTTCCACGTCAAGGTAGATGAGAAGATTGCGGCACGACACCCAGTCCAGCCGCGTGAAGGGCGGGTCGCTGAGCGCGTTGTGGGGGGCAAACACGACGAGGTTCCGAATCTCCTTGTTCACAATATACTGCTGGTCCCGGACCGTAAAATAGCGGGTGAGCCAGGCGGTGGGGACATCCGCAGCGATTCCTTCGGGGTATTTGCCTGCGCGCGCGAATTCGATGGCCCGGGGATCGAGATCGGAAGCAAAAATCTGCACGTCACAGTGCCGGTGCAGGCGCTCCATGCATTCCCGCAGGGCGATGGCCACGGAGTAGGCCTCCTCGCCGGTCGCACAGCTGGGCACCCAGATGCGCAGCGCGTAATTCTCAGGCAGGTTGGCCAGCAGCTTGGGCAGGATTTCGTCGATCAGGGTTTCCCATGCCGGCCGGTCGCGAAAAAAACTGGTGACGCTGATCAGGAGTTCCGCGAAGAGCAGATCGAGTTCGGCGGGGTTTTCCTTCAGGTAGCGCACGTACTGTTCCGCGCCGGTAATTTGCTGCACATTCATCCGCCGCTCAATGCGGCGACGGATGGTCGCCTGCTTGTAGGCCGAAAAGTCGTGCCGGGTATGTGCCCGGAGCAGTACGAGAATTTTTTCCAGCCACTCGAGCGACAGTCCGGAGGGCGCCGGCGCCACCGGTCCGGCCCGGAGATAGGCGCCGACGGCGTAAGCCGCCAATTGCGCCGGCATCGTCCTGGGCGGCAGGACGTAGTCCGCCAGGCCGGTGGCGATCGCGCTGCTCGGCATGCCGGCATACTTCGCCGAAGTTGCGTCCTGTACCATGGCCATCCCTGCCTCCGCCTTGATTGCCCTCAAGCCCAGGGAGCCGTCGGAGCCGGTGCCGGACAGGATGACACACACCGCCCGTTCCTTTTGGTCCGCCGCGAGTGAACGAAAAAAGAAGTCGATCGGCAGGTGCCGCGCCGCCGCGTCCGTCGTCTTCGTTATTTGCAGCCGGCCGTTCAGAATCGCGGTTTTGACCCCGGCGGGTGGCACGTAGACACGGTTGGGCTCAACCCTAGCACCGTCGGCGGCTTCGCTGACCGGAATCCGGCAGTTCCGCTGCAAGATCTCCGGCAACAGGCTCACATGCTCCGGGTGCTGGTGGGTAATTACGACAAAGGCCATGCCGGTGTCGGCCGGGACGTTGGCAAAAAATTCCTCCAGCGCCTCCAAACCACCCGCCGAGGCTCCGATCCCGACGACCGCAGGCACGGTACTCCTGTCGAACTGTGGGGCGCGACTCGTGCGCGCCCGGGGGGGCGAAGCCCTTTTGGGTCGAATTGAAGCCATGGTGACGGGGCGGGCTTGCTCCATCTTTGTTGAGGGGTTTCGTCCCGGTTGCAACTTTTGTCGGACCGCCGGGGGGATGCCCGCGCGGGAGCAGTCAGCAAACTCCACGGACGAACACTGGGCGCGGTGTGACAGGGGGAGTGCAGAGGCTCTCAGTGCAGCGCGAATCACTCGGACAATCTAGGCCCAGATCTATGCGATCGGCGACATCACGTGCCTCGCGCTTCCCGGGCGGTTCAAGCCGGACGTCGGGTTGTCCCTGCCGAAAGCCGGCGTGATGGCGGAAGCCCAGGGAGAGGTCGTGGCGCAGCGCATCGCGGCCATGGTCGAAGACCGCATGCCGACGGCGACCTCCGCCGGCGAAGGCTTCTGTTATCTTGAAACTGGCGGCGGGGCGGCCGTCAAAGCCGACGGCGCCTTTTTTTCGCTGCCGCACCCGGTGATGAAGAAACAGGCGCCCACCGCCGAAGGATTCGCGGACAAACTCGCATGGGTGGAGCGACATCTCGTGCCGCGGCGATAGGGCCTTACGCGGGGCCGCGCAGGGCGCGGATTGAGTTTCGCCGCCGGCGAAACGCTTCAGCCTTTCTTCACGAAACAGGCCTTGAGCGCCATCGCGCTACCTTCGATCTTGCAGTCGATTTCGTGGTCGCCGTCGACCAGGCGGATGTTCCGCACCTTGGTGCCGCCCTTCAGGACACCCGAGCCACCGCGCAGCTTGAGGTCTTTGATCAAAGTGACCGTGTCGCCGTCGACCAGCACGTTGCCATGCGCGTCTTTCACGATCCGGGCCACCTCGGGCGCCGCGTCTTTCGACCATTCGTGGCCGCAGGTGGCGCACTCCCACTTGTCGGGGTGGCTGAGGACGTCTTCCAGGGTGCAGGCAGGGCAGGCAGGCATGGTCATGATGCGTTTGGCCGACTCGGGAAATCTGGGCGGTTGGATTCAGCCTCCCACTACTTTCGCGCCGCGAGCAGCACAGCGAGAGCGGCCTGATCCACTTCGCCGGTTACCGCGTGCAGATGATGCAGCACGCCCATGCGATCCTCGGGCGAGGCCGTCGAGATATCGAGCATCCAGTCCTCGGTTTTCGCGGCGGCGACAATGATCTCGTCGCTCCAGGCGATCACTTCCGGGGCCGTGACGAAGCCCTCGGTCAGGCCTCGGATATAAAATTCGGCTAGCGTGCGCAGGTTGGGAGAGGTGGACATGATGGTGGAAAAAGTGAAGACGGTGAACGCCCCAGCCGCTCGACGGCCAGCGCAATCGGCACGGGCGCTTTCATCGCTTTCAACTTTTACCATTCGACGGCATCGACCCGTCTCGGCGTTTCAAGGCAGGGTCTTCACCCGAATGCGCCGGTATTCCATTTGTCCCCGGTCACCCTCGAGGCCGATTGGACCCGTCGCGGGAATCTTAAAGGCCGCCTCGATCACTTCGCCGTTGCAGGTGCAGGTCGCCACCGTGCCGTGCACGGTGATTTCGAGGGCATTCCAATCCTGTGGACGATATTTTTTCAGCTGATTGTAGGGTCCCGCGAGCAGGTAGTCGCGCACCTGCAACTGTGGGCCCCGGATATAGACTCCACTATCCGCATTCACCGACGCGCGGAATTCCAGTTTCAGGATGAAATCCGTCGGAAAATCACGTTCGGTATAAAGCTGCTGAATCTTGCGATATTCCGGAGGGGTCGTGACCACCAGGCGTCCATGCTTGGCGAGATATCGGCCTTCCGGAGTCACGGTTGCGCCGGCGAAGCGGACCGGGGCGTCAAAAAATATGCGTACCGGCGGCTTCGGATTGGAGGCATCGCGCTGCTTCGCGGCCTCGATTTCGGCCTTCGGCGTCGCCCGGAAACCCCAGCCCGAGAGATCGGTGCCGTTGAAGAGGCTGACGAACCCGGGTTCCGGCGTGAACGGGTCCGGGGCCTCGGGCGTAATTCCCAGCGTCGAGAAGATCGTTCGCAGCGCCGCCGCCCACTTGGCGTAGCCCGCTTCGTTGGGATGAAGGAGATCGGGAAATTCCTCGGCGATCGCGTCCCCTTTGGCATCGGCGAACAAAGGCCACGACTCAAGGTAGGTAATATTGGCGTGGTTTCGCACGACCTCGAGATAGAGGGTGTTGATCGCTTTGATTTGATCGGCTGGCAGCTTTTTTTCGGCGGAACTTGGAAAGACCTGGCAGAGCACGATCGGCATCTTCGGGTCATGCTGCTCGAGGGCCGCCACGATGAGTCGGAGGTTGGCCGCAATCGTCTCCGGCGTGGCCGCCTCCGCGAGATCGTTGATGCCGATAAGCAGGACGACGGCCCGGGGCGCGAGCGCCAGGACGTCCGCTTCGAGGCGGATCAGGACGCCGCGCGTGGTGTCGCCGCTGATGCCACGGTTGGCCACTTTGACGCCTGGAAATACGGCGCCGAGCCCGAGGCCCCAGCCCTGCGTGATGGAATCGCCCAGAAAAACCACGGCGCCGTGATCGGCCGCGGTGCGCTTGGCCCATGCCGTCCGGCGGTCGTGCCAGTTTTTTTGATATGATTCGGTGCGGCGAAGCGGACCGATCCCGGGGAGGCCCGCTTCCGTGGCGGGAAGCGCAAACGGATCGACGGCGGAGGCGGGCGCGGTCGCCGCGGCATTTTTCTCCGCCGCAGTCGTGAGCGCGACGCCGAGGGCGAACAGAGTGGTCGCGGTGATTTGGCGAAGGATGAGGGAAGTGGGGATTTCCATGAATCGCAGTCTGCCTGGCCGAGTCGGCGGACGCGACTGCGTAGTTGAGCAAGGCGGGTGGCGGGGTGCCGGGGAGCGACTTGGTCGATCTGGCGAATCTGCCGGTGTCCGGGGACTGCCAATGCTGAAATCTGAGAGCCGAGACCGGACCTGGCGGTCGTCTCTTTCTCGCTCACTCAACCGCGTGGATAGTCATACCACAGCCAACGCAGCGCATAGGGCAGGACCGACGCGCCGTGGGCGGAATTGTGGGTGCCCTCACCAAAGACGAACTGGTGATCGTAGCCCTTGGAATCGAGCGCCGAGGCCATCTGCCGGTTGCCGTCGGGCCACGACCCGAATTGGTTCAGGAGATCGTGGGCGCCGTCCTGCTGAAAAACGCGAAGGGGTTTCGGTGCGGCCGCGCGCACGAGATCGGGAAACACGTGTCCGCCCTTGATATTCGTGAATGAGCCGATGGTCGTGTAGACCTTGCGGACTTGATCGGGCCGGTGCCACGCGACACTGAACGCGCAGATGCCGCCACTGCTGCTGCCGCAGATGCCGCGTCCGTTCGGATCGTCGGTAATGACGATGTGCTTGCGCGCCAACGGAAAAATCTCCTCGAGGAGAAACTTTGAATACTTGTCGCTGATGACATCATATTCATTCGAGCGATTGCGGGCCGATGCCGGCCGGCCGTCTGGGCGCTTGCGTGGCGGTTCACCCGGCGCCAGCGGCGTGTCGCCCGGGTCAACAAAGATCGCGGCCAGCCTTGGCAGCTGCCGTTTGGCCATCAGGTTTTCGAGCACCACCGGCACACGCCACGCTCCGTCGCGTTTCACGTAGCCGGCTCCATCCTGAAAAACCATCACGGGCAGGGGTTCCTTGCCGTCGTAGTTGGGCGGGAGGTAGAGCCACCACTTGCGGGTGAAACCGGGGTAGGTCTGGGAGTCGGCGAGGGTGAACTCGAGGATTTTTCCCTCGGGCACACCGGGGTGAGGCTGGGAATCGGGACCGAGAACGTACTGTTCGTCGAACTGCGGTCGCGGATTGTCGTTCGCGGCGGGGGATTGCGCGTGGGCCAGAGACGCGCTGAGTGCGATGCCCAGGAGTAGGGGTCGAAGCATGCGGGAGCGTCGCGCCGGCGGAGAGGCCGAGTCAAGCCAACCGGGCCGAAGGCCCGTGACCCCGTGGCGACCAAGGGATGCTTTAGACTCATGATTGCGTCGCTGGGCGCGAGTTTCAGCGAGGGTCTGCGGCTCGAGGCGGCCTACACCTGGTATGCGAATGAAGCGTCGCGTCGCATCGCGGACCAGGTGGTCACCTGGCAGATGGTGACGGGCGGGTGGGGCACGGATGGCATTTACCCGATTACCCTTTTCTGGCGGAATGGGTGGCGACGAAAGCTTGCCGCAGTTTTCAATTGGGGCTCGATTGCATTCTTGCGACCCAACTGAAGTCACCCGAAGGCCGGCGGACGGTTTGGTGCCAGCAATACGATGCGCTGACCCTGCAGCCGTGTTCGGCCCGCAATTTTGAGCCGGCGGCCGAGTTTTCGCGCGAAAGCGCCGGGTTGGTGAAGTTTCTGATGAGTCGGCCCGTGCCGCCGCCCGGCATGGTCGCCGCCGTGGCCGGCGCCCTGCAGTGGTTCGCGCAGCGGGTCATTCGGGACAAATACGTCGATCGCAATGCGCCGGCCGGCGCCGACCTCGAGGACCGTCCGGGCGCACCGGACCTCTGGGCGCGTTTTTACGAGTTCAACACCGGCAAGCCGATCTTTGGGGAGCGCGATCGAAAGATCTATTATTCTGTCGCGCGGATTTCCTTCGAGCGGCGTAAGGGCTACACTTGGTTATGCCCGGAACCCGGGGCGATCACATCGTGCTATTTCTAGTGGCAGCATCAGGTCGCGCGGATGGCTCGTTAGCCATCGGCGCGCCCATCAGACGTGACGCCGAGCCGGGGCTCGTCGTTAAAGGCGGCGTCGATCCGCCGCACGTCAAAGTTCCTGACTCACTCAGGGCTTCGCCGCCAGCCACTCCTGATTCACCCGCGTGAAGGTGATGAACTCGTAGCTGTCCTTGATGCCGCGCTCCCACAGGATGCCGACCGAATTGTCCTTCAGAATCGCGAGTTCGGAGTAGGCGGAGAATTGGTCCGAGACCGTCTTGCCGGGGCCAAAGGTCTTGCCGTCGTCGGTGCTCGTCCGCAACTCGAGTTGCTTGCGCTTCGGGCCTTTCGGTCCCGTCCAGAGCAGACTGGCTTTCGCCGCTCCCGTCGGGGTGTAACGCTCGATGGCACAGGCGACCGCTGTGACGTCGAGTCCGGGTCGAAGATTGCTCCAGGTGTTTCCCCCGTCGGTGCTTTCAGCGAGATAGCGGTGCGCGCCTGTTTCCTGCCGCATATCGATTAGAATCCGACCGTCATTCAACTCGACCACCTGGCACTCGTCGCCGCCCTGGGGGCCGGGGACAAGTTGACCGCGCTTCCAAGTCTGGCCGTGGTCATCGGAGAACACCGTGAAATCGGAGAAGGGCATCTTCCACATCGCCACGATCAGGCGGCCCTTGCTCGTTTGAATCGCACCCCCGGGTCCGGGCATGCTGCACTTCCAGGCCGGGTCCTTCATGTCCCGCGCCACTGCGGTCATGTCGATTGCCTCCGACCAGGTCCGGCCATTGTCGGCACTCCAACGCGCCATGTTGTTGATGTCGTCCGTGCCCGGCCGGGCCGTGTCCGAACTGCGCTTGGGGCGGCCCCGGATATAGAACACCCAGAGTTTGCCGTTGGTGCGATCGAGGAGAGTCGCGGGATTGGCGGCCGACCACTCTTCGCCCGGATCTTCGAGAATCACCATCGGCGACCAGGTGGCCCCGTTGTCGGTGCTGCGCTTGTAGACGAGGTCGATGTCCTGCCGGCCGTAACCCGGGTCTTCCCGGGTGTACTTCCGCGCCTCGGCAAACGCGATCAGCGTGCCGTCCGGCGCGGTCTCGATCGCCGGGATTCGGAAGGTGTGGTAGCCGTCCTTGCCGGAGACGTACACATCGGTCTGCGTCAGCGTCGGCGCCGCGTGGACCGCCGCCGCCGACCAGAGTGCCAAGGTAGTGAGAAAGCAGGGGAATTTCATGGGAGGCTTTGGCTGAGGGCTGACCGTTAGAGGGGAACTGGCGGGAAGGGATCGAGCGAGCGCCCCCGTTACACGGCAGCGGCCGGCGCCAGACAACAGGTTTGGACCTGTCAAACCTGCAAACATGTCGCCAGTTGCGCTCCTCGCACCGCCGCCAGGGGGCCCGTCATTTTCTCCGCACGAATTTCACGATCGTCGTTCGGGCCAAGCCGGCTTCCTGGCGGGGAGCGTTGGTCGCAAAATAGTACGGCGTGACATGGTAAACCTTGGTGGCGGCGTAACGGTTCATCTCCGCGCCCGTGAAATACGGCAGTTCATTGCGCGGCATGACGCCGAAACGCTGCTGACCCGATCCGGGGCGCAGATCCACCAGACAATCCAAATAGAGCGTGTCCACCGGATCGTCGCCAAAGAGCGATCGCGCCTGTGCGTCGATAAACTCGGTGGCCGCCGCCCGCGCGCGCGTCACCGTGGCGGAGTTGCCCGAAATGCGGAAGGGCTCCTTCAGGACGTAGCCCGTCTGACCGGTGCTGACGACGAGGATGCCACTTTTTTCGCGGGCAATCGGTTCCATGAGGTAGTCGACCGCGACGCGACCCGGTTCGCGCAGGATGTCCTGCCGGAGTTCGGCCCAACTCGCATCGGCGCGCGGCCAGCCCGGGGCAACGGCGATGAGGACGGCGAGATTGGCGGCGAGCGCCAGGTCGAGCCAGCGCCGGCCGAGCGGAGCGGCTTTCGGCGGCGGCGGGCCGACGAGCATCAGCAGGGGGACCAGGAGGAGGTGGAGAAAGTACGTCAGATAGGCTCCGGTGTGCCAGCCGGGTCCCGCGAGCAGACCCGCGGCGGCAAGCCCGGTTTGCCACCGCCAGAATTTTCTTCCGGCTGCGGGTGGGGCGGGCGGTAGTTTTGATTCGATCCCGGCAGTCCGCCAACCCACCCACCTTTGCTGCGCAAAGGGCCAGACGATGGCCACGATCACGCCGCAGGTCAGAATTGAAAAGTCGCCGGCTTGGTGGAGCAACCATGCGAGGTTCGGCGAGGCCTGCACGAGCTGGCCGCGAAACACTTCGAGAACGTAGAGCGGATTATACGCCGCAAAGATCGTGATGCCTCCTGCGAGAATGCTTCCGCTTGTGGCGGCGGCGGCCAGCGCCCCGCGCCAATTGACGAAAACGACCAGGTAGGCGAGCACGGCGGCCCACGTGAAAGCGGAATAGGCTTTGGTCAGGAAAGCCGCGAGCGCCACGCCTCCCAGCACCACGCCGAAGCGCCATCCGGTTTGCACCGTTCCCCGCGCCGCGGCGTGACCGAGTGCGAACATGGCCGTGATTTCCAGCAGCACGAGAAAGTCGGGCCGCGCCTGAATCGAATAGGAACCGGCATTCAACGCGTAGAACAGGATCGTGACCGCCGCCGTGAGGCGTCCGGAACTTCCGGCCTGGCGCAGCATTCGGGCCACGAGACCGCAGGCGAGAAGGATGGCGATGAGGTTCACCAGTCGGTGGGCGACGTAAACGTCGAGCCCGGCCCGCAGGAAGAATTGAACCAGGGTCGGATAGCCCGGGCCGTAACCGTCATGCCCGTCGATCCAATGGTCCCACTGATATTGGTTGGGCCACGCCCGAGCGATCGACGCATAGACGGTTTCCCACGAGCCCATTGGCTCCGTCAGCCACAGCGCTTTCCATTCGATTCCGAAATGGTAGCCGCCCACCAGCAGCACGCCGAACCACAGCAAGAGCCTCGTCACCGTATCCAGGCTGAGCCGCGCTGGCCGGAACCCGGCCGCGGTTGGTGCCGGGGAGGTTCCTCGGTTGGTTGAGCTCATCGGTGCAGTAAATGGGATAAGTTGAAACCCGCTCAGCGCGCGGCGATTCGCCCGGAGTTGCGGCGCGGCCACGTCCACCCGGAGGCGGTCACTGGGGATAAGGAGCCAAGCTGGTTGATGGCCGAGTCACCGGCAATGGTTTTGGCTGCTAGAGCGGTTGGCCCAAAGTGCAGCCCCGGGCGTTGGTCGCCACGAGCGCCAGCGAGTGGAAGCTCCGCTCGCTCACGCTTGCCGCTACGACCTGACGCCGGTCCACTCGCGGGCGCCCGTGGCGACACTTTTCGCTAAACCGTGCATGGCAAAGAGCAGTCGACTTCCGGCCCCGCCACCGATCAGCCTTGGTTTCCATCACGATGCCGCCGGCGCAAAAAATTCTTTTGATCGATGACGACAATATGATGGGCCAGCTGGTTGGCTTCATGGTGGCGGCTTTTCGTCGCGGGTCCTTCGTGCTCGAGCACATCAAGGACTTCGATGGCGGACTTAAGGCCCTCCTGAGTGGGGACTATGTGCTTTGCCTGCTGGATTATCATCTCGGCGATCGCGACGGCCTGCAGCTGCTGCGGGAAGCCATGGCCCAGCAATGTCACACGCCGGTCATCCTGCTTACCGGCGATGACAACGAGGGGACGGATATGGCGGCGCTGGACGTGGGGGCGGCGGATTTCATGGCCAAGAGCGAGCTGAACCCGCGGGGCCTGGAACGGGCGGTGTTTTATGCGCTGAAAATGGCCGCGGCGCTGCAGCAACTGCGGGCTCTGGCGTTCCGGGACGAGTTGACGCAATTATTGAACCGGCGTGAGTTCGACCGTCGGTTGGGGGCGGAGTGGCTGCGCAGCGTTCGTTTCCAGCGGCCCTTGGCGCTGATGATGATGGACCTCGACCGCTTCAAGGTAATCAACGACACGCATGGCCACCCCGCCGGCGACGCCGTGCTGCAACATGTGGCGGGCCTGCTGGCGGCGCAGATCCGGCAAGTCGATTGCGTGGCGCGTCTCGGGGGTGACGAGTTTGCCCTGCTCATGATTGAGACCGACCATAAGAGTGCTTTGGGGGCGGCGGCCCGGCTGCGGGGGTTGGTCGCGTCGACTCCGTGCGTCTTTGCGCCCAAGCAGCTGACGCTTTCCGTCGGTCTGAGCGCCGGGGTCGCATCCTGGCCGGAAAACGCCGATTCGGTTTCCGCCTTGGTGGCGGCGGCGGACGCCGCCCTCTACGAATCAAAGCGCCTTGGGCGCGACCCCAGTCGGGCGGCCGCGCGGTGAGGGCGAGGCGCCGGCGGCGGTCCTGTCAGTTCGACCGGGGCGGCAACGTGAGCACCAGCGTCTCTAAATCATAGTCACTCAGAGGCTGCTCGCGCGCCGCGGTATCGCGGCGAGCTTCCGCGACGAGTGCGGCCGTGACGGGATCGCCTTCGTTGCCCCAGGAGCGGCGGACAAAGGTCAGCACCTCGGCGATCGCGCCATCGTTCAGCATCATTTTCCACGGCGGCATGATGAGGTTTTCCTGGGCTTTTCCGTTGAGAACGATTCGGGCCAGGATGCGGGGATCGTCCTGCACCCAGCGCGAATTGACGAGCGACGGCGCGAGTCCGAGCAGGCCCTGACCGTTCGGCTGATGACAGGCGGCGCAAATGGTCGCAAACTGCAGCCGGCCCCTTTCGAACTGTTCCTTTTCGCCCGCCGTCAGCGGCCGCACGGAGGAAGGACGTGGCTCCGCCGGCCGGGGCCACGGCCAACGTGGCAGCCAGCGTGGCACGGCGACCATCACCAGAAAAACCACTACCAGCAGAATAGTGCGAACAAGCCGCGGCTTCATGGATGGGGGTTGGTAGCCGTTGAGGCGGAAAAGCCGGAGTCAAGACAGGCCCCGGCCATCGGCCTGGCGGGAGCGGTCGAGCTCATGCCCAGACAGCGCAAAAATCAAATGGGCGGCGGCTGGCCGCCGCCCGCGGCTTCCCGCAGCCGGTCCTTCTTGCTCTTCCGTTTGCCCTTAATCCCGCCGGTGGCCGGCGCGGGCACCTCCGTGGCGACGGGTTCGAAACCCTCGATCTGCTCGCGTGCGATGGTCAGGCGGTGCCGTTTTTCAATGAGGCGGAAGTGCGCATGCGTCTCGGCACTGATGAAATTGATCGCGGTGCCCGTTTCTCCCGCCCGCCCCGTGCGACCGATCCGGTGCGTGTAGTCTACCGCGGAACGCGGCAAATCGAAATTCACCACCACCGGAAGCCGGGCGATGTCGAGTCCCCGGGCAGCCAGGTCGGTCGCCAGCAGCACCTGCACCCGGCCCGCTTTGAAATCGGCCAGCGCCTCGGTGCGCGCCCCCTGGCTGAGTTCGCCGTGCAGGGCGGCGGCGGTGAGCCCCGCGCGGCGCAGTTTGTCCGCGACATGTTCCGTGGCATATTTCGTCGCGACAAACACGAGGACACTCGGCCATTTCTGCGTCTCGATGAGATGCCGGAGCAGTTGGGTACGACGCGGCGCGTCGACCTCGATGGCGCGCTGCACGATGTCGGGTTGCGTGGTCGGAACGACCGGAATGTCGATTCGCGTCGGGGCGCGCAGCACCGCCGTCGCCAGCGATTCCACGGCCGGGGGAAAGGTCGCGGAGAAGAGGAGGCTTTGTCGGTGCTCGGGCAGCAGGGGCAGGATCCGGCCGAGCTCCGCGGCGAAGCCGAGGTCGAACAAGCGATCGGCCTCGTCGAGGACGAGGAAGGAAGCGGCCGACAGTGAGACCGCGTTGTGATCGATCAAGTCCAGCAGTCGTCCCGGCGTCGCCACGAGGATATCGGCGCCGCCGCCGAGGGCCATCATCTGCGGATTGATGGAGACGCCGCCGTAAACGACCAGCGACTTGAGTGGCCGCGGCAGAAACCGCGCATACCGCCGGATGGATTCGCCAATCTGCGCGGCCAGTTCGCGGGTGGGCACCAGGATCAAGGCCCGGGCCAGTCGTCCGGGTGGCCGGACGCCTGCGCTCAGGAGCTGCAAGAGGGGCAGGGCAAAGGCCGCGGTCTTGCCCGACCCGGTTTGGGCCGAGGCCCAGACGTCGCCGCCGCGCAGGATCGTGGGAATAGTGGCGGTTTGAATCGCGGTCGGCGTGGAATAATTTCGTTCCGCCACCGCGCGCAGGAGGGGCACGGACAGCCCGAGCGCGGTAAACGACACAGGCTGGGTGGGCAGATCGGACATTCGCCGGGGCGTCGTGGCCACCTCAGGCCAGCTCGACGACGAGGGTTTCGCCGTTGAGGGTCACGCGATCGCCGACCGCGAGTTTTTTGCGCTTCTGGGTCTCGACCGTGCCATTGAGCTGCACGCTGCCCTCGCTGATGAATTGCTTGGCCTCGCCGCCACTGCTGGCGAGTCCGCCAAATTTGATGAACTGGCAGAGCTCGATCGGGATTTCCCGCACGATAACTGAGCGGGTGTTGGCCGGGACGTTGGACATGTCCCTTCCGTTTAGCCGGAAGGCAAAAGCGAGTCCACTCTCTGTTTTGACGGGCGCGGACGGTTGGCCCAAGGGTTGGCCGGGCGCTCCGCCGGCCGGGTGGGAATTTGGTCCAAGCCCAAGACAGATCTGTTCGCCCCGAACCGCGGATCGCAGAATTTCGCGGATCGCCAATCGACATTGGCGGACGGCCTCCCATCGGTCGGGCAGCCGTCACGCTGCCGATATCACTCCGCTCTTTTCCGCCCCAAGATCCGTCGTCGCCACTGGGCGAGGCCACCCACGGCAAGGCCGAAGAGGAGGGCGGAGGTGGCGGGCTCCGGAATGGGCGCGCCGCCGGCATAGTTGAGGATCAGGTTGGACCCCGAGCTCGCGACCGCCCAAGTGCCCGTGTAGGGATTGAGAAAGCCGGACAGGTCGAGCACGATGGCCGCCGGATTGAAGCCCGTAATCCCGGACGATGTGGCCAGCGTGAACGAATAACTCAGCGTGGTATCAAACTTGGACGCGAGAGCCTGGTTGCTGCCAACGAAGGTAAACGGGGCGATGGTCAGGTACTGGCCGGACGTCGCGGTGGCGTTGAGGGTCAGCCCGCCGGAAATATCCAAGAGGCCATAGCCCGTGCCCGCGGCTCCCGCGGCATTGAGCAACAGCCAGGTGAAGGTGGAACCGCCGTTCAGGATGGTGGCGCCAACTCTCAGATCTCCCTCGGGCACGACTTTGCCGAAGGCATTGACCGTAAGACTCCCCGTGATCCGGCCGCTGCCCCCAAACGTGGCTCCGAGGCCGGTATTGATGGCGCTGACGATTACCGGGCCGGTGCCGGTCGCGGATCCGGTCGTGTTGGAGACGAACAGCCCTCCATTGTACACGTAGGTTGTGCCAGCGTAGAGGTTCGCGGCCGTGAGATGCGTTTTTCCCGTCGTGCCGCCGGACAAGACGCCTTGGCTGACGCTACCCGTGCCCGAGATGACTCCGTTGAACGTCAGGTCGTTGCCGCGGTGGAAAATCAGCGTCCCGTCGTTACTGACATTCCCTTGAATCGAACCGGTCGTGCCGTTGCCGCCGATGAGCAGTGCGCCGCCCGATTGGATTTCGGTTCCGCCGGTATTGGTGTTGTCGCCGCGCAGCCCCACGGCGTGCGGCGTCGTGTCGGTGCTGGGCCCGATGATCAACTTGCCGCCCGGGACGGTGCCATCGGCGATCGTGCCGAAAAAGACGGTGCCCCCCGAGGCCGCGCCGAGGGTGACGTTCAGGGCCTTGCCGCTTTCGATTTTGATTACGGACAGCGAGTTCGTGCCGCCGAAGGATTGGATTTTCTGGTTTTCCGCGACGTCGAGGACGGCGCCGGAGCCAATGCTGACGGACGTCGAGGTCGGCAGAGCGTCAGCCGTCCCGATCACCAAGGTGCCGGAACCGACCAGCGTGGTGCCACCGTACGTGTTACTATTCGTCAGGGTCAGCGTATTGGTCCCGATCATCTGCAACCGTCCGGTGCCCGAGATCAAACCGCCGTAACTGAAACCCGTATTGGACGGCTTGAAATTCAGCGTGCCGTTGTTGATCACATCGCCGGGCAACGAACCGGGCGACGTGCCGCCGACACTGCCGATCTGTAGCGTGGCATCCGCGTTAATCGTGGTGCCGCCGGTATAAGTGTTGCCGGTGCCGGTCAAAAAAGTGACGCGGGGCGACACGGCATCGGGCGGTGGGCTCGCCGCGGTCACGACCAAACCGCCGCTTCCGGTGATGTTCCCGAGGACCGTTACGGCTCCGCCATTCGAACTGAGGGTCAGGCCGCTGCCATTCTTGTCGATCGCATTGAACGTGAGATTGGACGTCCCGGTGGAGAACGTGGCCGCCGTCGCCAGTTGGATCGTGTTATTGAAGAAGACCCCCACCGCCGCGGTGCTGGCGATGCCGCCCGAACCCACCGTGAGCGTCGTGCCTCCGCCTGTGCCATTGAAGCTATAGGCGGTTGTGCCGCTGAACGTCAGCGACTTCACGCTATAGGCACTGTCGAAATTGACCGCGGTGATTCCCGTCGAACCGAACGTCAGATCGGCCGTACCGCCACTTGCCGGCGCGCCGAAAGGATTCCAGTTGTTGGCCGTGGAAACGTTGGCGTCTCCCCCACCGCCGGTCCAAGCGACCTGTCCGGCAGCCGGAAGAGCAAGGATGAGCAGGCCCAAGACTGCGGGGAAGGGTGACCGGCAATTTTGCATGGGAAGGTGTCGCGAGGCCTTATGGCGGCCGACTGGCCGATTCACGCGGAGAATGCCGGCTAGCGAAAGCGGATTCTTGGCCGGCTGGCGGTGAAAAATACGTAGCCGCGCAGCCGCGGGACGATCCTCGAACGGACGAGGCAAACGGTCCCTGTCCGAGAATCGTGCTTGTTGCCGGACGGATCCGCACGATAGCTCATGGCCATGAGTTACACCGCCGCGAGCAATCGCTATGGATCGATGACCTACAATTATTGTGGCAAAAGCGGCCTCCGGCTGCCGGCGCTTTCCTTGGGATTGTGGCACAATTTTGGCGGGGCGACGCCGACGGAAAACTCCCGCGCGCTGTGCCGGCGAGCCTTCGACCTCGGCATCACCCACTTCGACCTCGCGAACAACTACGGGCCGCCGCCCGGATCGGCGGAGACCAACTTTGGGGAAATTCTGCGGACCGATTTTGCCGGGTTGCGCGACGAACTGATCATCTCGACCAAAGCCGGCTACCGGATGTGGCCGGGGCCCTATGGCGAATGGGGCAGCCGAAAGTACCTGACCGCCAGCCTCGACCAAAGCCTCAAACGGATGGGCCTCGACTACGTGGACATCTTTTATTCGCACCGCTTCGATCCGCGGACCCCGCTCGACGAAACCATGGGCGCGCTGGATAAGGCGCTGCAGTCGGGCAAGGCGCTCTACGTTGGGATTTCATCCTACAACAGCCGGTGCACCAAGGAAGCGAACGCGTTGCTCCGGCAATTTGGTCGACGCTGCCTGATTCACCAGCCGAGCTACTCGATGTTGAATCGGTGGGTGGAGACCGACGGCTTGCTCGAGGCGCTCGCCACAGAGGGCATTGGCTGCATCGCCTTCTCGCCACTGGCGCAAGGCATGTTGACGAACAAATATCTGGCGGGCCGGCCGACGGACAGTCGCGCGACCACCAACACGACGCTCAAGAGCGAATACCTGAGCGAGGGAAACCTGGCGAACATCCGGGCGCTGAACGAAATCGCGCAGGGCCGCGGCCAGACCCTCGCGCAAATGGCGATCGCGTGGGTGTTGCGGGATCCGCGGATCACCACCGCCCTGATCGGCGCGAGCAAGGTTTCGCAGATCGATGACTGCGTGGGCGCGCTGAAGAATCCGTCCTTTTCCGCCGAGGAATTGGCGCGGATCGATCGCTACGCCAAGGACGGTTCGATTAACCTCTGGGCCGCTTCCAGCTCGGCCTAAGGGTCAGGCAGTTGAAGGTTGCACGGTCAAAGTTGAAAGCGATGAAGATTCGAGCCACCCCGGCTCGTGACTCCCTTTTCGCGGTCCACCTGTCCCGGGCTTTCAACTTTCAACCTTCAACTCTCAACTGAATTTTTCCGGCTAAGCGGGTGGGGAGAATGACCGAAAGGAGAGGGGACCCAGCAGAATGTGCCGAACGGGCTTCCGTTGGTGACCCGGATCAAAATGACCATCGAGGAACCCTGCTTGAGGCGCGCTGGGCGCGCGTGGAAGCTTGATCCCGGCGCCGGGCCGTATGTGCTGCGCCCGTGCTGACCACTCTCCGGCGCGCGGAATATGCCGAACTCATCGGCCTCTTTTTTCTGATCGGGGCGGCGATGGGCATGTGGTTCGTCCCCTTGAGTTCCGTGCTGGCCGCGCACGGCTTGGCCCAACTCCGGCCCTACGCGTTCGCGACGTCAGGCCTGGCCGCGTTTGTCTCACCCTTGCTCTTTGGCGCGATGGCGGATCGCCACGCGTCACCGGTCAAGGTGCTGCGCGGGCTGGCGCTCGCGACGGCGATAAGCATGGCGCTCGCCAGCAGCGCGATTCGCTTCGGCGCCGCGCCGGGCGTGGTGCTCGGATTCATTCTGCTGCACGCGTTTTGCTCGGCGCCGATGTGGAGCCTCACCTCAACCGTCGTCTTTGCCCGACTGGCCGACGCGAAGCGGGAGTTCGGCCCGATCCGGGCGGTCGCGACGATCGGCTGGATGAGCGGCTGTCTGCTGGTGAGCGCGCTCGGGGCGGATCGTTCCACGCTGGCAGGATACGCTGGCGCGGGGGTGTGGCTGGTGGTGTGGGGCTTTACGCTATTGTTGCCGCCCGGCGCGGCGCCGCTCCCGGTGGCGGGACTGACCTGGACCCAGCGCTTCGGCTACGATGCCCTGGCCCTGCTGCGCCATCGCGACCATCGCGTCGTGTTTTTGACGACGGCGCTCTTCGCGATTCCGCTCGCTGCGTTCTATCCCTATACGCCACCGCACCTGCAGGCGATCGGACTCGAGCACACGTCGGCGTGGATGAGTCTGGGCCAGGTCACGGAAGTGGTGGCGATGCTTTGTCTCGGGACCCTGCTGCTGCGGTGGCGGCTCAAATGGATTTTCGCCTGCGGATTGGGACTTGGCGTGGTACGCTTCGCCTTCTGCGCGGCCGGGCCGCCGTGGACGCTCATGACGGGCCTCCTGCTGCACGGGGTTTCCTATACGCTCGTTTCCATCACGGGCCAAATTTACCTCGACCAGCGGGTCGATCCCGCGTGGCGGGCGCGAGGCCAGGCCTTGATGTCGCTGCTGAACAGCGGGGTGGGGAGCACGATCGGCTACCTCGGCACCGGCCGGTGGTTTGCGGTGTGCACCGTCGAGAGTCACACCCGCTGGTCGCTGTTTTGGATGGGGCTTTCGGCGGCCATGGCTGCCGTGCTCGTCTTCTTTCTTGCGATGTATCGCGGCCGGGGCGGCCGCGCCGGCGCGCTGTAATGTTCAGTTGAGCGTTGAAGGTTGAACGTTGAAAGCTCGGATCAGCCGGAAGGTTACTCCCAGGGATCCCGCGAAAACTCCTTTACTGATCGGCCGGACACGATTCCCGGCATTCGATTGTGGTCTCGCGCAACCTGTCTTCGATTTCACCTTTCAACCTTCAACTGCCAGGACCGGGCGGCCATCGCTCGAGAAACGCCAGCTGCGCCGCGCGGTCGGGCACGTTCTCATAATCGAGTCGCGATAGAAATTTCATCGGGTACGCCGCCTCGAGCGCCAGGACGCAGACGCTTGTGTCCTGCACGGTAAACACCGCCCGCCACGCGCCGCAGCCGATTTCCATTTCGCGGGCGTTGCGCCGCCGGATCCGCCGGGTCTTGTGCGAGGACGGATCGCGCGAGAGCAGCTCGACGAGGCGCGGAGTAAAATCGATCTGCCAGCCTTCGCGCAGCCACTGGGCTTGGGCCCTCGCGTGGTCCGAGAGGCCGACGGTGAATCGCGGCGGTTCGCGCAACTCGGCCCCCATGGCATCGATCCAACCGGCCCGCGATTGCGGGAAGGCATCGTAGGCGGCGACATACGGTTTGATGTCGAGCACCGGAGTGCCGTCGAGGAGATCGCAGGGGCCGAGCAGTAACCGCCGCCCCGAGATGCCCAGCAAAGGCACGGACGTCAGGCCGAGCGGGTTGGGGCGGTGCGGTGAGCGGGTGGCAAAGACGCCACGGCGTCGCGCGGCGCCGCGCGGTGGCAGCACGAGGGGTCGCCAACTGTCGTTGCGATGAAACCACCACAGCAGCCACACGCGCTCGATGCCGGCGAGATCGTTCAGGGCTTGTTCGTGCCCGCAGCCCGCGAGCAATTCCAACTCGTTGCGGTCTTCCGTGGCCGCATTGGGCTGGTGGCCCGCCTGGAACTTCACCTGTTGCCGGGTGCGGAGGTAGCCAATGGGCTGGAGCGTGAGCGAGGGCAGCAAGCCGACCAGCAAGCCGCGTTGCCGCGCCGGGGTCTACAAGGAACTCGCGGTCTGCGAGCGGGACGATGGGTGGATTCGGCCGCCGGCGCTAGCGGGCCTTTTGCTCCCGCAGCGAAGCCAGTTGCTTCTTGGCGTTGGCATCGTCGGGAGCGACTCGCCGGACCGCTTCGAATTCCGCGATCGCCTCATCCCACTGGCCCAAGTTACGGAAATGAAAACCGCGCTGGCGGTGGGCCTCGATGTGATTCGGATCGAGGCGGACGGCTTCGGTGTAGTCGGCAAACGCCCGGTCCCTTTCGTCCTTCAGGGTATAGGCGAAGCCGCGGCCATAATACGCCGCGGCGTAAGCGGGCTTGAGCCGGATGGCTTCGGCAAAATCGGCGACGGCCCGGTCGTAACTAGCCGTGTTGGTCATGAGATCGCCGCGAGCCACAAAATTCTCCGCCTGGTTGGGCGCGAGTTTGAACGCCGCCTCGATCGAGGCGAGGGCGCGTTCGTTGGCCCGACGATGGGCACCGCTGGCCCACTGCAGGGTGAACGCCACGATCAGGATATGCCCCGCCCACGCGCCATACGGCAGCAGGCGATAAACCCACATGAGTTGGCGGCGTTGCCGGCGTTGGGCCTCGACGCGACACAAGACGAATGCGGCGACCCACACGAGCGGGATCGCCACCATCGAATACCAAACGAAATCGAGCTCGATCTTGCCCACATGGGCGCCGCCAAACCTCATGGCTTCCAGGACAACCAAGATGGGCAGACCACCCAAGGTCAGGAGGCCGCTGAACACCCACGTGCGCGTCTTCATGCGATTTCTTTTGTGCAGACAAACGCGGGAATAGAAAGCCCGAAGCAGCATCCCGTGGCCGGAAACGGAAGCCCGTGGCACGGCGCGGAAGTTTGCCCGGGAATTGGCGGGTGGGAACGGGGAGTGGGTGCGATGCGCGCGACCGAACTGAGACCGTTATGTGGCGCGCCTCGGCAGTGAATGCCGTTCGTTTTCTCCCCGGAAAACGGAAAGGGAGCAGGCTTCGCACGTAGCCGCACGGCCCGGAAGACTCGGCTCAGCGCTGTTTGAGCCCTGACCGCGGTGATTTCGGTCCGGCGATTTCGCGGCTGAGGTTCAGGACGTCGTTGAACGGGCTTCGTGCGTAGTACTCCCCATTACCGGTTCCGACCGCTGGTCGTTTGGTTCCCTCGTAGAAGCCAGTCGCTAAAAATCTCCTCCGGCCAGCCAATCCCATGTCCACTCCCACTGTCCTTGATGACTCGATCGCCCTGCGAACCGATGCTCCCGGATTGTCCGAAGCCTCGCGCCTTCCCTTGAGCCTGGAGCGGCCGTCGACCCCGGGGTCGGCAAGTCACGAGAAGCATTCCGCCGTCGAATCGGTCGACTTGCGGAAGCACCGCATTTGGATCTTTGAAGACAATCGGATGTTTCGTGACCTGCTGGCGGGATACCTCACGACGCTTCCGAACCTGGAAATCGTTGGCAACGCGGAGGACGAACCCGCGTTGCTCGCCGCCGTGGCTGCGCGCCGCGTTGATGTCGTCATTCTTGATCTCAATCTATCCGGCCGCAGCGGCCTCGAGGTATTGGAAAATCTGAGTCACCGGCGATTTTCGCCCCACGTCCTGATCCTAAGCGGCACGCTCAGCATCCAATCGGTTCATTTGGCGTTGCATTACGGTGCCGTCGGCTACTTGGAAAAGTCCGCGCCCCTGGCGGAATTGGCTTCCGCCCTGGCCAAAGTCGCCGCCGGAGAGTTCTACTTTGGGGCCAGGCCGGAGCGGATCGTCCCCCAGGGCGTGTCACTGCCAGCCATCGCGCGGGAAAGTTTCGGGCTCACGACCCGCCAGGCGGAATTACTGACCCGATTGGCGCGCGGGCAGTCGGTCGCGGAGATTGCCGCGGACCATGGACTGTCGTGCTTCGCCATTTATAAACGCCGCAAGCGGCTGATGCATCTCCTCAACGCGAGAAACGGTGGTGAACTGATCGCCCATGCCGCCCGACACGGCCGCCAAGGTGGGACCGTCGCTGGAGAAAAAATTCCGGCTCGCTCCGATGGCCAGGGAGCTTTTGGCGCGGATATCTGAAAATTTTCAGGTGCTTTGGGCCGCGCGACCTGGCGCCACTTTCCCGGGTGCGACCCCGCGCGCGGTGGGCACTTGCTGCGCTTCGGCTGCAGGCATTAGCCGGTATCTTCAACGCCATGTCCGGAGAACAAGCTCAAGTGTCGCTTTCAGTGCGTTCAGCACCCAGTCCGGCCACTGAAAGATTAGCAACCTGACCCTCTCCAGTTGATCGGTCGCCGCGGGAGCGACGGCGGATGAGTTGGTGAGTTTCCGGCGCGGAAATCTCGTTGAACGGCATTTCGCCCCGCTGGCCGGAAATGCGTGCTTGTAGCCTAGGCACTGCGGGGTCTGATTGAGTTTTCACCGTTCGCCCTCCCCTTAAACCCCTGCCGGAGCCGATTCCCCTGGAAATCGAGTTTCCGGCCAATCCGCCGAAGATGAAATCAAAAAAATCAAACCCCGTGATGAATTGGCTCATGCCGTTCGTCCTGGCCACCGGCCCCGCCGTCGCCCTGGCACAACCGCGGACTCCAACAGCCGCGGCCTCGACAGAAACCGTGAAGCTCAACCCGTTCGAAGTTAGCGTTGACTCAGTCGGTCGATATCAAGCGGCGGAATCGACGAGCGGCGGTCGCGTGGCGATTAATCTCCAAGAGGCGACCCAGAGTCTGATTGTCGTCACGTCGGATTTGATCGGGGACCTCGGCGCGCTGACTGTGCTTGATTCACTGGTGTATTTTGCCGGAATGTCCCGCAGCTCCAAATCGGCGCCGGACGAACGGTTTTCTATCCGCGGATTTCAGGTCACCCCGCAGGGTGGCGTCCTCACCGACGGCTTGCCGATCCCCTTAAACGCCGTGGGCAATCTCAGCTTCCAAGGGGCGGCGATCGACCGCATCGAGGTATCGTTGGGGGTCGATTCCATTGTTTCCCCTTCTGCCGTTCCTGGTGGCACCATCAATATTGTGACGAAAAAACCACAGTTCTCCAACTTTGGTTCCGCCACCATGCAGGTCGGCAGGTATAACACCGATCAAGCCTCGGTGGATATCAATCGAATGATATCCCCCAACCTCGCCCTTCGGCTTATTTCGTCCGGCACTCGCCGGGAGGATTACGCCGTGGGTGATATTCGCGGCTTCGATCAACTTTCGGCGCTGACCTACCAGTTCAAAAGCGGCAGCAAGGCGACCTTGCAGCATCGCTACAACTGGACCAATGCGCTCAATTCGCAGGGGCTTTTCATCGATCCTTCCGTGGGCACGAACGATCGCGCTTTCGTGCTTAAGGGCATGCCGATTTCGGCGGCCCTTAACTACAGCCGCGAAACCGGGCGGAAGGCGCGACAACACGCGCTCATGTTTACTTTCGACGGCCGGTTGACGGAGCGACTCTCGATGCACTTGGCGGTGGCGGCGAACCGCGATGCCTCCACGACCAAAGAAGTCACGCCGTCGGGGACGCTCGGCGGCGCCTATGATCCCCGGACCGGTCTTTACACGCCCGGCTTTACCTATGGCCCGGCTCCGACCTTTACGCCGAGACCCACTCAATTCAACCCCATCGTTAACGCGGCCGTCATCCGGGACAGCGGTTGGCCGAGCAAGCAGTTCACCGCACAGAACGATTACGCGTATCAACTCGAAGGGAAAAGCTTCGAATCAACGACCATGGCGGGCGTCCAAGGGAATTTAACCGAGACTCATACCTATGGCACCTCGTATACGGTGCCGGCGTTTAACATCCTTACCGGGGACCCAGCGCCCATGTTTGTGGGGAACGGAAGCCCGAGAGTCGAGACTTGGAATCGAAACCAGTCAGCGAATCTCTACCTGAGTGAGGTCTTGAAGCTGCTCGACAAGCGGTTGGTCGTAAATGTGAGCCTGGCCCACAACTGGGCTCAAATCCGGACGCGCAGCATCTCCCGGCCCGTTCCTTACTATTCCCAGCCAGCCATTCTCTTCAAGAATTATGGCGGCCTCTATAAGCTGACCAAGAATGTATCGCTTTACTACGGTCACGCGGAAAGCGCCCAGCCGCAAAATCCCGACATCCCCAATCGCCCCGCAGATTTGGATCGGACGTCAGCGGTGCAGAACGAGGCTGGCGCCAAAATCAATTTTATGGACGGGAAAATCTTCGCCACGGTGAGCTACTTTGACATCAAGCAGAATAACTTCGCGGTTCTAAATCAGCTCAACTATACGGTACCGCCGCCAGTTCCCCCGCTGCCCAGCCTCTATTTGAACCGCGTGGCCCACGGGTGGGAATACCAGGTGAATGGGACCTTGAGCGAACAATGGTCGACCATTCTCAGTTACACCAATTTCAGAAACCGGGATCCGAATGGTCTCCCGATTCGATCCACGGCGGAGCAGTCAGGAGCCGCGTGGTTTCATTTTCACGGAAAGGAACGGCTGAAGGGTTTCGGCTTTGGAGTTGGTTTTGTCTATCAGGGTGAATCGCCGGGTGATACCGGAACGGGACTTACCGCAGCAACCACCCCGACAAATCCCATCCCCGTCCAAGCCAGTTTTTTTGTTCCGGCCAGCCGGCTGGTAAATATCACCGCGTCGTACGCGTGGAACAAGCACTGGAAAGCGAGCGTGTTTGTGGATAATATAGTGGATGAGGAGTATATCAAAGCGGCAACCCGGCGAACCACGGTCATCCCCGGAACGCCGATAAATCCGAGATTAGTGGTCTCTTATTCCTTCTGATCGCACGCCGGAGGGGTGAACCAATCGAAGTGGCCCCGATCGGCCAAGCCACCGACTCGGCGCCGCGCCGTGCGCCTCCGCTATCAAACTCGACGGAGACAGGGGTGACGCCTGCATCCCATTTGCCCTGCCGAAGAAATAACGTCATTCATTTTGAGATTAACCCCCTAGGAAATAGCACCGCTGCATGAAAACACTCTCCTCGCTTTGTCACCTCGGATTGTTGGGTTGCTGTCTGGGGATCGTGGTCGCGCCGCTCGCGGCGGCGGTCCCCGCTGCCGGCTCCATCTGGGCGCACGAAAACATCCACGCCTGGAGTGTGGCGCCGTTTGACTCGGTGAAACGAACCCCCGAGGAGCGCCTGGCCATGCTGCAACGGTTGGGACTGAAACATTACGCCTATTCCTGGCGCGAAGTGAACATCCCGACCTTCGAGGCGGAGATCATCGCGGCCAAGCAGCACGGGATCGCGCTCCTCGCCTGGAACCTGTTGTCCGCTGAAATCGACGAGGCGCCGGCGAAGGCCGCGCTCGAGGCATTCCGCCGGCAGAATGTCCATCCGCAGCTTTGGGTCATGCATTCTCCCCGCGGTCGTCCGAGAACACCGGCGGAATGGGGCCAGCTGATGCCACCCGGGACCAAGCTGCCTGCGTCCACGGCCGAACTGCAGCAATGGCCGGCGGCGGAGCGCGAAAAATACCAAGAGGCCATGAAGAAGGCGACGCGTCGGCTGCAGGAGCAGAGTTTCACGAAATCCCCGGAAGAACAGCGGACCCGGGTGATTCAGGAAGCGGACCGCATCAAGAAGATTGTGGACGCTGCGGCGCCCTACGGCGTCAAGGTGTCGCTCTATCCCCACAACACCTGGTTCGGGATCATGGACAACCAGGTCGCCATCATCGAGCGGCTAAAAACGCTCGGTGTCACCGATGTTGGTATCGTGTACAATTTCAATCATGCCCGCGACCACGATCACGACGACACGAAGAGTTTTCCCGCGATTTGGAAAAAGATTCAGCCCTATGTCGTCGCGGTGAACATCACGGGAATCGCGTTCGAGGACGAACTCATCTATCCGTCCCAAGGCGATAGTGAACTCGAGATGATGCGGACCATTCAGAACAGCGGTTGGATGGGACCGGTGGGAATCATCGCGGAAAAAGGTGGCGATGCTGAGGTCACGTTAAAGAATTACCTCCGCGGCATCGATTGGCTGGCGGCCGAAATCAACCGTCCCGGCTCAGGCGGTCCGCGACCCTTTCCGCGAGCCGATTGATTGGGGTTTTCTCCGTCGCCGAGCTCGGCATCGATCGACCGCTTCAACGGTTGGTCTTTGCCGCCGGTCCTACGGGGTCAGCAACGGTCTTTCAGGCGAGCTTAAATTCAGGATTTTTTAGGAGGTGGTTGAGGCGGACAACGAGTTTCCGCATGACGGCAGTGAGGGCGAGTTTCTTGGGCTTACCTGCGGCGACCAGTCGCTGATAAAATGACTTCAGGATCGGATTAAAACGCGTTGCGACCAGTGCCGCCATGTAGAGCACCCGGCGCACCTGGACGCGGCCGCCGCGGATGGTCCGACGGCCGCGGAGGGTGCCGCTGTCCCGATTGTAGGGCGCGACTCCGGCCAGTGCGCCGGCCTCGTTGCGACTGAGTTTTCCCAGTTCCGGCAGTTCCGCCAGCAGCGTCGAGGCGGTCACTTGCCCAATGCCCTTCACCTGCTGCAGCCGTTCGCTTTGGCCCTTGAGCGTGTCGTCGTCATCGATCTGCGCCTCGATCAACTTGTCGATCTGCTCCACCTGCTGTTGCAGTTCCTTGAGCAGGTTCTCGCCCAGCTTCCTGACCACCGCCTCACGGCTCTGGGCCAGGCGCTGCTCTTCCGTCGCTAGGATGGTCACCAACTTTTCCCTGCGCTGCACCAACGCCGCCAGCCTTTGGCGCTGCGGCGAAGGCACCTCGAGGGCCTTGGGCC